>NZ_SPKJ01000016.1 GCF_009866965.1 Propylenella binzhouense | reverse complement strand
CCGGCGCGGCTGCGGACCTGCCCGAAGCACCGGCACCTGCCGCCCCCGGACCGGCGAAGCCGGCAGCGCCGGCACCGGTCGCCGCCCCGGCAGCCGCATCGCCCCGCGCGCCGAAGCCGGCCGCCAAGCCGATCTCCGGCTTCTCCCTCATCTTCGCCGCGCTCCGGGATTCGCTGAAGCGGCTGTTCGGGCGGGCCTAGCCGCAGGCCGGGCGCCGCGCCCACCTGCATCGCGGGTCGGGACCGCACCCTCGCGCGGGAGACCGGAGACGCCGCGGAGGGAGAACGCCGCCTGTCATATTTCTGGGATTCGTGTTGCCTTTTAGGTCAGCCGGGCTAGTCTTGGCGCGTCGCTGGAGAGAGGTTCACGGCCGCCGATGAAGCCGCCGCCATTCCGCTATCACGATCCCCGCACCCTCGCAGAGACCGTCACGCTGCTCGGGACGCTCGAGAACGCGAAGCTCCTCGCGGGCGGGCAGTCGCTGATGCCGATGCTGAACATGCGCTTCGTCCTGCCGGACCACCTGATCGATCTCAACAAGGTCGCCGGGCTCGCGCATGTCGAGGCGGAGGGGAGGACCGTCCGGATCGGCGCGATGACGCGCCAGCGCGATCTCGAACGCTCCGCCCTGCTCGCGGCGAAGCTCCCGATCATTCCCGCGGCGCTCGCCCATGTCGGCCATCTCCAGACCCGCAACCGCGGCACGATCGGGGGCTCGCTGTCGCATCTCGACCCGTCCGCCGAGCTGGTGACGGTCTGCGCCGCGCTCGACGCGACGGTGACGGTGGCGGGGCCGGGCGGAACGCGCGCGATCCCGTTTTCCGAGTTCCCGCTCGGCTACATGACGCCCGCCACCGGCCTCGACGAAATCGTGACGGAGATCGTCTTCGAGGCCTGGCCCGCCGGCCACGGATTCGGCTTCGCCGAATATGCCCGCCGGCACGGCGATTTCGCCATCGTCTCGGCGGCCGCACTGCTCGCCTTCCGCGACGACGGGCGGATCGGCAGGGCCGCCCTCGTTCTCGGCGGCCTCGAGCCGGTGCCGACCCGGCTCTCCGCGATCGAGGCTGCGCTCGCCGGCGAGACTCCCTCGGAAGAGCTTTTCGCCGAGCTCTGCCGGCCCTGCGCCGAGCTCGAGGCGATGGGGGATGCGCTGGTGCCGGCGAGCTATCGCCGGCATCTCGCGCCGGTCATGGCGCGGCGCGCGCTCGCCCGGGCGGCCGGCATCGCCGCGGCAGCGATCCATTGAGCGGAGCAACGGAGACGATGCAAGGATCGGAACGACGGGCGATCTCGGTCTCCGTCAACGGAAGCCGCCACGACCGGGAGGTCGAGGTGCGGCTCACGCTCGCGGACTTCCTGCGCCATGCGGTCGAGCTCACCGGAACCCATGTCGGCTGCGAGCACGGCGTCTGCGGCGCCTGCACCGTCCTCGTCGACGGCCTCGCCGTGCGCTCCTGCCTGATGCTCGCCGTCCAGGCGGACGGCCGCGAGGTCGCCACCATCGAGGGGCTCGCACCGGGCGAGGACGCGCTCCACCCGCTGCAGCAGGCCTTCAAGGACCATCACGGGCTGCAATGCGGCTTCTGCACGCCGGGGATCCTCGCCACGCTGGTCGAGTATCTGGCGGAAAATCCGGAGCCGAGCGAAGCCGAGCTCAAGGTCGCGCTCTCCGGCAATATCTGCCGCTGCACCGGCTACCGCGACATCATCGCGGCGGCTCTCGACGCGGCGGCGCGTCTGCGGGAGGCGCGGGCATGAATCCGGGCGGCATGGTCGGCAAGGCGGTCCCCCGGATCGAGGACGACGCGCTGCTGCGCGGACGCGCGCGCTTCGTCGACGACATCCACCTCCCCGGCATGCTCGAGGCGGCATTCGTGCGGAGCCCGCATGCCCATGCCGCGATCCGCGGCATCGACACGGCAGCCGCGGCGGCGGTGCCCGGGGTGGTCGCGGTCTTCACGGCGGGCGATCTCGTGCCCCATCTCACGGCGGAACGCCTCGTCGTCGGTCTGCCGAGCCCGAGCTACCGGCTGGAGGTGGACAGGCCGGTGCTCGCCTCCGACGAGGTCGTCCATGTCGGCGAGCCGGTCGCGATCGTGGTCGCCGCCTCCCGCTACGTCGCCGAGGATGCGGCCGCCCTGGTCGAGATCGACTACGATCCGCTTCCGGTCGCGGAGAACTGCCGGGACGCGCTCGCGGACGACGCGCCGCGCGTCCATTCCCGCGAGCCGCACAACCTCGTCGCCGCCTTCGACATGGCCTATGGCGACATCGACCAGGCCTTCGCACGGGCGCCGCATGTCCTGCGGGAGAGCTTCTGGCAGCACCGCGGCGTCGCGCATTCGATGGAGTGCCGGGGGGTCGTCGCCGCCCACGACCCGATCGGAAACCGGCTGACGGTGTGGAGCTCCACCCAGACCCCGCATCCCGCCAAGCGGCTCATCTGCGCGCTGCTCGGCAGGGACGACGAGGAGGTCCGGGTGGTGGCGCCCGATCTCGGCGGCGGCTTCGGACCGAAGCTCGTCTTCTATCCGGAGGAGATCGTGGTCCCGCTCGCCTCGATCCTGCTCGGCCGGCCGGTGAAATGGATCGAGGACAGGCGGGAGCATTTCGTCGCGACCACGCAGGAGCGCGACCAGTACTGGGACATGGCGATCGCAATCGACGGCGACGGCCGGATTCTCGGCATCCGCGGATCGCTGATCCACGACCACGGCGCCTATACCGCCCGCGGCGTCAACGTGCCCTACGGGTCCGCCGTCACGGTGCCGCTCCCCTACAACGTGCCGGCCTACCGGCTCGACGTGAAGCTCGCGCTCACCAACAAGGTTCCGGTCACGCCGATCCGCGGCGCCGGCCAGCCGCAGGCGACCTTCGTGATGGAGCGGCTGCTCGACCGCGTCGCGCGCGAACTCGGCCTCGACCGCGCGGAGGTCCGGCGGCGCAACCTGGTGCACGCCGATCAGATGCCGTGCGAGAAGCCGCTCAAGCTCCGCGGCGGCACCTTCGTGGCGCTCGACAGCGGCGACTTTCCGACGGCGATGGCCGACGTGCTGGCGAAGACCGGCTGGGCCGATTTCAGGGCGCGGCAGGAGGCGGCACGCGCCGCGGGGCGGCACATCGGGATCGGCCTCGCGAACTACGTCGAGGGAACGGGGCGCGGGCCGTTCGAGCCGGTCAAGGTGCGCGTGACGTCGAACGGCCGGATCCGCGTCGCCTCCGGCGCCACCGCCATGGGCCAGAGCACGCAGACGATGCTCGCGCAGATCGTCGCGGACCAGCTCGGCGGCGACATGGCGAACGTGTCGGTGACGACGGGCGATACCGCGGCGATCAATCTCGGCTTCGGCGGCTTCAACAGCCGCCAGGCGGTGATGGCCGGCAACTCGGCGCACGCCGCCGCAATGAAGGTGCGGAAGAAGATCCTCAAGGCCGCGAGCGCGATGCTCGAGGTGGCGGAGGACGACCTCGAGATCGTCGGCACGCGCGTGGCGCTCAAGGGCGTCTCGGAGCACGGCATCGCGCTCGGCGCGATCGCCCGGGCGCTCGACGGCTCCCCCGGCTACAAGCTGCCGGGCGATCTGGAGCCTGGGCTCGAGGCCGAGGAGCACGTGATCGTGCACGACATGGCGTTCTCGAGCGGGAGCGCGGTCGCGGAGGTGGAGGTCGACGTCGACACGGGCGCCGTGACGGTCACCCGCTTCACGCTCGCGCACGATTGCGGGCGGATGATCAACCCGATGATCGTCGACGGCCAGGTCGTCGGCGGCATCGTGCACGGCATCGGCAACGCGCTGTTCGAGTGGATGGGCTTCGATGCCGAGGCGCAGCCCGTCACCACCAATTTCGGCGAGTACCTGCTCGTGACCGCGACCGAGATCCCCGAGATCGAGATCCTGCACCGCCAGTCCCCCTCGCCGCTCAACACGCTCGGCGTGAAGGGCGTCGGCGAATCCGGGGTCATCCCGACGCCGGCGGCCATCATCTCCGCGGTCGAGGATGCGCTCTCGCCCTACGGCGTCCGGATCGCCCAGGCGCCGGTCTCGCCGGCCGACATCATCGCCCTCATCAATGGAGCGTCCGGCCGTGCCTGATGCGCTTTCCAAGGACCAGGCAGGCGCCGAAGCCGACCTTGCGGGCCTGAAGGAGGAGCTCGCGGTGGCCAACCGCCTGCTCGTGAACGAGGACGTCCTCGACGCGTTCGGCCATGTCAGCGTCCGCCACCCGGCGGATCCCGGCCGGTTCTTCCTGTCCTGCGCGCTGCCCCCGATCGTCGTCCAGGCCGGCGACATCCTGGAATTCGACCTCGACGGCAGCCTGGTCGGCGCGTCCGACCGCCCGCTCTATTCCGAGGTCGTGATCCATTCGGAGATCTACAGGGCGCGCCCCGACGTGAGCGCGATCTGCCACCACCATGCGCCCGCGATCCTGCCCTTCTGCGTCGCCGGCACGCCGCTCGTGCCGGTCTCCCAGCTCGGCGCGGTGATCGGCGAGGAGGCGCCGTTCTGGGACAGCCAGCACGAGTTCGGCGACACCAACCTGCTGCTCACCAGGCCCGAGGAGGGCGCCTCGCTCGCCCGCGCGCTCGGGCCGCACTGGCTGGTACTGATGCGCCGGCACGGCGCGACCGTGGTCGGGCGGAGCCTCCGCGAGATGGTGTTCCGGGCCGTGCATTCGGCCGCGAACGCGGCGGTGCAGAGCCAGGCCATGCAGCTCGGCCGCCTCGACGCGCTGACGGCCGGGGAGCGCGCGCTCGCGGGCGTCATCCGCGCCTCGCCGGTCGAGCGCTCCTGGCTGCACTGGAAGGCCCGGCTCGACGCCGCGGAGCGGCGCTAGCGCCGCTGCGGAGCGGCGGCGCCTTCCCGCGCCCCTCCCGGCTCAGCCCTCCTTCGCGCCGGAGACCTCGGCCGCCTTCTCGATGACCGCCTTCGGCGTCGCGTAGATCTCCTCCAGCAGGCCGGCGATCTCCGCGCCGGTGACGGGGCTCACCTCGAGCCGCAGGCTCGCCGCCTTGGCGAGGAAATCGGGGTCCTTCATCGTCGCGTCGAAGGCGGTCCGGAGCGCTTCGGCCCGCTCGGCGGGAATGCCCGGAGGGGCGGCATAGGGCCGCCCCATGACGTTCGGGGCGAGGATGAAGCGGATGATCTGCTTCTCCTCGGTCGTCTCCGCGAGATCCGCCGCGTTCGGGACCGTGAGGTCGGGCGCGCCCTTGAGCCCCGCCTGCAGGATGACGTGGACCTTGCCCTCGTCGAGGAGGTTCGCGAAGCGGCTCTTCAGCGAGCCGTAGGAGATGCCGCACACGCCGTCGATCTCGCCGCGCTCGACCGCGAGCATCATGTCGGTCGTGCCCGGATAGCCGGTGATGACCTCGAGCTTGGCGCCGAACAGGTTCTTCAGGGTCAGCGAAAGCGCATCGACGTCCGAGCCGCGGCCCTCGCCGCCGACCTTGTGCGGTATCGTCTTCATGTCCTCCCAGCTCTTCACCGGGGAGGCCGTGGAATAGGCGCAGACGCTCACCTCGCCGGCCACGCTGCCGATCCAGGTGAACTGGCGGGCGTCGAACGGCGCATCGCCGAGGAGAGGCGCGACGGCGAGCTGCTGGGCGAAGGTACCCATCACCGAGCCGTCCTTCGGGGCGACGCCGAAGAGATAGGTGGCCGATTTCAGGCTCCCGGCGCCCGGCATGTTCTGCGGCACGAGGGTCGGGCCGCCGGGCAGGTGGGCGCCCATGAACTGCGAGAGAAGGCGCGCATAGGCGTCGTAGCCGCCACCCGGCGCATAGCCGATCAGGACGGTCAGGTCCCTTCCCTTGTAGAAGTCCTCGATGCCCTGGCCCGAAGCGGAGGTCGCCCCGGCCGCGAGCAGGGCGGCGCCGCAGAGAATGCCCTTCCAAATTTTGTTCATCCGCCTTCTCCTCGATCGTGGCGCAGCCGGGAAGACATCCGCGCAGGGCTCCGAGCCGGCTTTGCGCCTCGGGAGAGCCGCAGGACGACATCACCTCGACCCGCAGCCTCGCCGTTCGGCATGGCGCGGTCAACCGGGTGTGCAAAAATTTGTACAGACGCCGACGGGGGCGTCGCTCAAGCGCGTTGACCTTTGGTGCGCCCTGCTCAAATAAGCAGTCCGAGACGACCACCCTCGCAACGACCCGCCCTGCCTCGGGCGCCCCGGCCGCGGCCCGAGCGCCCGCTCCGAAGACGAGGTTCCCGCATGCCCGATTCCGAGACAGCCTTCCGCGCGGCCGGCGGGCGGACGGGCTGAGCCTTGCAGGAGGGCCGGAAGACACCCGATCGCGCGTGGCGCCCGCGCCCGGGCGGCTGGCCGCCCGCGGCGCGCTGGGCGGTGCTTGTCGCGTTTTCGGCGGTGCTGGTCGTCGCGCTCGAATCGCTCCATTTGCCGGCCGCCCTCCTTCTCGGGCCGATGGCGGCGGCAATCGCCATGGCGGCGGCCGGGGGCACGCTCCGGCTGCCGCCGCCGGCCTTCGTCGCCGCGCAGGGCATTGTCGGGCTGATGATCGCCGACAACCTGCCCGCCTCGATCTTCGGGGAGATCCTGGGGAGCTGGCCCATCTTCCTGGCCGGAACGCTGTCGACGGTCGTCGCCGCGAGCGGCCTCGGCTGGCTGATGTCCCGCGGGCGCATGCTGCCGGGCACCACGGCGATCTGGGGGTCCTCGCCCGGCGCCGCCGCGGTCATGACGCTGATGTCGGAATCCTACGGCGCCGACATGCGCCTGGTCGCTATCATGCAGTACCTGCGCGTCGTGTGCTGCGCGGTCATCGCGACGCTCGTGGCCCGGCTCGCCGGCGGCCATGCCGGCGCCTCGGGCGCGCAGATGGACTGGCTGCCGGACCTGCCCTGGCTCCCGGTCCTCGCCACCTTCGCGCTCGCGCAGGCCTGCGCCTGGCTGGGGCAGCGCCTGCGGATACCGGGCGGGGCGCTGATCGTGCCGCTCGCGATCGGCCTCGCCGTCAAGACGACCGACCTGATGCCGATCGTCCTGCCGCCCTGGCTGCTCGCCCTCAGCTATGCCCTGATCGGCTGGGGAATCGGCACCCGCTTCACGCCCGAACTCGTCGCCCATGCGGGGCGGATCCTGCCGCGCGTCCTCGCCTTCAGCCTCGCGCTGATCGCGCTCTGCGGCGTGTTCGCGATGGGCCTCGTTTTCGTGGCGGACATCGACCCGCTCACGGCCTATCTCGCCACCAGCCCCGGCGGCGCCGATTCGGTCGCCATCATCGCCGCCTCGACCGGCGTCGACATCTCCTTCGTGATGGCGATGCAGATCGCCCGCTTCCTCTTCGTCCTCCTCGCCGGCCCGGCGATCGCCCGGCTCCTGTCGCGTTCGACGTCCGCCGCGGCGTGACCCGCCCGCGCGATCGGAATCCCCGATCGGCGCAGCCGCGATCGCGCGCCGACGACAGGGCGGAGAGCCGTTCGCCGCCCTTGACGCGCTGTTCCGAAATAGTTCATTTTACAAAAATAGGTACGCCGTCGCACTCGACGGGACGGAATTCGGGTCCGGCCCGTTCCTGCCCGCGCCGGCGCACCGGAGCCCAAGGATTGCGATGAAGCCAGCTCCCTTCAAGTATCACCGGCCGACGACGCTTGACGAGGCGCTCGCGATCCTCGCCGAGGTCGCCGAGGAGGACGGACGCATCCTCGCCGGCGGGCAGACCCTCGTGCCGATGATGGCGCTGCGCCTCGCCTATCCGCCGCATCTCGTCGACATCAACGCGATTCCGGAGCTCGCCCGCACCCGCGTCGAGGATGGCCGGCTCGCGATCGGCGCCCTCGTCCGCCATGCCGATCTCCAGGCGCCGCTCGGCTGCCCGCCGCTCGACGGGCTCCTCGCGGAGGTCGCCTCGCACATCGCGCATTATCCGATCCGCACGCGCGGGACGTTCTGCGGCAGCCTCGCCAATGCCGACCCCGCGTCCGAATGGTGCCTCGTCGCGGCGACGCTCGGCGCGGAATTCGTGATCCGCAGCGCGGATGGAACGCGCAGCGTCGGCGTCGAGGACTATTTCCAGGGCGTCATGGCGACCGCGATCGGGCCCGGCGAGATGCTGGTCGAGGCGAGGCTGCCGCTCCTGCCCGCCGACAGCCTCTGGGGCTTCTACGAGTTCAGCCGCCGGGCGGGCGATTTCGCGCTCGGCATGGCGCTCGCCACGCTGAGGCTGGAAGGCGGCGTGGTCGGCGAGGCCCGGATCGGCGTCGGCGGCGCCGAGGAGCATCCGCGCCGGATCGCGGAGGCGGAGGCGGCGCTCGTCGGCCGGGCGCCGGACGAAGCGGCGTTCCGCGCCGCGGCGGCGAAGGCGGCCGCGGTGATCGACCCGCTCGAGGATCATGCGACCGACGGGACCTACCGTCGCGAGCTCGTGGAAACGGTGGTGCGCCGCGCGCTCTCGGCCGCCATGGCGCACAGGCAAGCGCGGCCGCGCACGGAGATCGAAGCCCGCTCATGAACGAAAAGGTCGACCTCACGCTGACCGTCAACGGCCAGCGGCACGCCATCCGCGTCGAGCCGCGCAAGACGCTGGTCGACGCGATCCGCGACGATTGCGGCCAGACGGGGACGCATGCCGGCTGCGAGCACGGCGTCTGCGGCGCCTGCACCATCCTGCTCGACGGCGAGCCGGTGCGCTCCTGCCTCATGTTCGCCATCCAGTGCGAGGGGCGGGACATCCGGACCGTCGAGGGGCTGGCAAACGGAAACGAGCTCCATCCGCTCCAGCAGAGCTTCATCGACCACCACGCGCTGCAATGCGGCTTCTGCACGCCGGGCTTCCTGATGCTCGCCGCCGGCGTGCTGCGGAAGCGCCCCGACATCGGCGACGAAGAGCTGATCGACCTGCTCTCCTCCAATCTCTGCCGCTGCACCGGCTACGCCAACATCATCAAGGCGGTGAAGGCGGTGCGCGACGGGCTGGCGCAAGCGTGATGGCGGAACGCGGCATCATCGGGAAGTCGCTGCCCCGGCTGGAGGATCCTCCGCTCGTGACCGGCCGGGGCCGCTTCGCGGCCGACATCAACTTCCCCCATCAGCTCCACATGCGGATCGTGCGCTCCGCCATGGCGCATGCCCGCATCGTCTCGATCGACGCCGAGGCGGCAAGGGCGCTGCCCGGGGTCGTCGCCGTCTGGACCGCGGCCGACATCCCGGACGCCTCGCCCGTCGATTTCCGCGAAGGTCCGAACGAGAAGCTCGCGCCCTACCGGCAGCACGTCCTCGCCCGCGAGGCGGTCCGCTATGTGGGCGATCCGGTCGCGGCGGTCTTCGCCGAGAGCGCCTATGTCGCGGAGGACGCCGCCGACCTCGTCGCCGTCGAATACGAGGAGCTGCCGGTCGTCCTCGCCGCCGACGCGCCGCCCGGCGAGTTCTCGCCGGGGCGCAGCACGGAGGCCACGCTCGTCCGCCAGGATTACGGCGACATCGACGCCGCCTTCGCGGCAGCGCATCTCGTCGTCGAGCTCGACCTCTCGGTCGGCCGGCACACCGGCGTTCCGATGGAGACGCGCGGCGCGATCGGCCGCTACGATGCGGCGCGCGACGTGCTCGAGCTGCACGGCGCGGCCAAGGTGCCGCACAAGAACCGGGATTCGCTCGGCCGCATGCTCGGGCGCGACGTCACGGGCATCCATCTCTACGAATCGCATGTCGGCGGCGGCTTCGGCGTGCGCGGCGAGCTCTATCCCGAGGACATCCTGGTCCTGATGGCCGCGATGCGCCTCGGCCGCCCGGTCAAGTGGATCGAGGACCGGCGCGAGCACCTGATGGCGACGAACCATTCGCGCCAGCAGCGCCACAGGATCCGGGCCGCGGTCGACGCCGAGGGGCGGCTGCTCGCGATCGACAACGAGTTCTTCCACGACCAGGGCGCCTATATCCGGACCCACGGCACCCGCGTCGCCGATTCCACCTGCGGCCTGCTGCCGGGGCCGTACCGGCTTCCGGTCTACCGGGCGCGCGGCCACTTCCGCCTCACCAACAAGACGCCGGCCGCGACCTACCGCTCGCCCTCGCGCTACGAGACGAATTTCGTGCGCGAGCGGGTCATGGACGAGATCGGACGCCGTCTCGGGCTTTCCCCGGTCGACGTGCGGCGCCGGAACTTCCTGGCCAAGGAAGAGATGCCGTTCGCCCGCCCGCTCGCCGCCCTCGGCGAGAACGTGGTCTACGATTCCGGCGATTATGCGCTCCTCCTCGACAAGGCGCTCGCCGCGTTCCGCTGGGACGAGGTCCAGGCCGACATGGCGCGCCGGCGCGCGGCCGGCGAGATGGTGGGCGCCGCCCTCGCCGTGTTCGTCGAAAAGAGCGGGCTCGGTCCGACCGACGGGGCGCGGGTGATCGTCGACACGACGGGCGCCGTCGAAGTCGTCACCGGCGGGGCTTCGGTCGGGCAGGGCTTCGAGACCGTCGTCGCGCAGGTCTGCGCCGAGACGCTCGGGGTCGACTACGACCGCATCCGCGTGACGCACGGACGCACGGACAGGATTGAATACGGCCTCGGCGCCCATGCCTCGCGCGCCACCGTGATGACGGCGAACGCGACGGCGGCGGCCGCCGCCAGGGTGCGGGCGAAGGCCCTCGACGTCGCGGCCGAGATGATGCAGGCGCCGATCGAGGCGCTCGACATCGTCGCCGGGCGGGTCGTGCGGACCGACATCGAAAGCGGCCCGTCCGTCGCGCTCGGCGAGATCGCACGCAACCTCGCCCCTTCCGCGAAGCTCCGCAACGGGCGCGAGCCCGGGCTGTCCTCGGACGGCTGGTTCGACACCGAGCACCAGACCTATCCCTACGGCGTGCAGATGGCCGTGGTGAAGGTCGATCCGGAGACCGGCGGCGTCGCCGTCGAGCGGATGCTCGTCGGGTACGACATCGGGCGGGCGATCAACCCCATGCTCGTCCACGGCCAGATCGCGGGCGGCTTCGCGCAGGGGCTCGGCGGCGCGCTCTACGAGGAGTTCCGGTACAGCGAGACCGGCGACCCGCTCTCCGTCACCTTCGCCGACTACCTGATACCGACCGCGAGCGAAGTGCCGGAGGTCGAGATCCTCCTCACCGAGGACGCGCCGAGCCCGTGCAATCCGCTCGGCATCAAGGGTGCGGGCGAGAGCGGCATCGCGGCGGTCGGCGCGGTCATCGCCTCGGCGGTCGACGAGGCGATCGGCATTCCGGGCGCGATCACGGAGCTTCCGATCACGCCGCAGCGCCTGAAGCGCATCCTGGCCGGGATCCGGCGGCCGCTCGCGGCGGAATAGGGCGCCGGCCCGTCTTCTCTGTCGTCAGCCGTCTCTGTCGCCGTCCCTCTCTGTCGTCGCCGGGGCCTGGCCCGGCGATCCATCCCCCTCCCCCTAGGGGGAGGGGTTCTTCTCCCTCGCCGGATCCGGACCGGCATCCGGAAAGTCCGGTCCCCGCGGTTTCAGCCGGCGACCTTCTTGTAGAGGTCGATCACCTGCTTGAGGTCCTTCCAGCCGCTGTCCATCGCGACCGCGACGTACTCGCCGACATGATCGAAATCCGGGACCGATTCCACGTGCTTCGGATCGGGGTCGACGTCGACGCGGTTCGAGAGCGCGCCGCCGGGATTGCTCTTCGCCCATTCGCGCACGAAGGTCTCCTGGCCGTCCTTGCTGAGGAGCCAGTTCACCCAGATCCGGGTGGCGTCCGGGTTCGGCGCGTTCTTGAACACCGAGATGCCGCGCGAATGCAGGACGGAGACGGGGAACTTCTTGACGTTCGCGCAGCCGCCGCTGTCGTGGCACTGGAAGAGCGCCTCTTCGGACGTCCCGATGCCGACCGCCTTGTCGCCGCGAATGATGGACATCGTGCTCTGCCGGTCGTTGTCCACGAACACCGGCTCCATCTTCGTGAGGATCGCCTCCACCTCGCCGATGCCCTTCATCCTGGCGATCTGGGCGAGCATCATCGCGCCCCCGTGCGGCCGGCTCGGAACGCGGATCGCGATCTTCCCCTTGAGCGACGGGTCGAGGATGTTGTCGAGCGTGAGCACGCCGCCGGGCACCTGGTCGACGTCATAGGCGCCGTAATTGATCAGGAAGTGCGTGTGGACGAACACGAAGTTCCCGCGGTCGGACGTGTACATCATGTCCGGCAGCCGCCACTTCGACCTGTCCTTCACCTCGTCCAGCACGAAGAACTCGTCGATCGGCACCAGCACGCCCGCAGGCGTCGCCACGTTGTTCATGTTCGAGCAGACCGCCCACCAGGTATCCCAGTTGTAGAGCCCGTTCTTCTGCTCGGTGATGACCTTCGGCGCGGCGTCGCTGGCATGGATGGCGTTCGCCTGGACGTTGATGTCCGGGAACTTCTCCTTGAACACGTCGACGACCTTGGCGTGCGCGTCGAACGGATCCATGATCAGGTTGAGCGACTGCCCCTTCGCCGCCGCGACGGCGGCGTCCCAGTCCGCGCTTCCCTCGGCCAAGGCGGGCGACCGGCCGCCCAGCCCGAACGTCGCTGCGGCGGCGAGCCCGGCGGTGCCGGCGAGGAACTTCCTGCGATCTACCATCATCTCTGGTACCCTCCAATTCCCTCGTATTTCGGCGGCCCCGCCCCCCGGGGCCGGACAGCGTCCCCGCCTGTCAGCCGGCGACCTTCTTGTAGAGCTGGATGATGGCCTGGACCTCCTCCCGCCCGCGGTCGTAGGAGACCGGCGCGTAGCGATCGATGTGGTCGGTGTCCGGCAGCGATTCGGCATGGCCCGGAGCGGGCGCCACGTCCTTGCGCATGGACACCGCGCCGTTCGGGCTCCCCTTCGCCCATTCGGCGACATAGGCCTCCTGGCCCTCCCGGCTCAGGAGCCAGTTCACCCAGACCGTGGCCGCCGCCTGGTTCGGGCGGTTCTTGAACACGGAGACGCCGCGCGCCTGCATGTCGGCGGTCGGGAACGGCTTCACGTTCGCGCAGCCGCCGCCCTTGTGGCACTCGTAGAGCGTATCCTCGGCGGTGCCGATCCCGACCGCGCTGTCTCCGCGCATCACCGACATCGTGTTCTGCCGGTCGTTGTCGACATAGACCGGGTCCATGGTCGTCAGCAGCTTCTCCACGAAATCGAAGCCCTTCTCGTGGGCGATCTGCGCGAGCATCAGCGAGCCGCCATGCGGGCGGTTCGGGATCCGGATCGAGATCCTGCCCTTGAGGCTCGGGTCGAGCAGCTCGTCGAGCGACAGGTCGCCGCCCGGCACCTGGTCGGCGTCATAGGCGCCCTGGTTGATGAGCGAGAGCGTGTGGACGAAGACGAAGTCGCCCTTGTCCGACGTGTAGAGCATGTCCGGACGCCGCCAGTTTGAGACGTCGGAGACCTCCGGCAGGAGCAGCGAATCGGTGATCGGCGCCAGGATGCCGGCGGGCGTTGCCACGCTGTTCATGTTGGTGCAGGTGCCCCACCAGGCGTCCCAGGCGTAGACGCCGTTCTTCTGCTCGCTGATGACCCGCGGCGCCGCGTCGCTCGGGTGCATCACGCTCGCCTGGACGGATATTTCCGGGAATTTCCGCGAGAAGATCCCGATCACCTCGCGATAGGCGTCGGCGGGGTCGACGATCATGTTCAGCGTCTGCCCCTTCGCGGCCGCGACCGCCGCCTCCAATTCCGGGCTCTCGGCGGCAAGCGCCCGGCCGTCTTTCGGAAGCGCCGCGAAGGCGGCCAGTCCGCCGGTGGCCGCGAGGAAGCGGCGTCGAGAGAGCATGATCCGTATCTCCTTTGGTTGGATCCCCGCGTGCATCACCCCTTGGAGAGCACGAACCGGTCGCTCACCGCCCGGGCCAGCACGGCCGAGCTCACGGCGATGGCGAGGATGAGCAGGCCGATGATCGTGGCCGGCTCGAACTTGCCGGAATCGAGATAGGCGAGCTGCAGGATGGAGAGCGGCTGGGTCGGCCCGGTGCCGAGCAGGACGACGATGCTGACGACGGAGACCGCCGTCGCGAAGACCTGCAGGCCGACCACGATGACCGACGGCGCGACCAGCGGCAGCACGATCCTGAAGAAGGTGCGCAGCCGCGAGGCGCCGCTCGTCCAGGACGCTTCCTCGAGCTCGGCGTTGAGCTGCAGGAGCATGCCGCGGATGATCTGGACGCCCATCGTCATGCTGCCGATCACCACGGCAAGGATGAGCGCCCACATCGTCCCGTAGATCGCGCGGAGCGGGCCGACCTGCAGGAACATCTGCAGGAGCCCCATGCTCATGACGATGCCGGGCACGACGAGCGGCATCCAGGTCAGGAAGTCGAGGAGCCGCCCGCCGATATGGCGGGCCCGGGTCGCGGCATAGGCGACGAGCGAATAGGCGATCATCGCCAGCAGCGCCGATCCGGCGCCGAGCTTCAGCGTGTTGGCGAGCGCGCGGCCGAGCTCGGAGCGGGCGAGCGCGTCCTGCCAGTGCCGGGTGGTCCAGATGCTCGGCATGTTGAAGGTGCCGAAGAGCTTCATGAAGCTGCCGATCACGAGCATGATCGTCGGCAGCACGGTCATGATGAGGATGAGGCCGAGCACGACCGAGAAGAGCGGCCAGCGCAGCCTGCCGAGGTCCTGGATCCGCGTGCTGAACCGACCGCCGATCACGCCGTGGGCATGGCGACGCACGTACCATTGCTGCAGGACCACGAACGGCAGGATCACCGCGACGAAGGAGAGCGAGAGCACGCTCGCCACGCCGTAGAGCGGCGGCTCCTGCTTCATCGCGGCGTAGATGATCGTGCTGTAGACGTCGATGCCTGCCGGCGTGCCGAGGATGAGCTCGATCTCGAAGGCCTGCATCGAGTGGATGAGGCCGAGCAGCGCCGTCACGACCAGGGTGGGCGTCATGATCGGCACGACGATCTTCCAGACGGTGCGGACGAGGCCGGTGCCGCAGGCCCGCGCGCTCTCCTCGAGCGCGGCATCCATGTTCCGGAAGGCCGGGACGAGCAGGAAGACCTTGATCGGGATCGTCGCCGTCACGAGGTGGACCCAGACGATCCCCCACCAGGAATAGATGTTGAACACCGGCCCGTCGAGGAAGGGCAGGAGGTCGCTCAGCCAGATGTTGATGAGCCCGCTTCGCCCGCCGGCCAGGAGCACCCAGCTCATGGTGACCGGGAGCGCCGGCATGAAGAGCGCGATCCAGAAGCCGAGCTCCAGCCAGCGCCGGCCGGGCAGGTTGGTGCGCGCGATCAGCCAGGCGAGCCCGATCGCGACGGTGAGCGAGATGGCCTGCCGCGTGATGCTGAGCGTGAGCGTGTTCCACAGGGCCTCGCCGAGGCGGCGGCTCTGGAACGGCTCGATCCAGTTCGCGAGGCCGAACGTGGTCTCGCGGCCGAACGTGCCGACCTGGAAGCTGGTGGCGACCAGCGCCACGAGCGGGAAGAGGACGAGAAACCCGACAAGCCCGACGAGCGCCCAGAACAGGATGCGCCCCGGTTCGGGCGCAAGCCGCGCCCGAGCCGCGTGCGGCAGGGCGAGATCCGTCATGCCTTCGCCTCTGCCGCCGGCCAGAGCTGCAGGTGCTCGGGGGATAGCCTGAGCCGCACCTGTCCGCCTTCGCGCCATTCCGGGCCGGGCGGGACGGTGACGTTCATCGCCGTGCCGTCGGCGAGCTTGATGCTCGCCTCGTAGCAATTGCCCATGAAGAGGAGCGCGAGGATCTCGCCGCCGAGCGCGTTCGGCTCGCTCTGCGCGACATGCGGCTTGGTCGCCACCGGCTCGACATGGATGTGCTCGGGGCGGACCGCGACGAGGCACTTCGTGTGGGCCGGCGCGCTGCGCGTATGGTCGGAGCCCGCGACCACGCATGTCACGCCCTGGTCGAGCTCGACCGTCACGCGTCCGTCCGGCTCGCGCTTCAGGATCCGGCCCGGCAGGAGCCGCGTCTCGCCGAGGAAATCGCGCACGCTCGGCGTCTGCGGGTAGCGGTAGAGCTCCGACGGCGACCCGATCTGCTCGATATTGCCCGCCCGCATCACCGCGATCCGGTCGGAAAGCGCCAGCGCCTCCGACTGGTCGTGCGTGACGAAGAGGACCGCGATGCCGAGACGGCGCTGAAGCACCTTCACCTCCGCCCGCATCTGGTTGCGCAGGCGCGCGTCGAGATTGCTGAAGGGCTCGTCCATCAAAAGGACGTCGGGACCGACGGCGAGGCCGCGCGCGATCGCCACGCGCTGCTGCTGGCCGCCGGAGAGCTGGGTTCCGCGCCGCTCGGCGAACGCCTCCAGCCCGACGAGCCGGAGCAGCTTCGTCACCTCGTCCCGGATCTCGGCGGCCGGGCGACGGCGCGCCCGAAGCGGATAGGCGACGTTCTCGAACACCGACATGTGCGGCCAGATCGCGTAGGACTGGAACACCATCCCCATGTTGCGCTTCTCGGGCGGCAGGAAGGTCCGCTCGCGCGGGGCGTCGACGATCCGGCCGTCGAGCCGGACTTCCCCGGCGGTCGCCCGCTCGAGCCCGATCGCGATGCGCAGGGTCGACGTCTTGCCGCAGCCGGAAGGGCCGAGCAGGGTCAGGATCTCGCCCTTGCGGAGCTCGAAGCTGACGTCGCTGACGGCCTTGAAGGAGCCGTAGGTCTTCTGGATGTGGCTGAGCGCGAGGACCGTCTCGGCCGGCCGGGATGCGGGGGCGAGCGCGTCCGGCATTGTCTCCCCCGGATTTCCCGGCCCCGGCCGATCGACTGAGACGAGATGTGGCGGCATGAATCGGCCTCCCGACCGGAGCGCTTCGCCTAGAACCAGGCCGGCAGGACGTCCGCGAACCTGGCGCGGACGTGATCGTCGAGCGCCTTGCTGGAGCGGACCAGCGCGGGCCAGTCGGCGATCCTGTTCCACGGCTTGCAGGCGTCGATGACCATCCGCGAATTCATGTTCCGGCGGTCTTCCGGATAGGCCATCGGGTCGAGCGTGGTGCTCCAGCACCCCTTCAGGATCTCGACGTCCTCGCGCGGGTCGCAGCGCGTGCAGATCGCCCAGACGACCTGGTCCATGTCGGCCGGGTTCACGTCCTCGTCGACGACCACGACCATGCGGTTCGCATAGGCCCCGGCATGGCACTGCGAGGCGATCAGCCCCGCCTGCTTGGAATGGCCGGCATACATCTGCCTGATGGCGACGGTCAGCCACATGCGGCTGCCGCCGGCCTCGTGCGACCAGACGCCCTTCACCTCCGGGACGCCCGCCGCCTCGATCTCGTGCCAGACGGCGCCGGCGCGATAGGTGCCGCGATAGAAGGTGTCGTCGTTCGGCGGGA
This sequence comes from Propylenella binzhouense, assembly GCF_009866965.1. Taxonomy (GTDB): domain Bacteria; phylum Pseudomonadota; class Alphaproteobacteria; order Rhizobiales; family Afifellaceae; genus Propylenella; species Propylenella binzhouense. The sequence continues at coordinate 41,206 of NZ_SPKJ01000016.1, read as the reverse complement.
CGGCGGGAATGCAGCCGGTGAGGATCGGATCGTCACGGTGCATGAAGGTCTCGACCCGGATCGCCGGCTCCTTCTTGAGACCGCCCGCATAATAGCCGGTCCATTCGCCGAGCGGCCCCTCGTCAATGAGGTCATCGGGATGGACGTAGCCCTCGAACGCGATCTCGGCGTCCGCGGGAATGGGAAGCCCGGTCTTCGGCCCCTTCACGACGCGGATCGACTCGCCGAGCAGCCCCCCGGCAGCGTCGTACTCGTTGTTGCCGTAGGGGATCTCGAGCCCGGCGACGGAGAAGATGCCGGGATGGACGCCCACCACCACCGCGATCGGGCACGGCTCGCCCCGCTCGTGGTAGCGCCGCTTGATCATGTCGCCGTGCTTGCCCTTGGAGGCCATCACCGATGCGACGTTGCGGTCGTGCACCTGGACCCGGTAGGCGCCGTAATTGACCCATCCGGTGTCCGGGTCGCGCATCACCACCATGCACCCGGTGCCGATGTAATAGCCGCCGTCGCCCTCGTGCCACCGCGGCGTCGGGATCTTCAGGAGGTCGATTTCGTCCCCGGAGAAGACGTTCTCCATGACGGGCCCGGATTCCACCTCGGTCGGGGGGATCATCGGGTGGTCCTTGAAGTTGTCGCGCCAGAACCTGACCAGGTCGATCTCGCGCGTGGTCTCGGGCAGGCCGAGCGTCAGCGCGATCCGCTTCACCGACACGAACAGGTTGGCGAGCACGCGATAGTTCGGATCGTAGCCGGGCACCTTGTCGAAGAGCAGCGCGGGGCCGCCGATCTTGCGCTGGTAGATGTCGACGATCCCGCCGATCTCGCGCTCGCGGTCGGCGCCGCTGATCCGCTTCAGCTCGCCGGCCGTCTCCATCTCTGCGATCCAGGTCCTGAGATCCTGTGCACGGGTGACCGTCTGCAACATCCGTGAAGCCTCCTCCGTGGGTGCGCGATCATCGGCACGGCCAAGTCTTTCCCACCGGCACGGCCCACCGTACAAAAATTGCAACACGAACACCTTTTTTGTGTCAATGCCAAAAAAGGTTCAGATGTGCTGAGAAGAGTGGCAGATTGGGATGGCTGTCCCGGAAAAGGGCCGGAGCCGCCTTCCCGGCCGGCAGGAAGCACTGGATAGTCCGCTGGCGACAAGGAGAAGGATTCCGCTTGCCCGTAACGCCGACCTGCCGTGCTGGACCCTCCGGCGGAACGAAGCCAAGTGACCGGCCGGCCTGCGGTGCGGCGCGCCCGATCCCGGCCGCCGCGCGCCTTCGTCAGGCCCGGCAGCAATCCGACCGCGCGGCCGGGGCAGATGCCGGACGCGGCTGACCCGGCCGCGGCCCGGGCCCGCAGGCGCGCGCTCGTCGCCACCAATGCCGGCGCGTTCTTCAGCCTGAGCCTGATGCAGATCGTCGGGCTCGTGACGCCGCTCTGGACGACGAAGCTCGCGATCGAGCCGGCCTGGATCGGCTTCATCCTGAGCGCCCGCTCAGTCCTGCCGTTCCTGCTGTCGATCCAGCTCGGCGGCCTGATGGACGCCATCGGCGTCCGCAAGGTGATGCTCGCCTGCGCCGCCGGGGGCATCGCGCTGCCGCTGCTCTATCCGCTGCTTCCCCATGTCTGGCCGCTCATAGCGCTGCAGCTCGTGCTCGGGCTGGTCTCCGCCGTGAGCTGGCTCGGCTCGCAGGCGTCGATCGGATTGCTGGTCCACGGCGATCCGCGGACCATGGGGATCTTTTCCTTCCTGACGAATCTCGGCAGCGTGCTCGGCCCGCTGCTGCTGGGCCTCGCCTGGGACCATCTCGGGCCGGTCGGCGGCTTCGGGATGGTGAGCCTCTGGAGCGCCGGCCTGCTGGCGAGCACGCTCGCCATGCCGCGCGCCATCCCCTCCGCCGGACGGGGCGGCAAGGGCCTGCCGGGGCCGGAGGTCTATCTGCGGGCGTTCCGCCTCCTCGGTCGGACGCTGGTCGCCTTCGTGATCTGCATGACGTTCCTGCGCATCGCCCTCATCACGATGCAGGAATCGTTCTACCCGGTCCACCTCACCGGGGTCGGGATCTCGGCGGCGCAGATTGGCGTGCTGGTATCGATCGCCTGGCTGAGCAGCACGCCGTCGACACTGCTGATCGGGCCGGCGATCCGCCTGCTCGGCTCGGCCGAGGCGGTGCTCGCGGCGAGCGTCGCCCTTTCCACCGTCGCGATCACGGTCACGCCCGCCCTGCCCGGCTTCTGGCCGCTCGCCGCGGCGGCCTGCCTGTTCGGCATCGGGCAGGGACTCGGATTCCCCCTGACGATCTCGATCCTCTCCAAGGATGTCGGCGTCGAGGAGCAGGGCGTGAGCGCCGGCCTGCGCGCGACCGCGAACCGCTTCGCCGCCGTCGTGGTGCCGCTCGCGATGGGCGCCGTGGCGCAGGCCGCCGGGCTCGGCGCCTCCTTCTGGGTGCTGGGCGGCGCGCTCATCGCCGCCCTCGTGCTCTGCGTGCTCCTGTTCGGCTCGCGAAGGCCGAAGCGCCGACAGGGCCGCGGCTGATGCGGCCGCGGCTGATGCGGCCGTATTCGCGGCGCTGCCCAGCCGGCGGCCAAAAGCTGCATCCTGCGGTCCAATTTTGTGCATCCGTAACAAAATCGGCATTTCTGCTTGATGAACGGGACGTATGCTGGTTCACTTCCGGCGGAAGTTGGTCGGCGGCCCGGCAGGAATGCGGGGAACCCGGTCCGGGAATGCGGCTCCGGCCGCGCCGTGTGCTCCCGCCGGACCCCGTGCACCGCCCTTCGCCGGCCATGGAGATGGAGGAAGAGCCTATGCGTAAGCCTGTCGCGCTGGCGGGGTGGATTGCGGGACTGTTTCTGGCGACGGCCGCCCCGGCCCTTGCCGGGCCTTATACGATGACGGTCTGCGGCGCCAGCCCGGGCGGCCTCTGGTCGCTCGTCGGCGCCGGCCTCGACGCGGCGATGAAGGCCGCCTATCCGGGCTCCACGATCACCTATCAGACCTCCAGCGGCGGCCTCGCCAACGTCGTCCAGGTGAAGGGCGGCACCTGCGAGATCGGCATGGCGAATGACGGCGACCTCATCTACGCCGTCGAGGGTCGCGAGCCCTTCAAGGACAAGGTCCAGGGCCTGAAGGCGATCGCCGTTCTCTACGACTGGGCGCCGGTCATGTGGATCGCGCGCAAGGACTTCGCGGAGAAGTACGGCATCAAGGACCTGAACGACCTCAAGACGGCGAAGCCGCCCGTGCGGCTCGCCTTCAACCGGCGCGGCCTGCTCACCTCGGCGATCACCGAAGCGACGCTGGAGGCGATCGGGATCACCCTCGACGACATCAAGTCCTGGGGCGGCACGGTGCAGTTCCAGGCCTCCAACGAGCAGGCCGAGCTCATGCAGAACGGCCGCATCGACCTCCTGGCCAACACCCTCTTCGAGGGCCACCGCAGCATCGCGGAGATGGCCCAGGCGGTCGATCTCGCAATGGTCGACGTGCCCGACGAGGCCGCCAAGAAGACCATCGAGGAGTTTCACCTGAAGCCCTGGACGATCCCGGCGAGCGCGCACGACTGGCAGAAGAAGGACGCGAAGACGGTGACGACCAGCATCATCCTCTTCGCCGACGAGAAGCTCGACGAGCAGACCGCCTACGACATCACCAAGGCGATGATCGAGCATCCGGACCGCATGGCCGCGGTCTCGAGCGCCATGAGCCGGTTCAAGCCGAGCATCATGATCGACCAGGAGGCCGCGCCGTTCCACGAGGGCGCGATCCGCGCCTACAAGGAAGCGGGGCTGATGTAGGACGGGCTCCGGCCCGTCCTTTCGACCGAAGCCGATGCGATTGGCGGAAGGGGAAGCCTCTTGAGCTTCGTGAATCTCGCCTTCTCGACCGGGGTGCGCCGCTATCCGAGCGGCCGCCTCGGGCAGGCCTTCAAGCTCTATGCGGTGCTCGTGGCTGCCTACACGATCTGGGCGGCGGCGTTCTCGACCTGGGACGTCCTCTCCCGCACCATCGTGTTCCTCTCGATGATGCTGGTGCTCGTCTTCCCGCTCATCGGCCACAGCGAGCGGGCGCGCGCCGACAGGCCGCTCGTCACGGACTGGCTGCTCGCCGCGCTCGCCTTCGCGAGCCTCGTCTTCTTCGTTTCGGAGGTGGACGCGATCGGCCAGCGCATGTCGCTGTTCGATCCGCTGCCGCCGAGCTACTGGTTCTTCGGCTCGGCGATCCTCCTGATGTCGCTCGAGGCGGCGCGCCGCACGGTCGGGCTGGGGCTGACGACGATCGTCGTGCTGTTCGTCGCCTACAACCTCTTCGGCCACCTGCTCGCCGGCCCGCTCACGCATGGCCACATCACGCCCGGCCATTTCCTCGACCTGATGGTCTTCACCACCGACGGGCTGTTCGGCGCGCCGGTGCAGGTGACCGCCACCTACGCCTTTCTCTTCGTCCTCTTCGGCACGCTCCTGGAGCGCGCCGGGGGCGGCGAGTTCTTCTTCGACTTCGCGGCGATCTTCGCCGGGCGGAGACCCGGCGGGCCGGCCAAGGTCGCCGTGTTCTCCTCCGGGCTCTTCGGCATGGTCTCCGGCAGCCCCACCTCCGACGTGGTAACGACCGGCTCCGTCACGATCCCGATCATGAAGCGGCTCGGCTATTCGCCGCGCCTTGCCGCCGGCGTCGAGGTGGCGGCCTCGACCGGGGGAAGCATCCTGCCTCCGGTCATGGGCTCGGCCGTCTTCATCATGGTCGAGTTCACGGGCATCCCCTACGTGGAGATCGCCGTCGCGGCGCTCGTGCCCGCGATCATCTACTATGTCGGGATCTATGTGCAGGTGCATCTGCGCTCGCTGAAGCTCGGCCTGCGCGGCCTGCCCGAAGAGCAGATTCCGGAGCTCGCGCCGACGCTGAAGCGCGGCTTCCTGTTCCTGGTACCGCTCGTGACGCTCGTCGGCGCGCTCTGGGCCGGCTACACGCCGACCTTCGTCGCGCTCTTCGGAGCCGCCTCGGTGGTGGCCGTGTGGGCGCTCCGCTGGCGAACCTTCTCGCTCCGCGCGCTCTATGACGGCGCGGCGCAGACCACCTTCAACATGGTCGCGGTCACCGGCGCCTGCGCCGCGGCGGGCATGGTGATCGGCGGCATCACCATGACCGGCCTGGCCGGCAAGGTCTCCGACCTCATCGCGCTGCTCGCCGGCTCGAACCTGCTTCTGACGCTCGTGATCGGCGGCGCGCTCACCATCCTCCTCGGCATGGGCATGCCGACGCCGGCGGCCTACGCGCTGGCGGCCGCGCTCGTCGCCCCCACCCTCATCCGCGATTTCGGCGTGCCCGCGATCCAGGCGCACCTCTTCCTGCTCTATTTCGCGGTGCTGTCGGCCATGACGCCGCCGGTCGCGGTCGCCGCCTATGCGGCTGCGGCGATCGCCGACGACAATCCGATGGCGATCGCCTTCGTGGCCTGCAACCTCGCGGTCTCCGCCTTCCTGCTCCCGTTCACCTTCATCTACGATCCGGGCCTCATGCTGATCGGCGGCCCGGCGGCGATCGCGGGAAGCATCGTCAGCGTCCTGCTCGCCGTGGTGCTCATCTCCGTCGCCAAGGAAGGCTACGCCCACCGGCCGCTCGGCCCGGTCACGCGCACGCTCTGCGCGCTCGCCGGCCTCGCCTATCTCGTGCCGAACCTCTACAGCCTGATCTACGGCACCGTCCTCCTCGCGGCGGCGCTCGTGTCGCTGCGCTGGTCCCAGCCAGGCACGGCCGGGGCGGACAAGGCCGAAGCCGCGCTCCGCTGAGGCGATCCCGCGGATCTCAGGCGCCCGCCGCCCGGGCCGGCGGCGCGGGCGGAAAGAGCTCCGGGCGCCCGCGGCGGAACGTCATCCGGCCGGCCTTCCAGCCGGCGAGCGCGGGAGCGACGGTGCGGACCGCCGCGGCCGGGTCCGGCGCATCGAGGAGGACGATATCCGCCGGGCCGCCCGGGCGGATTCCGTGCGGCGCCCCGAGCTGCCGGGCGGCGTCCCCGCTCACCATCCGGAACACGGCGGCGAGATCCTCCTCGCGCGCGAGATGGGCGACATTGGCGTAGAGGTTCGCCATCCGGCAGAGCGAGGCGTCCCCGAACGGCGTGAACGGATTGAGGATGTTGTTGCTCGCCACCGAGGCGAGGACGCCGCGCCTGGCGAGCGCATAAGCGGGCGCGACGCCCCGCGGCGCGAGCCGGTCCGCAGCCCTGCCGCCGAGGAAGAGGTCGGTCGCCGGCAGGACCGTCACCGCGACGCCCGCTTCCGCGAGCGTCTCCGCCATCCCCGCCACCGCCTCCGGCGCCATCGCCGCGAGCTTGGTGACGTGGCCGACCGAGACGCGGCCGGCATAGCCGCGCGCGCGGGTCTGGGCCGCGATCTCCGGCAGGATGGAGTGGGCAGGATCCAGGTCGAAATCGGCATGGAAGTCGACGTCGACGCCGTGCCGCTCGGCGATCTCGAAGATCGCGGCGACATGCGCGACGGGGTCGGGATCCGTGTACGGGCAGCCTCCGAGCGAGGTCGCGCCCATCCGCAGCGCCTCGTCCAGCATGCCGGCCGTCTCCGGCTCGTTCGTGAGCCCCTCCTGCGCGAAGGCGCAGAGGTCGAGGTCGAGCGCCCAGCCGTAGTCCGCCCTGAGCGCGAGGAGCGCCTGCAGCGAGCGGAAGCCGGCCCGCGGATCGACCTCGACGAAGCTCCGCATGCGCATCGTCCCGTGCGTGACCGCCTTCTCGATGACCGCCGCAGCGCGGGCGCGGACGTCCTCGACCGTGAAGCCGGCCTTCGCCCGCGCGGTGAGCGCGATCGCCTCCTCGAGCGTGCCGTGCCGGAGCCGGCAGCGGTCGAGGATGCAGGCCTTGTCGAGATGCACGTGGGTCTCGACGAAGCCGCCGAAGGCGAGGCAGCCCGTTCCGTCGGCGCGGGGCGCTTCGGATTCGATCCGCGGCTCGATCGCCGCGACCAGCCCGTCCGCGACGCCGATATCGACCGGATCGGGCCGTCCGGCGAGCCGCACGCCCGCGATGACGAGGTCGAGCGGCACGCTCACGCCTCCGGGTCGCTCATCGCGTTGTAGCGATAGGCGCGGTAGCCCTCGGCGGGCGCGTGGGCGCGGTGGAAGGCCTCCAGATGCGGCATCATCGCGTCGACCATCGTCCGCGCCTCGCGCTCCGCGGGCGTTTCGGGCGCGGCCAGCCGATCGGCGATCTCGCGCATCACGGCGTCGCGGTCGATCGAGACGACGCGGCCGCCCGCCACCACCACGCGGCCGCCGACGAGGACCTTGTCGATCGCGTGCCGGCCGCCGCGATGGAGCACCGCCTCGGCGACCGGCACGCGCGGGTCCACGAAGGGCCGGCCGATCGCGTCTGCGGAGAGGAGGACGAGATCCGCCTGCCTGCCCGGCTCGATCCGGCCCACGCTGTCGCCGAACCCGGCCGAGTTCGCGCCGTGCTCGCTCGCCATCGCGAGGATCTCCGCGGCGTCCGGCCGGTCGTTCCAGAGGCCGGTCTCGCGATGCAGCGCCCACACGAGCTTCATCTCGATCATCATGTCGCGATCGTCGCAGATGTTCGACTGGTCGATGCCGAGCGCGACCGGGATCCCGCGCCGCCGCATCTCGTTCACCGGCGCGATGCCGCTGCCGAGGCGGAGCCCCGAGCTCGCATTGTGGCAGACCGTGCAGCCGTGCTCCGCCAGGAGGTCGAGATCCGCGCGGTCCGTCCAGTTGGCGTGGCCGAGCGTCAGCTCCGGGCCGAGGCAGCCGAGCGCGGCGAGGTGCGCCACCGCCGAGCGGCCGAAACGCTGCCGCGCGAAGGCGGCCTGGCGCTCGGTCTCGACGAGGTGCATGTGGACGTTCGCGCCGTGCGCCCGCGCCGTCGAGAAGACGAGCTCGAGGCTCGCATCGCTGCACCAATGGAGGTTCGCCGGCGCGAGATGGAAGCGCACCCGCCCCGGCGCGGCGGCTTCCCGGCGCGCCCTGGCCTCCGCGAAGAACGCCATGTAGTCGGCGGTCGGCACATGCGCCGGAGCGAGCCTCGGAAGGAGCCAGGCGCGGACCGGCTCCGGCATCGCGGCGAGCACGTCCTCGTCGCATTCATAGGCGAGGATGTTGCGGTCCCGCATCATGAAGGAATAGCCGGCCCGCATGCCGATCTCGCCATAGGCGGCGAGAATGCCGTCGGTCGCCGCGTGCCATTCCTCCGGGCCGCCGGTGAGCCCGCTGTTGATGTGGTGGACCGTCGTTGTCCCGCTCTCCAGCATCTCGATCGCGGAATAGAGCGTATCGAGCCGCGGCCCGATCTGCCGCATCGCGCGGAACCGCGGCAGCCAGAGTTCCAGGGGCGCGAAGGGCACGCCCATCATCAGCGGCGTCAGGCCGAAATGGTGGTGCGCGTTGACGAGGCCCGGGATGACGACGGCCCCGGGCGAACCGTGCCGGGGCAGGCCGCTCGCCGCGATCGCCTGCGGGTCGCGAGGTCCGATTGTGGTGATCGTCCCGCCCCGCACCTCGATCGCGACGTCGTGCCGGACGATCGGCCTCCGCTGCGCATCGAGCCCGCAGAGGAGGGTCCCGGCCTCGACGATGCAATCCTCTCCGACGTCCATCCAGGCTTCCCCGCTCCCTCCGGAAGCATCTCTCCCGGCGTCCCTGCCCCGCAGCAAGCGTCGTGCCGCGAGCGGCGTCGCCGGCGGACCGGCCGCCGCACGCGCCCTTCTGCCTACGCGGTAGGCAATCGGCCCCGCCACGGGTCAGGCCGCGCGCGCCGTTGCCCCGGGAGGCGCGCCGGATCCTCGGCAGGCGGGCATGGCACGCGGCTTGCGATACGTGGGCAGAGGGTAGCGGGAGCGGCAGCATGCCGAAAGCCGTCGATCTGGAACTGGCGAGCCTCACGAAGCGCTACGGCGACACCCTGGCCGTCGACGCGATCGCGCTGAAGATCAGGGCCGGCACCTATTGCTGTCTGCTCGGGCCGTCCGGCTGCGGGAAGACGACGACGCTCAGGATGATCGCCGGCCACGAGAGCGTCAGCGACGGCGACATCGTGATCGGCTCGGAGGTCGTGAACGACCAGCCGCCGGCGGCCCGCGGCACCGCCATGATGTTCCAGAGCTACGCCCTCTTCCCGCATCTCAATGTGCGGGACAACGTGGCCTTCTCGCTGAAGATGCGCGGCATCGCCAAAAGCGAGCGCCATGCGCGCGCCCAGCACATGCTGTCGCTCGTGGCGATGCAGGCCTATGCCCTCCGGCTGCCGAGCCAGCTCTCGGGCGGCCAGCAGCAGCGCGTCGCGCTCGCCCGCGCCCTCGTCACCGATCCGAGCATCCTGCTCCTCGACGAGCCGCTCTCCGCGCTCGATCCGTTCCTCAGAATCAAGGTCAGGGCCGAGCTGAAGCGCTTCCAGCGCGAACTCGGCATCACCTTCATCCACGTGACGCACAGCCAGGAGGAGGCGATGGCGCTCGCCGACCTCATCGTCGTCATGAACAATGGCACTATCGAGCAGGCCGGCACGCCGCGGGAGATCTTCAACGAGCCGCGGACCGAGTTCGTCGCCCGCTTCATCGGCGGCCACAACGTGATCCCGATCAACGGCCGCACGGTCACCATCCGCTCGGACCGCGTCGCGGTCCTTCCGGACGGCGCCGAGGCGAAGGGAAGACCGGCCCGGATCGCGGCGATCGAATATCAGGGCGCCGCGGTGCTGGTGAGCCTCACGCTGGACGAGGGGCTGCCGCTCGCCGCGCTCGTTCCTGAGCGCGTCTTCTACCAGCACGCATTCGAGCCCGGCCAGACCGTGCGGGTCCGCTGGCAACAGGGAGACCTGCACGACGTCAGTGCAGCCGCATGAACGAACCCACCGAACGCACGCAGGAGAGGAGTGATCGAATGACCAAGAACATTTCGACCGGAGGCATGTCCCGCCGCACCGTTCTCAAGGGCTCCGCGGCGCTCGCCGGGCTCGCCGGCACCGGCTTCGCTTCGAGCTTCCCCGCCCCGGCCGTGCATGCGCAGGAGGCCGTCACCCTGCGCTATCTCGGCACGGCCGTGAACCAGTCGGCCGACATCGCCAGGAAGGCGAAGGAGGATATCGGCGTCACCATCGAATACATTCCCGTCGAGACGGACGAGGTCGCCAAGCGCGTCATCACGCAGCCGAACTCCTTCGACCTCCTCGACAGCGAATATTTCTCGCTCCCGAAGCTGCTCCCGTCCGGCAATCTCCAGGGCATGGACGCCGGGAAGATCAAGTACGCCGGCCAGATCGCCACCGTCTTCACGAAGGGCGAGGTCGAGGGCAAGAAGATCGGCGACCAGGGCACCGCGCCGAAGAAGGTGTTCTACCTCGAGGGCCAGTTCTCGAAGAAGTTCTCGGCCGAGCCGACCGAGTGGATCACGCTGATCCCGACCACCTACAACGCCGACACGCTCGGCATCCGGCCCGATCTGATCAAGCGGCCGATCGAGAGCTGGGCCGAGCTGGTCAACCCCGAGTTCAAGGGCAAGGCGGCGATCCTGAACATCCCGTCGATCGGCATCATGGATGCCGCCATGGTGGTCGAGGCGCTCGGCAAGTACAAATATCCGGACAAGGGCAACATGACCAAGGAGGAGATCGATCTGACCACCGATTTCCTCAAGGAGGCCAAGAAGGCGGGCCAGTTCCGCGCGTTCTGGTCGGATTTCAACGAGTCGGTCAACCTGATGGCGTCGGGCGAGGTCGTCATCCAGTCGATGTGGTCGCCGGCGGTCACCGCCGTGCGCTCGAAGGGAATCCCCTGCACCTACCAGCCGCTGAAGGAAGGCTATCGCGGCTGGGCATCCGGCTTCGGGCTGCCGAAGACGCTGGAGGGCAGGAAGCTCGACGCGGCCTACGAATTCATCAACTGGTTCCTGTCCGGCTGGGCCGGAGCCTATCTCAACCGGCAGGGCTACTATTCCGCCGTCCTCTCGACGGCGAAGGAGAACATGGAGCCCTACGAATGGGCCTACTGGATGGAGGGCAAGCCGGCCGAGAAGGACATCCACGCCCCGGACGGCACGCTTCTCGAAAAGGCCGGAACCGTGCGCGACGGCGGCTCCTACGAGGACCGCATGGGCGCCATCGCCTGCTGGAACTCGGTGATGGACGAGAACACCTACATGATCCGGAAGTGGAACGAGTTCATTGCTGCGTGACGCGGCCCTGAGCGCGGAGGCGATCCCGGGCGAAACGGCCCGGGATCGGCCGCGCGCGGGCGCGATGGCGAGCCGGCGGGCGGGCGCGCTCGCCCCCTACTGGCAGGCGGCGCCGATGGCGCTCGTATTCCTGCTCTTCTTCGTGCTGCCGCTCCTGGTCACGCTCATCGTCTCGTTCTGGAACTACACGGAATATTCCATCGAGCCGGCGTTCACGCTGGACAATTACCGCGAGGTCTTCGACGGCTGCCTTGCCGACCTGCCAGGCCTCTGCACGACCTTCAAGACCTACCTTTCGACGCTCAAGTTCTGCCTGATCGTGTGGGCGTCGACGCTCCTGATCGGATTCACGGTCGCCTATTTCCTGGCGTTCCACGTCCGCACCATGACGATGCAGATCGTGCTCTTCCTCCTCTGCACGATCCCGTTCTGGACCTCGAACGTGATCCGGATGATTTCCTGGATCCCCCTTCTCGGGCGGAACGGGCTCATCAACCAGGCGCTCGTCGGCACGGGCCTCGCCGGCAGCCCGCAGGAATGGCTGCTCTATTCAGACTTCTCCGTCGTGCTCGCCTTCGTGCACCTCTATACGCTGTTCATGGTCGTGCCGATCTTCAACTCGATGATGCGGATCGACCGCGCGCTGGTCGAGGCGGCCTATGATTCCGGCGCCTCGGGGTGGCAGACGCTGTGGAACGTGGTGATCCCGCTCTCGAAGCCCGGCATCGCCATCGGCTCCATCTTCGTCATCACCATCGTCATGGGCGATTTCGTCACCATCGGCGTGATGGGCGGACAGCAGATCGCCTCGATCGGCAAGATCATCAACGTGCAGGTCAACTACCTGCAGTTCCCGATCGCGGCCGCGAACGCCGTCGTCCTGCTCGTCCTGGTGCTCCTCATCATCTGGGCGCTGACGCGCATGATCGACATCCGGAAGGAGCTCTGAATGCGCGAGGCGCGGCCGGCCTCCTTCTATGCGCTCGCCCTCTTCTTCGGGCTGTTCGTGCTGTTCCTCTACGGGCCGATGATCACCATCCTGGTGCTGTCGTTCCAGGGCCCGCAGGGCGGACTGACCTTCCCGCTCAACGGCCTCTCGCTGCACTGGTTCGGGAGCCTCTGGAACGGCATCGGCGTCATCGACATCGGCGCCGCGCTCCGCCGCTCGCTCTGGCTCGGCGTCGTCGTGATGCTCCTGACGGTCGTCATCTCGGTCATGGCGGGGCTCGCCTTCCGCCGGCGCTTCCGCGGCGCCGCGCTCCTCTTCTACGTCGCGATCGCGAGCCTCATCATGCCCTCGATCGTGGTCTCGCTCGGCATCGCCCTCGAATTCCGCATCCTCGACGACAGCATCAAGGCGCTCGGCGACGCCTGGGAGATCGAGGCGGTCCAGCGCGGCTACACGACCGCCATGGGGCTCTTCACGTCCGGCCTCGGCGCCCATCTCTCCTGGACGCTGCCCTTCGGCCTCCTCATCATGTTCGCGGTTTTCAACCGCTTCGACAGGCGCTACGAGGAGGCCGCGCGCGATCTCGGCGCCACGCCGTGGCAAAGCTTCCGGCACGTCGTGCTGCCGATCGTGGCGCCCTCGCTCATCGGCATCGCGCTCTTCGGCTTCACCCTTTCCTGGGACGAGGTGGCGCGGTCGAGCCAGGCGCTCGGGTCCCGCAACACCCTGCCGCTCGAGCTGCGCGGCCTCACCACCACGGTCACGACCCCGGTCATCTACGCTTTGGGCACCGTCACCACCGGCATCTCGATGACGGTGATCGGGATCTGCCTGGCGCTCGCCATGATGGTCCAGCGCCGCCGCCGCAGGCAGGGGACCGACGCCGGCAGGGGCATGCTATAGGGCGTCGATGCGCATCCATGTGGTCAACCCGAACACCACCGCCTCGATGACCGCCGGCATCGCCGCGGCCGCCCGGCGCGCGGCGGGGCCGGGCGTCACCATCCTCGCGGGCAATCCGGATGAGGGGCCCGCCTCGATCGAGGGCTATTTCGACGAGGCGCTCTGCGTGCCGGGCCTTCTGAAGGAGATCGCCGCGGCGGAGCGGGCCGGAATCGACGCGCATGTGATCGCCTGCTTCGACGATACCGGCCTCGACGCGGCCCGCGCGCTCGCCGCCGCGCCGGTGGTCGGCATCGGGGAGGCCGCCTATCACGTGGCGAGCCTTGTCGCCGGACGCTTCAGCGTCGTGACGACGCTCGCCCGGTCGATCCCCGCGCTCGAGCACAATCTCCGCCGCACCGGGCTTGCGGAGCGCTGCGCCCGCGTGCGGGCGGCCGAGATCCCCGTGCTCGCCCTCGAGGCGCCCGGATCGGAGGCGGAGGCGAGGATCGCCGCCGAGATCGGGCGGGCGATCGCCGACGACCGCGCGGAAGCGATCGTGCTCGGCTGCGCCGGAATGGCGGACCTCGCCGGCCGGCTCTCGGCGCGCTTCGGCGTTCCGGTGATCGAGGGTGTGGGCGCCGCCGTCAGGCTCGCCGAAGCCCTGATTGGGCTCGGCCTGAAGACGTCGAAGGTCGGCGGCTGGGCCCCGCCGCTCCCCAAGGCCTGGAGCGGTCCCTTCGCGCCGCTCGCGGACGGGGCGGCCAAGTGAGCGGCCTCGACATCCGCCCGATGGGCGCCGGCGATCTCCCGATCGCGCTCGGCTGGGCGGCCGAGGAAGGGTGGAATCCCGGCCTCGGCGATGCGGCGCCCTTCCGCGCCGCCGATCCGGACGGCTTCCTGATGGCCCGGCTCGACGGCGAACCCGTCGCGTGCATCTCGGTCGTGGCCTACGGGGCGGCCTACGGGTTCCTCGGCTTCTACATCTGCCGGAAGGGCTGGCGCGGGCGCGGCTACGGCTACGCGACCTGGCGCGCCGGGCTGGACCGGCTCGGAGCCCGGACCGTGGGGCTCGACGGGGTCCTCGCGCAGCAGGACGCCTATCGCCGCGAGGGCTTCGATCTCGCGCACCGCAACATCAGGTTCGGCGGCCGCCCCGCCGTCCCGCCCGCTTCCGCCGAGGAGGGCCTGGTGGCGATCGAAGGCGGCATCGCGGAAGCCGTCATCGCCGCCGACCGGCGCTGGTTCGGGGCGGAGCGGCCGGCCTTCCTGGCGGCATGGCTCGCGCCCGGTCCGACGCGGCAGGGCCTCGCGCTCCTGCGCGCGGGCGAGATCGCGGGCTACGGCGTCATCCGGGACTGCGGGACGGGCGCGAAGATCGGGCCGCTCTTCGCCGCGGACCGGGCCGACGCGGAGCGCCTCTTCGCGGCCCTCGCCGCGACGCGTCCCGGCCGCGAGATCTTCCTCGACGTGCCGGAGCCGAACCGGGCGGCCGTCGCGCTCGCCGAGGCGCACGGCCTGGCGCCCGTCTTCGAGACGGCGCGCATGTACCGCGGAGCCCCGCCCGCGCTCCCGCTTCCCGCGATCTTCGGCATCACGACCTTCGAGCTCGGCTGAGCCGGCGAGGCTCCCGACGCCCCGCCTCCGCGCCGGCATGCGTCGCTTCCTCTACAGGAGGGGCCCTCTCCTCCTCTATAAGACGGGAGCCGCGCACCAGAGTACTGGCAGATGACAACCGACCACGACCGCGCCGGAGCGCCCGCCTCCGGGCCGATGCCGGCCGGCTCGCCGCTCGCGCAGATCCGGCGCGGCCTCGCGATCCTGGGGCGGTCGGCGATCCGCACCCGCCTCGCCGTCCTCGCCATCGCGATCGTCGCGGTGGTCGTCGCCAACGCCGCCGCGCAGATCGCGCTCAACGCATGGTACCGGCCGTTCTACAACGCGCTCGAGCAGAAGGACGGCGGCGCGTTCCTCGACCAGCTCGTCGTCTTCGCCGGGATCGCGACCGTGCTGCTCCTCCTGGTGGTCTCGCAGACCTGGCTCCACGAGCGCCTCAAGATCAGGCTCCGCCAGGCGGTCACGGAGGTGCTCCTCGACGAGTGGCTGAAGCCGAAGCGGCCCTATCAGCTCGCGCTCGCCGGCGAGATCGCGGTCAACCCGGACCAGCGGATCCAGGAGGACGTGCGGCATGTCGCCGAGCTCTCGGCCGATCTTGCCGTCGGGCTGCTGCAGGCGACGCTCCTTCTCCTCACCTTCGTCGGCGTGCTCTGGATGCTCTCCGCCGAGATCGCGTTCCCGTTCCGGGGCACGACCGTGACGATACCGGGCTACATGGTCTGGTGCGCCCTTCTCTACGCGGCGCTCGGCTCCGGCCTGAGCTGGCTCGTCGGCCGGCCGCTCGTCCGGCTCAACGCGGAGCGCTATTCCCGCGAGGCCGAGTTCCGCTTCGCGATCGTGCGCGCCAGCGAGAACGCCGAGGGTATCGGCCTCAACGCCGCCGAGGCCGAGGAGCGGCGGCGGCTCGGCGCGGAGCTCGGCTCCGTGCTCGCCATCTCGCGCCGGCTCGCCGGCGCGCTGGTGCGGCTCACCTGGGTCACCTCGGGCTATGGCTGGCTCGCCATCGTGGTGCCGATCCTCGTCGCCGCGCCCGGCTATTTCGGCGGCACGCTCACCTTCGGCGGGCTGATGATGGTCGCGAACGCCTTCTCGCAGGTCCAGCAGGCGCTCCGGTGGTTCATCGACAATCTCGCCCGGATCGCGGACTGGCGCGCGACGGTCTTCAGGGTGCTCGCCTTCGACCATGCCCTCGGCGGGATAGCGGCGCTCGGCGCCGGCGTCGAACGGATCAGGGTCACCGAACAGGCTACGGAGACGATCCGGTTTGACGACCTCGAACTGGCGCTCGCCAGGGACCGCAGCCGGCTCGAGGAGAGGCATGTCGAGATCGCACCCGGCGAACACGTCCTCGTCGTCGGCGAGCCGGGCGCCGGCAAGAGCACCTTCGTCCGCGCCGTCGCCGGCCTGTGGCCGTGGGGCTCCGGCGAGGTCCGGCTGCCATCCCGCGGAGAGATCATGTTCATGCCGGAACGGCCCTACCTGCTGCCCGATTCCCTGCGCACCGTCCTCGCACCGCCGGCGGATCCGGACCGCACCGGCGAGGATGCGATGCGCCGCGCGCTCGAATGCACCGGGCTCGGCCACCTCGCCGGCTCGCTCGATCGGCGGGCGCGCTGGGACCGCGAGCTCACGCTCAGCGAGCAGCAGCGGCTGGCCGTCGCGCGGATGCTCCTCCGAAAGCCCCGCTGGGTGTTTCTCGACGAGGCGACGAGCGCGCTCGACCGCGACCGGCGGCAGCTGGTGCTCTCGCTGTTCCAGACCGAGCTTCCCGGCACGGCGGTCGTCAGCACGAGCCGCTCCGGCGCCGGCGACGCCTTCTTCGGCCGGACGCTGCACCTCGTGCGGGTCCCGCAGCCTTCTCCCGCCATCCCCGAGATCGGGAAGGAGCACCGCCATCCTGCGGCCAAGTCTCCCCCGCCGGCACCCGGGCCGCTCGGCCTGCCGGGCCCGGCGCTGCCGTGAGGGCCCGCGCGCCATGACCGATCGCCCGCATCAGGGAGAAGGACGGCGCGGCGGCGCGCCGGACGATCCCGCCCTCCTCGATCTCGTCCAGAGGCGCACCTTCCGGTTCTTCTGGGATCTCGCCCATCCGGCGAGCGGCATGACGCCCGAGCGCGTGACGGTCGGCGCCCCGCCCGGCGATCTCGTCGCGACGGGGGCGTCCGGCTTCGGAGCGATGGCGGCCGTCATCGGGGCCGAGCGCGGCTGGGTGGAGCGCGGGGAAGCCGCGCGCCGGCTGCTCCGGAAGCTCCGCTTCCTGGAGGCGGCGGAGAGCCATCACGGCATCTTCCCGCACTGGATGGACGGGCGCACCGGCGCCACGATCGCCTTCTCGCCGGATGACGACGGCGGCGACCTCGTCGAGACGGCCTTCCTGTTCGAGGGCCTGCTGTGCGCCCGGCAATATTTCGGCGGCGCCGGCGAGGTGGAGTCCGCGCTCCGGGCGGCGGTCGACCGGCTGTGGGCGCGGGCGGAGTGGGACTGGCACACGCGCGGCGGCGAGGACGTCCTCTACTGGCACTGGAGCCCCAGCCGGGGCTTCGCGATGAACCTCCCGATCCGCGGCTGGAACGAGTGTCTCGTCGCCTATGTGCTCGCGGCGTCCTCGCCCACCCATCCGATCCGGCCGGAGGCCTATCACCGCGGCTGGGCGGGCGGCGCAAGCTTCCGCAACGGCCAACGCTATTACGGGATCGAGCTGCCGCTCGGCCCCGCCTTCGGCGGTCCGCTCTGCTTCGCCCACTACTCGTTCCTGGGGCTCGACCCGCGCGGACTCCGGGACCGCTACGCCGATTATGCCGAGCAGAACCGCCGCCACGCGCTCATCAACTTCGAGCATTGCGTGCGCAATCCGGGCGGGTTCGCGGGCTACGGGGCCGATTGCTGGGGGCTGACGTCCGACGATACGTCCGGCGGCTATGGCGAGCTCTCGCCGACCCGCGACCTCGGCTTCATCGCGCCCAATGCGGCGCTCGGCAGCTTCCCCTATCTGCCGGACCAGGCGATGGCCGCCTTGAGAACCTTCACCGAGCGGCTCGGCGACAGGATCTTCACCGCATTCGGCTTCACGTCGAGCTTCAGCGAGGCCGCCGGGTGGTTCTCGCGCGACCTGATCGGCATCGATCAGGGCCAGATCCTCGGAATGATCGAGAACTACCGGTCGGGGCTCCTGTGGCGGCTCTTCATGAGCTGCCCGGAGATCCGGCACGGATTGCGCCGGCTCGATTTCGAGATGCCGGAGCCGGCGGGCGCCTGAGGGCGCGCCGCGCCGTCAGAGCGGCCGCACCGCCGTGGCATAGGGCCCGCGCTCGCCGTCCCGCTCGTCGAACCGGACCGGCGTCCCGGGCTTCAGCTCGTCCCACGCATCCGCGCTCATGCCGCCCCGGTCGAAATAGAACTCGCGGCCGTCAGGGGTCGCGATGAAACCGTAGCCGTCCGCTGCGACGATGCGCGCGATGGCGCCGTGGCCGATCGTCGGATGGACCTTGGTCCGGTTCGGGTCGCGGCGCCGGACCAGGTCCTCGAGCCGGCGCTCCGCCGCATCGAAGGCGTCGCGGATCGCCACGAGCAGGTCCTCGTGCGCGTGGTCCATCTCGTGCGCGTTGCTCGCCGTCACCTCGCCGGCCGGCGCGCGAATGTCGATCGAGACCTGGTAGATCGCGCCCTGCCGGCCGTGATGGTGCGGCGCCTCCACCGTGACGCGGCAGGAGACGATGCGGCCGTGGGTCGCCTCGAGATGCCCGATGTGCGCGATGATCTTCTCCTCGGCGTTCGCGGACGGCGCCATCCCGTGAAAGGTGATGACCGGTTCGACTTGCATGGGCGCTCCTCTCCGGATTGGGGCGTCGACGCCCGCGCATGGCTGCATGCAAGACGCTTCCGATCCGCCCGGCCTTGATGCACGTCAAGCGGAACGCGCCGGCGCGGCGCAACCGCGCCCGTCCCCGCCGCCTAATCCCAGTAGGGCACCGCGGAGACGGCGATTTCCGTACGGTCAATGACACGCGTCACGCCGGGCACCGATTCGGCGGCGATGCGGAGCGCCCGCCGCTCCTCTTCGGAGGAGACGACGCCGCTCAAGGTCACAACGCCCTCGGAGACGCGCACGCCGTCCCGCGCCAGCGTCGCCCAGGGCTGGCCGGCAAGCTTCTCCAGGATCGCGGCACGGATGGACCCGTCTCGCTCCGCCGCCCGTTGCGCCTCGCGGCCGGCGAGGAAGGCGGGCAGCAGGTTGGAGCGGGTCACGATGCCGCGGAGCTCGCCGCCCTCCCGGACGAGCACGCGCCTGACGCCGGCCGCCTCCATGGCGGCAACGATGTCGGCCGCGTCCGCCTCCGGGGCGACGCTTTCGACGCCTTCGTGCATGACGTCCCGGGCCTTGAGGCCGTGCTGCTTCACGAACTCCTTCGCGAGCGCGACCTCGCGCGCGGCGAAGAGGTCCAGCCACCAGCGCCGGCGGGTCTGCGCCCCGAGCTCCGGCCGGTGCATGAGATCGGCCTCGCTGACCATGCCGACGGCGCCCTTTTCCGGATCGACCACCGGGACGGCGCTGATCCCCTTGGCGAGCAGGAGCTTCGCAATGTCTTCGACCGAGGCGTCCGGATCGACCGAGACGACCGGGGACGTCATGATGTCGCGCGCCAGCACTGGCTTGCCCTCCGCATTCCGCAATGCGCGGACATGATAGGCGCGGGGCTGGGAAAGGGATTGACCTGGGTCAAGGCCGGATCGGGCCCGGGGCTGTGAAGGTGCTTCCGGCCGACCGGGCCGCGCCGACTTCCGCAAGGAGGACAGAGATGCCCAGCACCCAGCGCTACCGCGTCGTCTTCTTCAAGACGGTCGGGAACGGCTACGGCCGCGACCTGGAGATCTGCCAGCGCGCCGTGGACGTCGCGGCCGATTCCGAGGGCAGCGCGGTCGCGAAGGCGATCGCGTGCTTCTGCCGGGCGGAAAAGGTCCGCGCCTGGACGGACCATGCCGACCGCTACGCCGTGCGCGAGGCGCCGCGCCGCGCCACGGCAGACGATGGCCGCCCGGCAGCCGAGGCGTAGGCGCCGCGTCCGCCCGGACCGGCTCTGCAGGGCCGGCTCGTCGCCCCACCGGCATAAATTTCGTGCAGTGCACAATCTGGGCGTCCGAGGATCGGGACGGCGGCGGGAGCGCGCCCTATGATGGACCGTGACACACCGCGTAAGCTCAGGAGACGTGGAATGAGCGGTCCGTCCGAGTACACCCCGCCGACTACCTGGACCTGGAAGCCGAACGGCGGCAGGTTCGCCAGCATCAACCGGCCGGTGGCCGGCCCCACCCACGAGAAGGAGCTGCCGGTCGGGCGCCATCCCCTCCAGCTCTATTCGCTCGCCACGCCCAACGGCCAGAAGGTCACCATCCTGCTCGAGGAGCTGCTGGCGCTCGGCGTGAGCGGCGCCGAATACGATGCCTGGCTCATCAGGATCGGCGAGGGCGAGCAGTTCGGCAGCGGCTTCGTCGCGGTCAATCCGAACTCCAAGATTCCCGCGCTGATGGACCGGTCCGGTCCGGAGCCCATTCGCGTCTTCGAGTCGGGCGCGATCCTGCTCTACCTCGCCGAGAAGTTCGGGGCCTTCCTGCCGACTGAGCCCGCCGCGCATGCCGAATGCCTGTCCTGGCTGTTCTGGCAGATGGGGAGCGCGCCCTATCTCGGCGGGGGTTTCGGCCATTTCTACGCCTACGCCCCGACCAAGATGGAATATGCCATCGACCGCTACGCGATGGAGACGAAGCGGCAGCTCGACGTGCTGGACCGGCGGCTCGCCGAGAGCGAATTTCTTGCCGGCGACGCCTACACGATCGCCGACATGGCGGTCTTCCCCTGGTATGGCGGCCTCGTGAAGGGCTGGCTCTACGGCGCGGCGGAATTCCTCGCGGTCGAGGAATACCGGCACGTCCTGCGCTGGGCCGACGCCCTGCTCGAGCGGCCCGCGGTGCGGCGCGGCCGGATGGTCAACCGCCTCAGCGGCGACCCTTCGGAGCAGCTCCGCGAGCGCCACGATGCCGGCGACTTCGAGACGAGGACGCAGGACAAGCTCGCCGCGAGCGCGTGAGCCCCTGCCGCGCATGGCATGCCGGGGCGCGCCGCGCCGACTCAGCGCGACTCAGCGCGGCGCGAAGACCTCGATCGCATGCGGCAGGATGCGGAACGCGGCGGGCGTCGTCGTGACGAGCTCGCCGTCGGCATTGACGTCGTGCGGCCTCCTGGTGGTCAGCTCCAGCGCGGTCGTCCCGAAGGCGCGCACATGTTTCCAGCGGCCCTGCGTGCCCCTGCGCAGCGCCGGCGCCAGCGCGAGGAGGTGCCACCAGTGCGGCACTTCGAGGCTGTAGACGTCGAGCCTGCCGTCGTCGGGGCGGGCATTCGCCTCGACCGTCATCCCGCCGCCGTAGAAGCGCCCGTTGCCGACCGAGAGCTGGATGGTCCGGACCTTCTCGATCCGGCCGTCATGCGCGATGTGCAAGGTGAAGGGACGGCTCTGCGACAGGATCCGAAGCGCCGCCGCGCCGTAGCCGAGGACGCCCCAGCGGCGCTTGGCCTCCGCCGTCAGCCCGCGCGCGAGATCGGCGCTGAAGCCGACGCTCGCCACGTTGAAGAAGGGGTGGCCGTTGACCTCCCCGAGGTCCAGCCGGCGCGTGTGGCCGGCGGCGATCACCTCCGCCGCCCGCACCGGATCGGGCGGGATCGCGAGCGTGCGCGCGAGGTCGTTGGCGGTGCCGAGCGGCAGGATGCCGAGCGGCAGGTCCCGCTCGATGACGGCGCGGGCGACCGAGTTCAGGCTGCCGTCGCCGCCGCCGACGATCACCAGGTCGATGTCCGCCGCCTCCCGGACCCGGTCCGCCATGCCCGCGGCGCCGATCTCGGGCTCGACGAGCTCGATGGCGTTCCGGCCGAACACGGCCCGGGCCCCGTCGATGGAATGCGTGCCCCGGCGCGCCCGGCGGTTCAGGAGCAGGAGCGCGCGCCTCCGATGGGAATCCTGCCGTCGCTCGCACCCGGGTCGCATGTTCGGGCATATGGGGATGCCGGGGCCGGGCAGCGAGCGGCCGGGCGATGACGGAAGAGTTCCTGCCGCTCGTCCGGGCCCTCGTCCTCGTGGCGGTCGCCAACAGCGTTCCGATGTTCGTCGGGCGCCTCTTCCGCGATCGCCTCGCGGCGCCGCTCGATTTCGGCCTCGCCTTCTTCGACGGGCGGCCGCTCCTCGGCGCGTCGAAGACGATCCGCGGCCTCGCCGTCGCGCTTCTTTCGACGGCACTCGCGGCCTCGCTTCTCGGCCTCGGATGGACGGTCGGCGCCGGCATCGGCGCCGCCGCGATGGCCGGGGACGTCGCGGCGAGCTTCACGAAGCGCCGGCTGGGGCTCAGGCCGCATGCGCAGGCCTTCGGGCTCGACCAGGTTCCCGAGGCGCTGCTGCCGCTCCTCCTCTATCGCGGCGCGCTCGGGCTCGAGCCGTCCGGGATCCTCGCCGTGACCGCGGCCTTCACGGTCCTCGAGGTGGTGCTTTCGCGCATCCTCTACCGGCTGCGGCTGCGCGACACGCCCTATTGAGCCGGCGCACGCCGGAGGCGGTGGAGCGTCACCTCGGGCGGACAGTTGAGGCGGGCGTCGACGAGCGAGGTGCCGGCGCCGGTCGCCGTATAGCCGGCGAGGCGCCCGAACCGCCAGGCGCCCTGCGCCATCCGCCGCGGGCTGCGCGCCTCGGTGCGGACGGGTATGCCGCCCGGCAGGCAGATCTGCCCGCCATGCGTATGGCCGCTCAGCATCAGGTCGAAGCCCGCCTCCGCCGCCGCGCGATAGGTCTCGGGCGTATGGGAGAGCAGGATCGAGACGGCGTCCGCCGGGACGCCTGCGGTGGCGCGGGCGAAGTCCTCGAGCCGGTAGTCGTGGGCGTCCTCGATCCCGGCGAGGAAGATCGCGGCGCCGGCGCGCTCGATCGGGACCGCTTCGTTGAGGAGGAGCTTGTAGCCCGCCGCCTCCATCGCCGGCACCAGGCGGATCGTGTCGTGATTGCCGAGGACGGCGTAGACCGTGCCGGCGAGATGGGCGCGAAGCCGCGCCAGCTCGTCCGCCGCATCCTGCCAGGGGCCGAAGGTGCGCCGGCGATAGTCCCCGGTCAGCACGCAGAGATCGTAGGCAAGCGGCGCCACGCGGCCGGCGATCGCCGCCGTCAGTCCCGGGCTCATGCCGGGGCCGTAATGGAGGTCCGAGATCTGCAGGATCGCGTAGCCCTCGAACGCCGCGGGGAGATGCGGGATCGCCACCTCGTTCTCCCGCAGCACGACCGCGCTCGCGTTCCGCCGCGCGCGGGCGCGGAGGCCGGAGAGCCGGAGCGCGGTCTCCACGAGGCCCCGCAGCGAGAAAAGACCCTCGCCATGGAGGAGGCGCGCCCGCCGCCCGCGATGGCGCCGCTCATGCGCCTCCTCGATGCGGAGCCGCTCGCGGAAATGACGCGCGCCGATCCGCCGCTCGAGCGCGGCAAGCGCGGCCGCCTCGTCCGGCCCGGCATCCCGCGGCCCCGTCATGGCAAAGGCTTTCGGCATCGCAGTCCCGCGTTCCGGCGGCTCCGCCGCGATTGAGGGCCCGGCCCGGCGAAGTCGGCGCTGCGCAGGAAGGTGGAGCGGGCGATCGGGATCGAACCGACGACATTCAGCTTGGGAAGCTGACGTTCTACCACTGAACTACGCCCGCGACGGCACGATGATTAGCCGATCGGCGGGCGCATTGAAAGTGCCTCGCGGCGATGCCGGCCGGCTCGGGCGGGCCGGGTCAGGCGCCCTCCGGCACGCGGAAGTGCTTGGAGAGCTTCAGGCCCTGGGCCTGGTAGTGCGACCCGAGCTCCGCGCCGTAGAGGCGTCGCGGCGCGGCGCCGAGGCGCTCGTAGACGAGCCGCGCGATGGTCTGGCCGTGCTCCAGGATGAACGGCACCTCGTGGCTGCGCACCTCAAGCACGGCGCGGCTGCCGCCGCCGCCGGCGGAATCGTGCCCGAAGCCGGGGTCGAAGAAGCCGGCATAATGCACCCGGAACTCGCCCATCAGCGGATCGAACGGCACCATCTCGGCGGCGTAGCCCGGCGGCACGTGCACCGCTTCCGCCGAGACGAGGATGTAGAACTGGTCGGGATCGAGCACGAGCTCGGCGCGGCCGCGCCGCCTCAGCGGCTCCCAGAACTCCTCGACGTCGTAGCCGCCGGTGCGGTCGACGTCGACGACGCCGGTATGGCGCTTCGCCCGGAAGCCGACGAGCCCGCCCGGGCCGCCCTCGAGGTCGATCGAGACAGCGAGGCCGTTCGCGAAGTGCGGCCGGCCGGAGGCGAGCCTCGCCTCGGCGTGGAGCAGGCGCAGCGCCTCGTCATCGAGCGCGGTGGCGCCGCGGCGGAAGCGGATCTGCGACAGCCGCGATCCCGTCCGCACCAGGACCGGAAAGGTGCGCGGGCTGATCTCGAGATAGAGCGGGCCGGCATAGCCCGCCGGCACCTGGTCGAAGGCGCGGGCGCGGTCGACGATGAGCCGGGTGAACACGTCGAGCCGGCCCGTCGAGCTCTTCGGATTGGCGCTCGCCGAGACGTCGGGGGCGAGCGCCAGCGCCTCGAGCACCGGCACGATATAGACGCAGCCGGTCTCCAGGACCGCCCCGTCCGCGAGATCGAAGCGGTGGAGCGCGAGCCGGTCGAGCTTGTCGGCGACGGAATGCTCCGGCCCGGGCAGGAAGCTCGCGCGGACGCGGTAGGCGACCGCGCCGAGGCGGAGGTCGAGGCTCGCCGGCTGCACCTGCCCGGCCACCGGCGGCGCGGCGAAGCGGAGCGCGCCCGACGCCGCCAAGTCCTCGATCTCCCTGTCCGGCAGAATTCCCGTCACGCCACGCCCCGCACGTCCTCGCCGTTCGTTACCGGACGGCGCGGTTGACGCCAAGGCCGGCACGGTCTATGCGCCGGTTTCGTGGTGATTTGTGCCGGCCGGCTTGCGACCACGTTAAACCATGACGCTAAAAGGCCGGAGGTGAGAACCCCGGTCCCGGCGCATGCCCGCGGCCGGGTTTTTGCGTTTGGAGAGAGACCATGTCCGCTGAGAAGAGAGAGCTTCGCCCCGCCACCAGGCTGGTCCATGGCGGCACGATGCGCTCGCAGTTCGGCGAAACCTCCGAGGCGATGTTCCTGACCCAGGGCTTCGTCTACGACACCGGCGAGGCGGCGGAGGCCCGCTTCAACGGCGACGACCCGGGCTTCGTCTATTCGCGCTACGCCAATCCGACCGTCGCGATGTTCGAGGAGCGCATGTGCCTGCTCGAGGGCGCGGAAGCCGCACGCGCCGTGGCGAGCGGCATGGCGGCCGTCAACGCGGCCCTCACCTGCGACCTCAAGGCCGGCGACCACGTGGTCGCCTCGCGGGCGCTCTTCGGCTCCTGCCAGTACATCATCGCCGAACTCCTGCCGCGCTTCGGCGTCGCCTCGACGCTCGTCGACGGCACCGACCTCGATGCGTGGCGGAACGCGGTGCGGCCGGAGACCCGCACCTTCTTCCTGGAGAGCCCGGCCAACCCGACGCTCGAGCTGATCGACATCCAGGCGGTCGCGGCGATCGCGCGGGAGGCCGGCGCCCGCCTCGTCGTCGACAACGTGTTCGCGACCCCGCTCTTCCAGCAGCCGCTCGCGCTCGGCGCCCACACCGTCGTCTATTCCGCCACCAAGCACATAGACGGGCAGGGCCGCTGCCTCGGCGGCGTCGTGCTGTCCGACGCCGAATGGGTCGAGGGCAAGCTCGCGCCCTA
This sequence comes from Propylenella binzhouense, assembly GCF_009866965.1. Classification (GTDB taxonomy): domain Bacteria; phylum Pseudomonadota; class Alphaproteobacteria; order Rhizobiales; family Afifellaceae; genus Propylenella; species Propylenella binzhouense. Next base: position 15,780 of record NZ_SPKJ01000016.1, on the reverse strand, counting down.
CCTGAAGCATACCGGGCCCTCGCTCAGCCCCTTCAACGCCTGGGTCCTCCTGAAGTCGCTCGAAACGCTGCCGGTGAGGGTCGAGCGGCAGGCCGCGTCGGCCGCGCGCATCGCCGACGCCGTCGCCGGCCATCCCGCGATCGCGCGCCTGTTCTATCCGGGCCGGGACGACCATCCGCAGGCCGGGATCGCCCGGCGGCAGATGACGGCCGGCGGCACCATGGTGGCGTTCGAGGTTAAGGGCGGCAAGGCCGGCGCCTTCGCGGTGTCGCGCGCGCTCGAGGTGGTCCGCATCTCCAACAATCTCGGCGACGCCAAGAGCCTGGTGACCCACCCGGCGACCACCACGCATCAGCGGCTCAGCGACGAGGAGCGTGCGGCGCTCGGCATCGGCGACGGCCTGCTGCGGCTCTCGGTGGGTCTCGAGGACCCGGAGGATCTGGTCGAGGACCTCCTGCGCGCGCTCGACACCGCGGTGCCGTCCGAGCTGCGCCGGGCCTCCTGATCAGCCGAAGGCGCGGAGCGCGGCGAGGACCCGCGCGCCCGCGGTGACGAGCGTCATGGCGGCGAAGACATAGGCGACGGCCGGAAAGGCGGCGGGCGCGAGGCAGGCGAGGAGGAAGGCGGCGAGCGTCTCCGTCGCCTCGGCGAGCCCGGCGGTGAAGTAGAGCGACTTCTCGCCCCTGATCGCGGTGGCGAGCCGCCGCTTCTCGGCCATCACGGCATAGGCCAGGAAGCTCGCGCCGTTCACGTAGAAGCTGAACAGCAGCACCGCCCCGGCGACCGCGTTCCGCGCCGGATCGGCGAGCACGAATCCGAGCGGCACCAGGCCGTAGAAGGCGAAATCGAGCACGATGTCGAGGAAGCCGCCGCGATCCGTCCTGCGGCTGTGGCGCGCGACGGCGCCGTCGAGCCCGTCGCAGAGCCGGCTCGCCAGCACCAGGAGCGCGGCCGTGTGGAAATAGGCCGCCCAGATGGCCGCGAAGGCGGCGAGCCCCAGGGCGAAGCCGGTCCAGGTGACCGCATCCGCGCCGATCCCGCGCGCCGCGAGGCGCCGCCCCGCCTGCTCGACGGCCGGCCCGATCAGCTTCCGCGCGATGCCGTCGAGCATCCTGCCGCCGACCGCTTCCGGCCGGCCCCGGTTCCGTCTAGTAGAAGTGCCCGAGGGGGGCGATCGACCAGCGTGAAAGGCGCCGACACAGCGCGATGCGAAGCTTGCGACACGCCCTCCTGATCCTGGCGATGCTCCTGCCGCTGGCGGCCCTGCCGGCATCGGCCGGCGCCGCGCCGGACGCCGACGCCGCGACGCCGGCCGCCCAGGACCCGGTGGTCATTCCGAACTTCTGGGATCCGCGCGCCCGCCTGGAGCGCCCGACGCCCGCCACCATCGGCGCGATCCGCTTCCTGATGACGGACGACTTTCCGCCCTTCTCCTATCGCGACCGGCGCGGCGTGCTGATGGGCTTCAACGTCGATCTCGTGCGCGCCATCTGCGACGTGCTCGAGGTGCGCTGCGCGGTCCAGACGCGGCCGTTCGGGACGCTCGGGCAGGCGCTCCTCGACCGCGCCGGCGACGCCGTCATCGCCGGCCTCGCGAATGACGGGTCGAAGCTGCTTGCCACCAATCCCTACCTGAAGATCCCCGGCCGCTTCGTCGCCCGGAAAGAGGGCACGTTCGACCCGGCGGCGAAGGGGCTCGACGCCTTCATCGGCACCGTCTGCGGCACCGCCCATCAGGCCTATCTCCAGCGCTTCTTCCCGAGCGCGAAGGCGGTCTGCTATCTGTCGCTCCGGACCGCGCTCGACCAAGTGAAGGAAGGCACGATCCCCGCCGTCTTCGCCGACGCGGTGAGCCTCGCCTTCTGGCTCGACGGGCCGGAGGCCGCCGGCTGCTGCCGCTTCGCGGGCGGCCCCTATCTCGACGACCGCTATTTCGGCGACGGGCTGACGATCCTCGTCCGCCCGGACGACCGCAGGCTGCGGGCCGCGCTCGACTACGCGCTCCGCGAGGTGCACCAGTCGGGGCGCTACGAAGAGATCTATCTCCGCTATTTCCCCGTCGGGCTCTTCTGAGGCGGCAGCCGGGCTCACGTCTCGCTGCCGAACTCCGTCTTCCGGTAGAGCCAGTGGAGGGCGAGGCCGGCCTGGACGAAGGCCTCCGTCGCGCCCTCCTCGCGCTCGACGATCGTGATCACGTCGGAAACGACGGCGCCGTCCTGCCGGAGCTTCGCGACCGCCTTCAGGGCCGAGCCTCCGGTCGTCGTGACGTCCTCGACGACGAGGACCCGCTTGCCCGCCAGGCTCTCGCCGTCGGCAAGTCCCTCGACCAGGCTCCTGGTCCCGTGGTCCTTCACCTCCTTGCGGACGAACACCGCCCCGATCGGACGGCCGGCCACGGCGCTCATCGCGGCGGTCGCGGAGACGATCGGGACGGCGCCCATCTCCAGGCCGCCGACATAGTCGGCCCCGAGCTCCGCCGCGCGCGCGGCGACCGCCGCGCCGATCAGCCGCGCACCGAGCGGATGCAGCATGGTCGGCTTCAGGTTGAAGTAGATCGTGCTCGTCCGCCCCGAAACGAGCGTGAACGTGCCGCCCTTCCGGAACGAGCGGCTCCGGATCAGCTCGAAAAGCTCTGCGCGTTCGTCCATGCCGCCTCCAGGGAAAATCGGAGCGGAGATGGCCGGATCGGGCGGGCAAGGTCAAGAAGGCGGAAGCGGGCGCGCTCAGTTCCCGAGTTCCGGCACCGGCGTCATCCAGCCGATGGCGGCGCCGTCCGGCTGGCCGACGATGGCGATCCGCCCGACGCCCGGAATGTCGAAGGGCGCCTTGTGGATGGTCGCGCCGAGCCGCTCGGCCGCGGCCACCCGGGCATCGACGTCGTCGACGGCCACATAGGCGAACCAGCAGGCCGGCACCCCTTCCCAGACCGGGGCGGAGATGTCGAGGATGCCGCCGATCGGCTTCGGCCCGTCACCCATGATCACCCAATAGGTGCCGTCGGGCATCGGCATGCCGTCGTAGCGCCAGCCGAGCGCCGCGGCATAGAACGCCTTCACGCCCTCGACGTCGCGCGTCATCAGCTCGTTCCAGCAGAAGCGGCCGTGTCCGTCCATTCCGCGCCTCCATCTCGGCGATGGTTCGACGGCCCGGCCCCTCCGTAAAGGCCGGGACCGTCACTTCGGCGTGAACGCCCGCCCGCAGCCCGGCCCTACATGCCGACGGAGGATTTCAGCTGGGCGACGAAGCCGCCGAAACCGCCGTGGGACGGCCGGACGACCACCCGCGTCCCGATCGGCACCCGGTCATAGAGGTCGATCACGTCGGCATTGAGGAGGCGGATGCAGCCGGAGGAGACGGCGCGGCCGATCGAATCCGGTTCGGCGGTCCCGTGGATCCGGTAGAGCGTGTCGCGACCGCCCTGGTAGAGATAGAGGGCCCGCGCGCCGAGCGGGTTGGCGGGGCCGCCGGGCATGCCGTCTGCATATTCGCGCGCCATCGGATCCCGCTGCTGCATCTCGACCGGCGGCGTCCAGGTCGGCCACTTCGCCTTCCGCGCGATCCGCGCCGTCCCCGACCAGCCGAAGCCCTCGCGGCCGACGCCGACGCCGTAGCGCAGCGCCTCGCCGTCCTTCATCACGAGATAGAGGAAGCGCGCATCGGGATCGACGACGATGGTGCCGGGCGGCTCGCCGGTCGGGTCCGCGACGAACTGGCGGCGATATTGCGGCGGGATGCGGCTGAGATCGACGGGCGCCACGCGGAACGGCTCGTCGGTGTCCGGCACGAGAAGCCCGCTTCCCGGGGTGGCGTTGCGGAACAGGAGGCCGGTCTGGGTGCAGCCGGCAAGCAGCGCGGCCGCGCCGGCCGCGAGAAAGAGGCGTCTGTCGAACAAGATGACACTCCGAACGGCGATCGAATTCGCCTCGGCGTGAAATCCGACAGAAGTACGGCCCGTTCCAGGCGGAACGGGCAAGCGTGGCCGAAGCGCCGCGATTGCGGCCCCGATGCAACAGTCCGCGGGTCCGGCCGGGACCGGACTGCCCGTCAGTTCTCCCGGGTCGGGGCCGGTGCGCGCGCCAGTTCGCGGGCGGTGCCGATGATGGTGTCGATGAAGCCCTCATATTCGTCCCGCAGCGGGTCGAAGATGTCGCGCTCCTCGGTGACGGCGCCGCGCATCCCGCCGGAGAGCCGGAAGAAGCCGTAGGCACGGCCCATATAGGGGCAGACGAATCCGTGCGCCTTCATCTCCTCGAAATCTGCCGGCGCGTGGCTCGCCCGCGCGATCCGGAATGCGCCCGAGGCGTCCGGCACGGTCTCGATCCGGATGCCGTGCCGGGTCTCGGCCTTCGCCATCGAGTTCGCGCCCGCATCGGCCTCGAACGCCGCATAGGGGTAGAGGCGCTCGATCGAGCCGCGGTCGTTCACGTCGGCGTTGGGGGTCATGGCATTCTCGCTCCAGTCTGCCTCGCAAGCACAACGCAGCCATCGGCCGCGCCGTTCTCGGGCCTCGGAAATTCCGTCGAATTCAGCCGCGGACGTAGATCACGCCCGAAGCGGCAGCCTTGACGGAGGTCAAGCGGAGCGGGCCGGCCGCGCGGCCGGCGGGCGTCAGGCCGGCGCGAGCACGCCGCCGGCGCCGCTCTCGCGCGCGGAGATCCGCTTCTGGACATGCACCATGAAGGCGGTCGCGAAGAGCGGCGTGAAGAGGTTCAGGAGCGGGACCGACAGGAAGGCGGCGATCGCCAGGCCGGAGAGGAAGACGCGCCCGCTGTTGCGCAGCCTCAGCGCGCGCGTCGTCTCGTGCGAGTGGAAGCGGAGGGCGGCGAGCTCGAAATATTCGCGGCCGAGCAGGTAGCCGTTCGCCACGAAGAAGACGATGACGCCGAAGCCGAGCAGGAACACGAGCGGCAGCGCGACGAGGTTCACGAGGACTACGACGCCGGTGAACTGCAGCGTGGTGAGAACCGACCGGCCGAGCGGCATGGCGCGGCCGGGCGGATCGGCCGGATAATGGGTGCGTTCGACCACCTCCGCCACGTCGTCGAGGAAGAGGCCGGCGAAGAGCGAGGTGACCGGCGCGATGAAGAAGGCGAGCCCGACCACGATCCCGACGCCGGAGACGATCGAGAACGCCGTCTCGAGCCAGGGGAAGGGCAGCACGACGAGATAGAGCACGACGTGCTGCAGCGCGATCCAGAGCACGGCGAGAAGCGCCACGGTCAAGGCGAGCGCCTTCCACATCACCGAGCGAAACGGGGCCGAGAAGATCTGCTCGAAGGCCAGCATGGCCGCACCGATCATGGCGCTCCTCCGCGAGAGGCCGGAGATAGGATCGCCCCGGCGGCCGCTCAAGCCGGCGTGTTGCGTTCGGCGCTGCGAGGCCTTAGCGGGGAGGCGACAGAGAGGCGGGATACCCGATGAGCCAGACGAAATTCGACGTCCTCACGATCGGCAATGCCATCGTGGACGTGCTCGCGCATGCGGAGGAGGACTTTCTCGTCCGCGAGGGCCTGGTGAAGGGCTCGATGCGGCTCATCGACACCGAGGAGGCGGAGCGGCTCTACGGCCACATGGGACCGGCCCACATGATCTCCGGCGGCTGCGCCGGCAACACGGCGGCGGGCGTCGCCTCGTTCGGCGGCCGCGCCGCCTTCATCGGCAAGGTGGCCGACGACGATCTCGGCCGCTTCTACCGCCACGACATGAACGCGCTCGGAATCCACTTCCCGACCGCGGACCTCGTCGGCGGCGCCCCGACCGCCCGCTCGATGATCCTGATCACGCCGGACAGCGAGCGCACGATGAACACCCATCTCGGCGCCTGCCAGGAACTGACGCCGGCGGATATCGACCGCGCGACCGTCGAGGCGGCGGAGATCACCTATCTCGAGGGCTATCTCTGGGATCCCCCGAAGGCGAAGGAGGCGTTCCGCGAAGCCTCGAGGATCGCGCATGCGGCGGGCCGCAGGGTGGCGATCACGCTCTCCGATTCCTTCTGCGTGTCGCGCTACCGCGAGGAATTCCTTCAGCTCATGCGCGGCGGCGCGGTCGACATCGTCTTCGCCAACAACCACGAGGCGCTGGCGCTCTACGAGACGAGCGACTTCGAGACCGCGGTCGGCCTGCTCCGGAAGGACGTGCCGCTCGCCGTCGTGACGCTCGGCGCCGCCGGATCGATGGTGCTCGCGGGCGAGGAGGAGGTGCGCGTGCCGGCCGCCCCGGTCGAGCGGATAGCGGACCTGACCGGCGCGGGCGACCTCTTCGCGTCGGGCTTCCTCTACGGGCTCGCGCGCAACATGGCCTATGCGGAATGCGGGATGCTCGGCTCGCTCGCCGCCGCCGAGATCATCTCCCATGTCGGGGCGCGGCCCGAGACCTCGCTCAGCCGGGTTGCAGCCCAGGGGGGTCTGCCGGCCTGAGCCGGCCGACATCGTGCCAGGGCTGGCCGCCGAGGCCGGCCTTCTCCATCAGGTCCCGCGCCCGCCACATCCAGGGGATCCGCCGCTCCGCGACGCCCGGAATGGAGCCCGCGTCGAGCCCCGTCCAGGGCAGGAACGGGTTGCGGCGGCCATAGGTCCAGATCTCGACCCTGACGGTCGGGCGGGCGCTCAGGCCGCGGGCGTGGAAGCCGACCGTGTCGGCGGCAACCAGGGTGTTCGCGGGAACCGCGAAAGCCTTGGGCGCGCCGTAGCCCATCCGCGCGATCTCCTCGCGCCCCGCGCGGAACGAGCCGCGCGCGAGCAGCCGGTTGGCGCTCTCCGAGGCCATCACGCTCGTCTCGCGCTCCCAGGCGAGGCGGCCGGGGGTCAGCCTGTGCGAGCCGGCCACGTAGACGAACGGCCCCTCGTCCTCCGCCACGTCGGTCAGGAACAGCCAGGCCTTCACGGTGGGATGGAAGGTGTCGGCGTGGAGGTCGGTCTGCGGGTCCGGGGCGGTCTCCCGCACATGCGAGAGGATGGTCTGGACGTAGGTGAGCGGCTCCTGGTCGAACGACCCGACATAGCGGTTGATGCCGCGCCATTCGGGATTGGCGAGAAAGCGCTTCAGCTCCGGGACCGCCGCGAGCGCCTGCGGGTCGACGGCGATCCGGCGCGTGATCGTGTCGCCCTGGATCATCTCCCGCGCCGGGGCCTCGTAGGCGAAGACCGCGTCGCGCAGCTGCCGGAAGGCGTCGTCCGGCAGGAAATTCCGCCGCATCACGAAGCCGTCACGGTCGAAGGCGGCGCGGTCCTCGGCCGAGACGAGCCCGGCGAGCCTGGCGCGGCGGCGCCATGCGAGATCGTGGGCGAGCCGCATGCGCCGTTCGTGGAGCCCGCGCCGGTTGAGCGCCGGCGATCCGATCAGCGGATTGTCGCGGAACGACTTCGCGCCGGTGGCGAGCTGGGCGACCCAGACTGGCGCCATGAGGTAGCGGACGGGATTCACGAGCGTTCGCCTCCGGTTGCTGCGTCCCGAACTTGCCCGCTCGATGTTTCAGGAGGATTGCGTTCGGCACAGCTCCGAACCGTCGGCCCGGCCCTGCCGTTCCGCCGGGTTTCAAGTTTCGTCCCGCGACAGGCGCGCAGGTCCCGCGGTGCGCACGCACAGGGCGGACGAGGGCGGCGCCCGCCGCAGGGGACGGACGCCGCCCGGTCTCGCCAAAGCTGGAGCCGCGCTAGAGGATGAAGCGCGACAGGTCGGCGTTCCGCGCCAGATCGCCGACATGCTCCTCGACATAGGCGGCGTCGATCCGGACCGTTTCGCCGCCGCGGTCGGGCGCCGTGAAGGAGATGTCGTCGAGGATCCGCTCCATCACCGTCTGCAGGCGCCGCGCCCCGATATTCTCCACGGTCGCGTTGATCTCGACCGCGAAGCGCGCGATCGCATCGACCGAATCGTCCGTGAAGTCGAGCTCGACGCCTTCCGTCGCCATCAGCGCCTTGTACTGCTTGATGAGGCTCGCCTCGGTCTCCGTCAGGATGCGGCGGAAGTCCCCTTCGGTGAGCGGGCGGAGCTCGACGCGGATCGGCAGCCGGCCCTGCAGCTCGGGGAGGAGGTCCGACGGCTTGGCGACGTGGAACGCGCCGGAGGCGATGAAGAGCACGTGGTCGGTCTTCACCGGCCCGTACTTCGTCGCCACCGTCGTGCCCTCGACGAGCGGGAGCAGGTCGCGCTGGACGCCCTCGCGGCTGACGTCGCCGCCGATCCGGCCGTCGCGGGCGCAGATCTTGTCGATCTCGTCGAGGAACACGATGCCGTCGTTCTCCACGGCGCGGATCGCCTCCTGCACGATCTGGTCGTCGTCGAGAAGCTTGTCGGATTCCTCGGTGAGCAGGACGTCGTAGGAATCCTTCACGGTGACCTTGCGGGTCTTGGTGCGGTTCTGCCCGAACGCCTTGCCGAGCACGTCGCCGATATTCATCACGCCGATCGAGGCTCCGGGCATGCCCGGCACGTCGAAGGCGCCCATCGGATTGGACGTGTCGCGGATCTGGATCTCGATCTCCTTGTCGTCGAGCTCGCCGGCGCGGAGCCGCTTGCGGAAGCTCTCCCGCGTCGTCGGGCTGGCATGCTCGCCGACCAGCGCGTCGAGCACGCGCTCCTCGGCCTGCAGGTGGGCCTTCGCCTGGACGTCCCTGCGCCGCTGCTCGCGCACGAGCGCGATCCCGGCCTCGACGAGGTCGCGCACGATCTGCTCCACGTCGCGGCCGACATAGCCGACCTCGGTGAACTTCGTCGCCTCGACCTTGATGAAGGGCGCGTTGGCGAGCTTGGCGAGCCGGCGCGAGATCTCGGTCTTCCCGACGCCGGTCGGGCCGATCATCAGGATGTTCTTGGGGAGCACTTCCTCCCGCATCGCGCCTTCGAGCTGCTGGCGCCGCCAGCGGTTCCGGAGCGCGATCGCGACCGCGCGCTTCGCGTCCTTCTGGCCGATGATGTAGCGGTCGAGCTCGGAGACGGTCTCGCGCGGCGAGAAGGTGGCCCTCCGGTCCTCGCGCCGGGTCTCCTTGTCCGCAGGGGCAGCCATGGTCTGGGTCATGTCTTTCTCTTTCAAGCGTCCCGGGCCATCAGGAGCGCGGGACCGTAGATGGTCGTTCTCTCGTCGAAGGCGGCGAAGCCGGCCTTCGCATAGGCGCGGATCGCCCGCGCGTTGCGCGGGTCCGGATCGACCAGGACGCGGGGGGCGCCGGCCTCCAGCAGCTCGCCGGCATATTGGGCGAGCATCGCGGATCCGTGCCCCTTCCCGACAAGGTCCGGGCGGCCGATCGAGAGATCGAGCCCGAGCGTCCCTTTCGGCTGATCGCGATAGGGGTGATCCTCCTCGCGATGGATGTCGTAGTGCTGCATATAGGCGATCGGCTCGCTTGCGCACTCGACGATCATCGCCCGCGTGGACGCGCTTCGCGCGGCCGCGCGGATCCCGGCAAGGCTCTTGGCGGGATCGCCCCACCATTCCGCCACGTGCGGCTCGGCCAGCCAGCGCGCCAGGAGCGCGAAGTCCGCCTCCCCGACATCGCGGAAGCGATAGGTGCGGTCGCGCGGGGCGCCGGACACCGTGGCTCCGCTATGCCGCGGCAGCACCGTCGATCGCCTCGACGATGACGCTCGCATTCGTATAGACGCAGATCTCGCCGGCGATCTGCATGGCGCGGCGGGCGATCGTCTCGGCGTCCTGGTCGGTGTCGGCGAGCGCGCGCGCCGCGGCGAGCGCATAATTGCCGCCCGACCCGATCGCGGCGATGCCGTTCTCGGGCTCCAGCACGTCGCCGGTCCCGGTCAGGACCAGCGTCGTCGCCTTGTCGGCGACGATCATCAACGCCTCGAGCCGGCGGAGATAGCGGTCGGTGCGCCAGTCCTTGGCGAGCTCGACGGCTGCGCGCATGAGCTGGCCGGGATATTGCTCGAGCTTCGCCTCGAGCCGCTCGAGCAGCGTGAATGCGTCGGCGGTCGCGCCCGCGAAGCCCGCGATCACGTCGCCCTTGAGGCGGCGGACCTTGCGGGCATTGTGCTTGATGACGGTCTGGCCGAGGGTCACCTGGCCGTCGCCCGCCACCACGACCTTGCCGCCCTTGCGGACGGTGACGATCGTCGTCCCGTGCCAGGCGGCGTAGGGAGATTGTTCGGACAAGGAAAGCTCCTTCAGCGGACGGCCGCCGGTCCGTTCCGGCCCCGGTGGCGTCCCTTTCGATATGCGAGTCCTATTTAGGAAGCGCGGAGGGGGGTGCAAAGCGGCCGAACCCGCACCCGGACATCCGCGCGGCCGCCCGTGCTACCCTCCGGAGGAAGAGAGGAGGAACGCGCATGTCCTACTGCCCCGTGATGCCGGCGATCCGCTACCGCGACGCGCCCGCCATGATCGACTTCCTCTGCCGCGCCTTCGGCTTCGAGCGGAAGGCCGTCTATGACGGCCCGGACGGCACCGTCGCCCATGCCGAGCTCACGCTCGGAGACGCGATGATCATGCTCGGTTCGGCGACGCAGACGCCCTATGGCCGCCTCGTCGAACCGGCGGAGCCCGGCCGCCCCGTCACGATGGGGCTCTATGTCGTGGTCGGGAATGTCGACGCCCATCACGACCGGGCGATCGCCGAGGGCGCGACGCTCGAGATCCCGCTGACCGACCAGAGCTACGGCGGCCGCGACTATACCTGCCGCGACCCCGAGGGGCAGGTCTGGACATTCGGGACATACGCGCCCTAGCCGGCGCGTACCGGCGGCGCGCGCCTGGTCCGCGCCCGCGGCCGATCGCCGGGCGCATCGCCCTTGTCCCCCACTCCGCCCGCCGCTAGAACCGCGGCGTTCCCGAAGGACGCGCGCGAATGGCCAGGACGGCTGAGATCTCCCGCACCACGAACGAGACGCGGATCGTCGTCTCCGTCGACCTCGACGGCACCGGCCGCTTCGACGTTTCGACCGGAATCGGCTTCTTCGATCACATGCTGGAGCAGCTTTCGCGCCATTCGCTGATCGACATGAAGGTGAAGGCCGAGGGGGATCTCCACATCGACCAGCACCACACGGTCGAGGATGTCGGCATCGCGCTCGGCCAGGCGCTGTCGCGCGCGCTCGGGGACCGCAGGGGCATCGCGCGCTACGCCTCGCTCGATCTCGCGATGGACGAGACGCTGACGCGCGCGGCCGTGGACGTGTCCGGCCGTCCCTATCTCGTCTGGCGCGTGCGCTTCGAGCGTCAGAAGATCGGCACGTTCGACACCGAGCTCGTGCGCGAGTTCTTCCAGGCGCTCGCCCAGAACGGCGGGCTCACGCTCCACGTCGCGAACCATTACGGCGAGAACGCGCACCACATCGCCGAGACCTGCTTCAAGGCGGTCGCGCGCGTGCTGCGGAGCGCGCTCGCGGTCGACCCGCGCGCGGCCGGCGAGGTTCCCTCGACCAAGGGCACGCTCGGAGGCTAGGGGGACCACATGGCGACCTACTACACCGTGCACGCGCCGCCCGACGGCGAGATCGAACGTGCCCGCTTCGTGAAGGAGGGCTTCTCCTGGCCCGCCTTCTTCTTTCCCGTCATCTGGCTCCTCTGGCACGGCCTCTGGGTCGCCTTCGTGCTCTATCTCGTCTACGCGGCGGCGCTCTTCGCATTGGCCCGGACCTCGCCCGAGGCGCCGGTCGGGGCGATCGCGCTCATCGGCGCGATCCTCTTCGCGCTCGAGGCGAACAACATCCGGCGCGCAGCGCTCGCACGCCGCGGCTGGCGCGAGCTCGGCGAGGCCTGGGGCCGCGGGCTCGACGAGGCCGAGCACCGCTTCTTCCGGCGCGGCGCCGCCGGCGAATCGGCATCCGCGGCGCCGAGGCCGGAGAGGTCGCGGCGGCCCTGGCCGGCCTTCCGGCCGGAGCGGCGCGAGGAGGACGAGGTTGTCGGGCTGTTCCCGAGGGCCGAGGCATGAAGGTCGCGATCATCGATTACGGCTCCGGCAACCTCCATTCGGCCGCCAAGGCGTTCGAGCGCGCGGCCGGCGCGATCGGCGGCATCGGCGTCGTGGTCACGGCCGATGCCGAGACCGTCCGGAAGGCCGACCGGATCGTGCTGCCGGGCGTCGGCGCCTTCGCCGATTGCCGGCGCGGGCTCGACGCCGTGCCGGGCATGATCGAGGCGCTCGAGGAGGCGGTGGTGGCGAAAGGCCGCCCCTTCCTCGGCATCTGCGTCGGCTGCCAGCTGATGGCGGGCCGGGGGCTCGAGAAGGAGGTCGTCCCCGGGCTCGGATGGATCCCCGGCGACGTCGTCCAGATCACGCCGTCCGATCCGGATCTCAAGATCCCGCATATGGGCTGGAACAATCTCCTGCCGAACCGCGCCCATCCGATCCTTGCCGGGATCCCGACCGGGCCGGACGGGCTCGACGCCTATTTCGTGCACTCCTACCACCTCGCCGCGGCCGAGCCGGACGACGTCGTGGCGACCGCCGATTACGGCGGGCCGGTGACCGCCGTGGTCGGCCGCGGCAACATGGCGGGCACGCAGTTCCACCCCGAGAAGAGCCAGCATCTCGGGCTCGCGCTCATCGGCAACTTCCTGCGCTGGACGCCGTGATCCTCTTTCCCGCGATCGACCTCAAGGGCGGCGTCTGCGTCCGCCTGCGGAAGGGCGCCATGGCGGACGCGACCGTCTACAACGCGGATCCCGCGGCGCAGGCCGAGGCCTTCCGCGCGATCGGCTTCCCCTGGCTCCACGTCGTCGATCTCGACGGCGCCTTCGCCGGCGAGAGCCGGAACGGCGCTGCCGTCGACGCGATCCTCGCCCGGCTCGGCGGCGAAATGAAGGTTCAGCTCGGCGGCGGCATCCGTACCGAGCCGCAGATCGCGGCCTGGCTCGACAAGGGCGTCGCGCGCGTCATCCTCGGGACGGTCGCGGTGCGCGACCCGGATCTCGTGAGGCGGGCGGCGCGGCGCTTTCCGGGCCGGATCGCCGTCGGCATCGATGCGCGCGGCGGCCGCGTCGCCGTCGAGGGCTGGGCGGAGACGTCGGAGCTCACCGCCGCCGACCTCGCGGCCCGCTTCGAGGATGCCGGCGTCGCCGCGATCGTCTACACCGACATCGACCGCGACGGCGTCCTCGCCGGCATCAACTGGGCGGCGACGATCGCGCTCGCAAAGAGCGTGTCGATCCCGGTGATCGCCTCGGGCGGCCTCGCCTCCATGGAGGACATCCGCCGCATGACCGAGCCGGACGCCCGGCGGCTCGAAGGCGCGATCTCCGGCCGCGCGCTCTATGACGGCCGGATCGATCCGGGCGAGGCGCTCGCGATCCTCCGCGCCGCCGCGCCAGCGCCCGAAGGCGCCCGCCCCGCCGGCTGATCGCGGCGCCGGCCGGCGGATCACCCGGTGAGCCGGCTACGAACGGTTCCTTCACCAATTCGGAATAATATCGGGTTGGCATTCTGCGGGGCTTCCCGATGCGTTCCCTCGGACGCGACCTTTATCTCGGCGTCGGCCTGATCGGCTGCCTGATGGCGGCGGTCTGGGGCGCGATCGAGGTCACGTCGAGGACCGTCGAGAACCTTCTGGTCGAGGACGCCCGCGCCGAGGGACGGTCCTGGGCGCAATATCTCGCCGGCAACATCCCCGACCTTCCCGAGATCGCGGCGGGCGCGGCGCCGAGCGCGGCGACGATGGAGTTCTTCGCCCGCGCGCAGAATGTCGGCGACGTGTTTCTCTACAAGATCTTCGATTCCGAGGGCCGGCTCCGGCTCGCCTCCGACCGGCTCGAGGAGGCCGGCAACCCGGCGCAGGAGATCGCGAAGCACAATCCGACCGCCGCGGCGGCGGTGCTGCGCGGCGAGCCGGTCATCGAGGCGAAGGCCGGCGAGCCGCCGCTCCGGCCGCGCTTCTACGCCGAGGCCTACGTCCCGGTCGTCCGCGCCGGCGCCGTGGCCGCGATCGTCGAGGTCTATGTCGACCAGGCCGCGAAGCGGGCGGGCTTCCGCGCCGATCTCGCCTCCGCCGCCTTCGCGCTCGCCTCGATCGTGGCGGCCGCCTTCGCGATCCCCGCGCTCGGGCTCTACTTCCGGACCCGGCAGAAGCACGAGGCGGACGAGCGGGCGGACTTCCTCGCCCATTACGATCCGCTCACCGGGCTGCTCAACCGCACCAGCTTCATGGCCGGGCTGGAGGAGGCGCTCGCCTCCGCGCAGCCCTTCGCCATCCATCTCCTCGACGTCAACCGGTTCAAGGAAGCGAACGACGCGCTCGGCCATGCGGGCGGCGACGAACTCCTCAACGCCATCGCCGACCGCCTGCACGGGCTCGCCGGCCCGGGCGACATGGTCGCGCGGCTCGACGGCGACGAATTCGCGCTGGCGACCTTCGCGGCGGACGAGGCGAAGGTCGAAACGCTCGGGCAGAAGCTCGCAGCGAGCCTTTCGGAGCCGTATTTCCTGTCCGACCAGCGCATCGACATCACGGTCTGCGCCGGAACCGCGATCGCGCCCAAGGACGGCAGCGACGCCCCGGCGCTGATGAAGAGCGCGGACATCGCGCTCCGCCACGCCAAGGCCGAGGGCGCGCGCTCCCACCATCTGTTCCGGGCCGAGATGGATTCGGAGCTGAAGGCGCGCCGCGACCTCGAGGCGCTGCTCCGGCGCGCGCTGTTCCAGGACGGCTTCGAGCTGCAGTTCCAGCCCTTCCACCGCGTCGACGACGGCCTCGCCGGCTTCGAGGCGCTGCTCCGGCTTCCGCTGAAGGACGGCGGCTATGTCCGTCCCGACGTCTTCGTCCCCGTCGCCGAGCAGATGGGCCTCATCGACGCGATCGGCAGCTGGGTGCTCCGGCGCGGCTGCGAGGTCGCCGCGCGCTGGCCGCAGCATCTGGTGGTGGCGGTCAATCTCTCGCCGATCCAGTTCGAGGACGGCCGGCTCTGCGAGCGCGTGCGCGAGGCGCTCGCCCTCAGCGGGCTGCCGCCGCACCGCCTCGAGCTCGAGATCACCGAGGGCCTCCTCCTCGGCGACAGCGACCACGTGCTCGCGCAGCTCGCCGAGGTGAAGGCGCTCGGCGTCCGCATTGCCATGGACGATTTCGGCACCGGCTATTCGAGCCTCAGCTATCTCTGGAAGTTCCCGTTCGACAAGCTGAAGATCGACCAGTCCTTCGTGCGCGCGCTCGGCGTCGACGACCATGTCAGCTCGATCGTCGAGGCGATCGTGGCGCTCGGCCGTTCGCTGCACCTGACCGTGACCGCCGAGGGCGTCGAGACGGAGGCGCAGCGGGACCGGCTGCGGGCGCTCGGCTGCCACCTGCTGCAGGGCTACCTGTTCGGAAGGCCCACGCCCACGCAGGAGCTTCCGGCCCTCATCCTGCGCGATTTCCAGGCCGGCCTGGAGCGCGCCCCCGGCCCCTCCGAGGCGAGGCAGGCGGCGCAGACCGGCTGACCCGCGCGCGCCCCGCTCAGCTCCCTCCGACGGCGTGGAGGCCCGCGCCGTTCCGTTTCAGCCAGCGGCGCGCGGCGTCGAAATCCGGGTCGAGCTCCGCCACCAGCCGCCAGAAGCCGGGGCCGTGGTTCATCTCGCGCAGATGCGCCACCTCGTGGGCGGCGAGATAATCGAGCACCGATGGCGGCGCGAGCACGAGGCGCCAGGAGAATGTCAGCACGCCCTTCGCCGTGCAGGAGCCCCAGCGCGTGCGGGCGTCGCCGATCCGGAGCGCCGTGTGGCGGCAGCCGGCGGCGGCGCAATGGCGGGCGACCGCGTCCTCGAGGTCGCTCCGCGCCTCGCGCCTCAGCCAGTCGCCGACCCGCCGCGGCAGATGCGCGCGCTCGCCGGGCACGTGCAGTTCCGTCCCGCCCGGCCC
>NZ_SPKJ01000159.1 GCF_009866965.1 Propylenella binzhouense | reverse complement strand
GCCGCCGCGGCGGAAGGCGACGCCGCGCCGCTCGGGGGGCAGCCGGAACCCGCCTCCCCGCGGCGGCGCCACGGCGGCGCGCTGCCGCGCTGAGGCACGGCGGCTCCCGCGTTCCGCATCGATACCGCCTATTGGCCTATTGAACTCGTCTATGCGCAGCGTACTATGGTTGTGACCGGCGAGCCGGCAACCGACCGCACGAAGAGGCGGCAGGGAGGAAATGCCGAATGCCGTGCCAGCGGTGTTCGAGACACATCCGTACCGATGCCCCTGCGGGAGCTGAGGGAGTGATCTCATCGTGACCGAACGGATCACGTCGTCTTCAGGGCCGGATGCGCCGAACCGCACCGCCGACGATACGGATCGGGCCCGCGCGCAGCTCTACGCGCTTCTCGGCGCGCTGCTGCTCCGGGCGCCCGACGCCGCCATGCTCGCGCGCCTTTCCGGGCTCCAGGGTGCGCCGACGCCGCTCGGCCTCGCCCAGATCGCGCTCGCCGAGGCCGCGGCCGGCACCGGCGCGGCGGCGGTCCAGCGCGAATATTTCGACCTCTTCATCGGCGTCGGGCGGGGCGAGCTCGTGCCCTACGCCTCCTACTACCTGACCGGGTTCCTGAACGAGCGGCCGCTCGCGCGTCTGCGCGGCGACCTCGACCGGCTCGGGCTCGCCCGCGCCGCGGGCCATCGCGATCCCGAGGACCATGTCGGGACGCTCTTCGAGATCATGAGCGGCTTCGCCTCGGGCGCGTTTCCCGCGACCGCGGCGGAGGAGCGGGCCTTCTTCCTGAACCATCTCGCGCTTTGGGCGCCGCGCTTCCTCGCGGATCTCGAGACGGCCGGGAAGGCGCGCTTCTACCGGGCGGTCGGGCGCCTCGGCGCGCTCTACATGGAAATCGAGGCGGAAGCGTTCGCGATGGATTCGTGAGCGCCGCCGGGATGGAACGCGCCGCCGCCCGACCGAGCGGGCCGCGGCAGGGAGGTGGATGATGGGCGACGAGCAGCGGAAGGGAATCGGACGGCGCGCGTTCCTGCGCGCGGTCGGCGGAATGTCCACGGTCGCCGCGGCGGCGGCCGCGGCGCCGGGCGAGGCTCTCGCCTACGATCCCGGCCCGGAGGAGACGAAGGCCTCCTACCGGGAGACCGATCACGTGAAGGCCTTCTACCGCGTCAACGGCTACGAAACGCTGAAGAAGTGAGGGCGCCATGCTGACCAAGCGCAAGAGCGGCGAAGCGAGCCGCACCGGTCTCCAGGCGTTCGCGACGGCAGGCTCGCGGGCGATCGACCGCCGCACCTTCCTCCGCCGCTCCGGCCTGACGCTCGGCGGCCTCGCCGCCGTCGGCGGCCTCGAGCTCGGCACGATCCGCAGGGCCGACGCCGTCGAAGCGCCGAAGCCCGACGTGCCGGTCGAGATGCGGAAGAACATCTGCACGCACTGCTCGGTCGGCTGCACGGTGATAGCCGAGGTCCAGAACGGCGTGTGGACCGGACAGGAGCCGGGCTTCGCGAGCCCGATCAACCGCGGCTCGCACTGCGCGAAGGGTGCGGCGATCCGCGAGATCGTGCACGGCGACCGCCGGCTGAAATATCCGATGAAGCTTTCCGGCGGCGAATGGCAGCGGATCTCCTGGGACCAGGCGATCACCGAGATCGGCGACAAGATGCTCCAGATCCGCGAGCAGGCGGGCGCCGATTCCATGTACCTCCTCGGCTCGGCGAAGTTCACCAACGAGGGCGCCTACCTGATGCGCAAGTTCGGCGCCTTCTGGGGCACGAACTCGGTCGACCACCAGGCCCGCATCTGCCACTCGACCACGGTCGCCGGCGTCGCCAACACCTGGGGCTACGGCGCGCAGACCAATTCCTACAACGACATCCGCAACGCGAAGACGATGGTCTTCATCGGGTCGAACGCCGCCGAGGCGCACCCGATCGCGATGCAGCACATCCTGTCCGGCAAGGAGCTCAACCGCGCCAACATGGTCGTGATGGATCCGCGCTTCACGCGGACCGCCGCGCACGCGACCGAATATGTCCGGTTCCGGCCGGGCACCGACATCGCCCTGGTCTGGGGCATGCTCTGGCACGTGTTCGAGAACGGCTGGGAGGACAAGGACTTCATCGCCAAGCGCGTCTACGGCATGGACGAGGTGCGCAAGGAAGTCGCCAAGTGGAACCCGGACGAGGTCCAAAAGGTGACCGGCGTCCCGGCGGACCAGCTGAAGCGCGTGGCGGAGATGTTCGCGACGCAGAAGCCGGCGACCATCATCTGGTGCATGGGCGCGACGCAGAAGACGGTCGGAACGGCGAATGTGCGCGCCTTCTGCATCGCCTGCCTGGCGACCGGAAATGTCGGCGCGCCCGGCACCGGCGCCAACATCTTCCGCGGCCACACCAACGTCCAGGGCGCGACCGACCTCGGGCTCGATGTGACGACGCTGCCGCTCTACTACGGCATCACCGAGGCGGCGTGGAAGCACTGGGCGCGCGTCTGGGAAGTCGAATACGACTGGTTGCAGGGCCGGTTCGACGAGGTTCCCGCGAAGGGCGGCCGCAAGGCGCGCACCCGCAAGGAGAACATGGAGACGCCGGGCATCACCTCGACACGCTGGTTCGACGGCGTGCTCTCGCCCGACGAGGACATCGACCAGCGCAGCCCCATCAAGGGCATGCTCGTCATGGGCCACGGCGGCAACACCGTCACCCGCATACCGGAGATGGTGAAGGGCATGGAGAAGCTCGAGCTTCTCGTGGTGGCCGACCCCCATCCGACGACCTTCTCCGCGATCAGCGGACGGCGCGACGGCACCTACCTGCTGCCGATCGCCACCTCGCTCGAGACCGATGGCTCGCGGACGGCCTCGAACCGCTCGCTGCAATGGGGCGAGAAGATCGTCGAGCCGGCCTTCGAATCGAAGGACGACTACGAGGTCATGTACCTGCTCGCGCAGAAGCTCGGCTTCGCGGACGGGATGTTCAAGAACATCAAGGTCACGGAGAACCGCCCCGACCCGGAGGACATCCTGCGCGAGATCAACCGCGGCGGATGGTCGACGGGCTATTGCGGCCAGTCGCCCGAGCGGCTCAAGGCGCACATGCGCAACCAGGACAAGTTCGATCTCGTCACGCTGCGCGCGCCGAAGGACGCGCCGGAGGTGGGCGGCGACTATTACGGCCTGCCCTGGCCGTGCTGGGGCAAGCCGGAGATCCGCCATCCGGGCACGCCGATCCTCTACAACACGAACCTCCACGTGAAGGAGGGCGGCGGCACGTTCCGGGCCCGCTTCGGCATCGAGCGCAACGGCCAGACGCTGCTCGCGGAGGATTCCTACTCGGCAGGCTCGGAGCTCACCGACGGCTATCCCGAGTTCAACATGGCGGTGCTGAAGAAGCTCGGCTGGGACAAGGACCTGACGGCCGAGGAGATGGCCGTCATCCAGCGGATCGGCGGCGAGAAGGTCGACGCGGTGAGCTGGTCGATCGACCTGTCGGGCGGCATCCAGCGCGTCTGCATGGAGCACGGCGCCATGCATTACGGCAACGGCAAGGCCCGCTGCGTGGCTTGGAACCTGCCCGATCCCGTGCCGGTCCACCGCGAGCCGATCTACTCGCCGCGGCCGGAACTCGTGGCCGCCTATCCGACGCGCCCCGACGAACGGCAGTTCCGGCTGCTGAACGCGGGCTTCACCGTCCAGAAGAACGCCGTCGACAACGGCATCCCCTCCAAGTTCCCGATCATCCTCTCCTCCGGCCGGCTGGTCGAATACGAGGGCGGTGGCGAGGAGACGCGCTCGAACAGGTGGCTGGCCGAGCTGCAGCAGGACATGTTCGTCGAGATCAACCCGGGCGATGCCGACGCCCGCGGGATCAAGGACGGCCAGTGGGTCTGGGTGCTCGGCGCGGAGAACGACGCCAAGGCCCGCGTGAAGGCGCTGGTGACGGAGCGGGTCGGCAAGGGCGTCGCGTGGATGCCCTTCCACTTCTCCGGCTGGTACCAGGGCGAGGATCTCCGCCCGCACTACCCGCCGGGGACCGATCCGATCGTGCTCGGCGAGAGCGTGAACACGGTCACGACCTACGGGTTCGATCCGGTCACCGGGATGCAGGAAGCGAAGGTGACGCTCTGCCAGATCCAGGCGGCGTGAGGGGGGACGACGATATGGCTCGGATGAAATTCCTCTGCGACGCCGACCGCTGCATCGAATGCAACGCCTGCGTCACCGCCTGCAAGAACGAGCACGACGTGCCGTGGGGGATCAACCGCCGGCGCGTCGTCACCATCAATGACGGCCGCCCCGGCGAGCGCTCGGTCTCGATGGCCTGCATGCACTGCACGGATGCGCCCTGCGCGGCGGTGTGCCCGGTCGACTGCTTCTTCACGACCGCGGACGCCGTGGTCCTGCACTCCAAGGACCTCTGCATCGGCTGCGGCTATTGCTTCTACGCCTGCCCGTTCGGTGCGCCGCAATATCCGCGCCTCGGCAATTTCGGCTCGCGCGGGAAGATGGACAAGTGCACCTATTGCTCCGGCGGTCCCGAGCCGGACAACAGCGCCGCCGAATACGAGAAGTACGGCGCGAACCGGCTCGCCCAGGGCAAGCTGCCGCTCTGCGCGGAAATGTGCTCGACCAAGTCGCTGCTCGCCGGCGACGGCGAGATCATCGCCTCGATCTACAAGCAGCGGGTGCTCCAGCGCGGCTACGGCTCCGGCGCCTGGGGCTGGCAGACGGCCTATCGCGAGGGAATCACGGTCTGACGTCGCGGACATTCAGGCCGCAAGAAGAACGCACGGGGTGGAGAAATGTCGTTCAGCAAGCGCATGCGCCTCATCCTGCCGCTCCTGGCGGCCCTGGTCCTGGGTGCCGGGCTCTTCGCCTACGCCCCGCCGAGCGGCGCGCAGGGCGTCTCCGGCAGCAATCCCACCGCGCAATCGGTGAACGAGCGGCAATTGCTCGAAGAGATGAAGAAGATCCAGGGGCGCGTGACCATTCCGAACACGGCGGCGGGTCTCCTCGAGCAGCCGCAGGGCCGCGACTATCGCGGCTTCCGGGAAGGCGCCCTGCCCTGGATCGGCGGCATCCTGATCCTCGGCATGCTCGCCGCCCTGGCGCTCTTCTATTTCGCGAAGGGGCGCATGCGGATGACCGAAGGCTATGCCGGGGTGAAGATCCTGCGCTTCAACGTCTTCGAGCGGTTCAACCACTGGATGACGGCGACCGCCTTCATCGTGCTCGCGATCACCGGCCTCAACTACGTCTTCGGCAAGCGCCTGCTGATGCCGCTGATGAGCCCGGAGGCGTTCGCGACCTGGAGCGCCTGGGCGAAGCTCGCGCACAATTTCGTGTCCTGGGTGTTCATACTCGGCCTGCTCTTCATGCTGGTCGTCTGGATCAAGGACAACATTCCCGACCGCTACGACTGGCGCTGGCTGCGCGAGGGCGGCGGCTTCCTGCGCGGCACGCATCCGCCCGCCGGCCGGTTCAACGCCGGACAGAAGCTGATCTACTGGTCGGTGATCCTCGGCGGGATCGCGATGTCCGCGAGCGGCGTGCTCATGCTCTTCCCGTTCTCCTTCACGGACATAAACGGGATGCAATGGGCGCAGTACGTGCACGCCACGATCGGCATGGTCCTCATCGCCGTCATCATCGCCCACATCTATATCGGCACGCTCGGAATGGAGGGCGCCTACGATGCGATGGGCCGCGGCGAGGTCGACCTCAACTGGGCGCGCGCGCATCACAGCGCCTGGGTGGAAAAGCAGGAAGCGCGCGTGACCGGCGCGCGGGCGCCCCATCCGGCACCGGCGGAGTGAGGCCCGGCGGCGCCAGGCGGCGCCGGACGCCGGCCGTTCCGGGCGCGGGAGACGAGAAAGGTCGAAGATCATGAAGCATGTGGTTCTTTCCGCGCTGGTCGCGCTGCTTTCGTCGACGGCCCTCGCGCAGACCCCACCGGCCGCGCAGCCGCCGGCAGCGCAGCCGAGCCCAGCGGCGCCGGCTC
>NZ_SPKJ01000158.1 GCF_009866965.1 Propylenella binzhouense | reverse complement strand
CGAAGCCGGGGCCAGCCGCCGGCGAGGCACGGCTCGCGGCGGAGGCCTGAGCCGCGCGGCGTTCGCGTTGCGGAAGCGCCGGACCGGGTCCTCCGGCAGGCGGGTTCCCCGCCGCGCGCCTCCCGGGCGCCGCGCCCGCCTGTTGTGACCGCCGGAAATTCCGCGCGGCCGAATTCGGATGGCGGTTTCGTTGACAGAAGCGGGCGCGGCAAACCTAACGTCTCTGCGGAGCGGCGGGCGCGCGGAAGCAGAGCGCCCCCGGCGGAGCCGACGCGTCTCGGCCGCGCGCCGCCGACACTTCCGGATCGAGAGGGAACGAGCCAATGTCTCACGCCAAGAGCCTGCTGAGCCTTGCAGCGTCCGCGCTTCTGCTTGCGGGCGCGACCGTTGCACATGCGCAGTCGCCCGAGGACTTCTATCGCGGCAAGACGATCGACATGGTGATCGGCTACGCGCCGGGCGGCAGCAACGATCTCTATGCCCGCATCGTGTCGGAGTACATGTCCAAGTACATTCCGGGCAATCCGACCATCGTGCCGCGCAACATGCCGGGCGCGGGCAGCCTGGTCGCCGCCAACGACATCTACAACCGCGCCGCCAAGGACGGCACCGTGATCGGGCTCGTGGCGGCGACGCTTCCGCTCGACGAGCGGCTCGGCGCCCAGGGCATCATGTTCGAATCGGCGAAGTTCAACTGGATCGGCCGCATCGCCACCGGCACCAATGTGACGATGATCTGGCACACCTCGCCGGTTAAGACCTTCGAGGACGCGCTCGAGAAGGAGACCGTGCTGGCGGCGACCGGCGCGAGCTCGACCGTGACCATCTACCCGACCGTGATGAACAACGTGCTCGGCACCAAGTTCAAGCTGATCAAGGGCTACAAGGGCTCCGCCGAGGCGATGCTGGCGATGGAGCGGGGCGAGGCGGAAGGCCATTCGACCAGCCTCGCAGCGCTGCAGTCGAGCCATCCGGACTGGATCAAGGACGGCAAGGTGAGGCTCATCGTCCAGTATGCGCTGAACCGCGAGCCCTCGATCCCTGACGTGCCGACCGCCATCGAGGTCGCCAAGACCCCGGAGCAGAAGCAGGTGCTGCGGATCGTCATGAACGCGACCGAGATCGGCAAGTCCGTGCTCGCGCCGCCGGACATGCCGGCCGAGCGGGTGAAGGTGCTGCGCGACGCGTTCTCGAAGGCGGTGCAGGACCCCGAGTTCGTCGCTGCGCTCGAGAAGGCGCGCCTCGACATGAACCCGATGTCCGGCGCGGACCTCCAGGCGCTGGTCGAGGAGGTGGGCGGCGCCGATCCGGCCGTCATCGAGAAGGTCCGGGAGATCTATCCCCGCACGGAGTGAGCCTCCGGCCTGAAGTTCTTCGCGCGGCGTCCGAGGCCCTCGGGCGCCGCTTCCTTTTGGTCCGCCGGGACGGCCTCGAGGCACGGCGGATCGGCTTCCGCGCAACGGAGGGGCTCCCGATGCCCAGAATTCCCCCGGTCGATCCCGGCCGTCTCACGCCCGAGCAGGCGGCGGTCCACGAGCGCATCGCCTCGGGCGCCCGCGGCAGCGTCCGCGGTCCCTTCGCGGTGCTCCTGCACAGTCCGGAACTCGCCGGCTTCGTCGAGCAGCTCGGCGCCTATGTGCGCTATCGCTGCCGCATTCCGAAGCGCCAGCGCGAGATCGCGATCCTCGTCGTCGCGGCGCACTGGCGCGCCTCCTACGAATGGGAGGCGCATGCGCCCATCGCCCGCGGCGAGGGCGTCCCGGACGAAATCATCGCGGCGATCGCCGCTGAGAGCGAGCCGCCGTTCGAGGACGAGCGGGATCGCCTCGTCCACACCTTCGCGCGTGAGAGCCTCGCCGGCAGGCGGGTGAGCGATGCGACTTTCGCGGGCTGCCGCGAGGCGTTCGGGGAGGCCGGCGCCGTCGATCTCGCCGGCCTCGTCGGCTACTACACGCTGCTCGCGCTCGCCATCAACGCGCTCGAGGTCGAGCCTCCGGCGGGCCGGCCCTTCGACATTCCCTGCCCGCGCTGACGATCCGGCGCGGAAAGGCCGGGCCCCTTGCGGGAACCCGGCCTCGTCCGGGGCGGCGCCAGGCCGCCCCCCATCTTTGGTCCGGCCGCCCGCCGGACCGCCTTCTCATTGCACGCCGGATTCCATCCCGGCGGCGCTGAGCGCCTCGAGCCGATGCTTCAGCCAGGCCTCGGTGAAGGCCTCGTCGCCCGAGATGTTCTGCGCCACGGTCTCCTGCCACGCTTTGGCCAGCACCTCCTGCCGCTTCACCAGCTCGTCGTTGTGCGCCTGGTCGGCGTCGGTCCAGACGCCGCGCTCCTTGAGGTAGGCGATGGCGCCCTCGTGGAAGGGGATCACCCAGTCGAAGCTCCAGCGGCCGATCTCCCAGCCCGGCGCGGCGGCGTCGCTGTCCTTGTAGGCCTCGAAGAGCACGTCCATCGCCTTCGTCATCTCCTTGACGAGCGCCGGATCCTCCTTCTCGTAGGTGACGAGGACCGGGAACGGCGACATGGCGCCCTCGATCGGCTGGTCCTTCTTGACGCCGGCGCCCGCGGTCACCTTGTGCGGCACGTAATAGCTCGCGGTGCTGAGGAGGCGCTTCCACCCCTCCTTGTCGTCATGCGGCAGCGGCGGCCAGTAGATGCCGCGGTCGGAAGCCTCGAGCTGGCTCGCCATCGGATTGGTGGTGGACGTGCACATCACGTCGACATCCCCGCCGAGGAGCGCGCGCGCGGCCGCCGGAATGCCGGAGAACTCAACCTTCCGGACGTCGTCCCAGGTCATCTTGCCGAAGGCGAGCCAGGCCTTGGTGCACTGGTTGAGCGACGGCGAGCCGTGGATGAAGGCGACGCGCTTGCCGCGCAGGTCGGCCACGGTGCGGATGTTGGCGTCGCCCGCCGTGATGAGGCCGAGGCCGCCGTCGGACGAGCTGTTCGCCACCTGGCGGATCTTCTGCGGCCCCCAGCTCCGGGCGCTGAACTCCTGCAGGCCCTCCTGGGCGAAGAAGGCGCCGTTGCCGGTCAGCATGAACTGCACCGTGCCGGCGCGCAGCGGCGCCGTGCGCGCGACGTCGTTGCCGCCGGGCAGCAGCCGGAGCTGGACCCCGAGCTTGCTCTGCAGGGCGTTGCCGATGCCGAGCGCCTGTCCGTAGGTCGTCGATTCGGTCGTGAAGAGCGACCAGGCCACGGTCGGCGGCAGGTTCACCTTGGCGTCGGCCGGGGCCTTGTCCTCTGCCCGGGCGCCGGTCGCCGCGAAGGCGCATGCCAGCAGCAGGCCGGCTTTCACTTTCCAGTTCATTCTCGATCCTCCCTTGGGGACTTCGTGGCGTCCGCTCCCGAATGGCGGACGCCGGGACGCGAGGCGGCGAGATTCCGTCTGGCGGAAAACATCCCCGCTTCCGTTGACACTGAACCGTCGCGCCGCGATCAATGCAACGATTGCGGGGAGGAATTCCGCCACGTGGAATGCTCGTGAGACAGAAATTCACGGCCCGTCGGCAGGTATCGGCATGAACATTCAGAACGACGACCGCGTCCGGTCAGACCAGAGTTCGATCAAAGAGCTTGTCTCTTCCGCGCCCGAGATGGCGGTGGAGGAGTTGCGCTTCCGGTCTCTTCGCGGCGTGGCGCGCCTGCTGTTCGCGGTCCTCACCATAGCCACGCTCGGCGTCGCGCTATACCAGTTCAGCAATGCCAGTCTGCTGTTCGGCGTGGTGATTCTCGACAACAGATACTACTATCTCGTCGCCACGCTCGTGCTGCCGCTGGTCTTTCTCGTCTATCCCGCCCGCGCCTCGGCCGAGAAGGCGGCACCGACGATCCTGGACTGGATGTTCGCGGCCGGCGCCCTCGGCTGCGGTCTCTACTTCGTCTATTTCTCGGAAGTGATGGTCAACGAGGGCTGGGAATACCTGGCGCCGCAGACGGCCATCTGGATTTCCGTCGCGTTCTGGGTGGTGATCCTGGAGGCGCTGCGCCGCACGGCGGGCCTGCCGATCACGATCATCGCGCTCGTCGTCTCGCTCTATCCGCTCGTCGCGGACCGGCTGCCGGCGCCCTTCACCGGCATCCCGCAGTCCTTCGCGAACGTGATGAGCTTCCACATCATCGGGTCGAGCAGCGCGTTCGGCGTCCCGATGCGCGCCTTCGCGGATCTCGTCATCGGCTTCCTGCTGTTCGGCGTCGCTCTCAATTATACGGGCGGCGGCAAGTTCATGAACGACGTCGCCTTCGCGCTGGTCGGGCGCTGGCGCGGCGGCGCGGCCCAGGTCGGCGTCATCTCCAGCATGCTGCAGGGCTCGATCTCGGGAAGCGTGGTCTCGAACGTCATCACGAGCGGCGTCGTCACCATCCCCGCCATGCGCCGGACGCGGTTCAGCCCGTCCTTCGCCGGCGGCGTGGAGGCGGTGGCCTCGACGGGCGGCGTCCTGATGCCGCCGGTCATGGGCGCGACCGCCTTCCTGATGGCCTCGTTCCTGAACATTCCCTATGCGCAGATCGCGCTTGCGGCCGCCGTGCCGGCGCTCCTCTTCTATTTCGGCCTGATGGTGCAGATCGACGCCTATTCCGCGCGGCGCGATCTGGCGGGGCTGAAGCAGGAGGATCTGCCGCGCCTCTCCGAGGTCATGAAGTCCGGCTGGATCTACCTCCTGGTATTCGCCGTCCTGATCTGGCAGCTCGCGGACGAATCGAAGGCCGGCCTCGCGCCCTTCACCGCGACCGGCGTGCTCCTCGTCATCAACCAGTTCATGCCGAAGCGCAGGCTGACCCCCGGCCGCGCCGTGGAGTTCCTGCTCGCCTCCGGCCGCGCCATCGCGGAGATCCTGCCGCTGATGATCGGCGTCGGGTTCGTCATCGGCGCGCTCACGGTGACCGGCATGCTCGGCACCCTTGTCAACGACCTCATCTTCCTCGCCGGCGACGCGCCGCTCCTGCTTCTCCTGATGGGGGCGGTGGCGAGCTTCGTCCTCGGCATGGGGATGACGGCGACCGCCTGCTACATCTTCCTCGCCGCCACGCTCGCGCCCCCGCTCGTCCGCGCCGGGCTCGATCCGCTCGGGATCCACCTCTTCATCTTCTACTGGGGGATGGTGTCCTTCATCACGCCGCCGGTGGCGATCGCGGCCTTCGCCGCCGCCTCGCTCGCCCGCGCGAACCCGTTCTATGTCGGCTTCCAGGCCGTCCGGCTCGGCTCCGTCATCTATGTCGTGCCCTTCCTGTTCGTGCTCAACCCGGCGCTCATCCTGCATGGCGGCTGGGCCGAGATCGCGGTCTCGGTGGCGGCCGCGGCGGTCGCGGTCTGGCTGATCGGGTCGAGCCTGCAGGGCTATGCCGTCGGCTTCGGCTCGTTCGGGTCGGGGCCGGCCTCCTGGCTCGCCCGCGCGCTCGCCGGATCGGGCGGGCTCGGCATCGGCGTCGCCCCGATCGTCTTCGAACGTGCCCACGGCACCGAGATCACGATCGCCGCCCTCCTCTGCGCGGTGGCGGGGCTCGCGCTGGTCCGCGGCCGGCGCGTCGCCGCCCGCTCCCGCGCGATGTCGGCGAGCATGTGACCGGAAAGGAGACAGTTATGCACGCCCAGCCCAGCCTGCCGGCCACGATGCGCGCCGTCGCGATCACCGCGCCCGGCGGGCCGGAGGTCCTCCGGGTCGAGACGGTTCCCCTTCCCGAGCTGAGGGAGGGCGAGGTGCTGATCCGGGTCGCCGCCGCCGGCGTGAACCGCCACGACACCGGCCAGCGCAGCCGCGGCAAGGCCGCGCCGACGGCGCGGTCCCAGGTTCCGGGGCTCGAAATCGTGGGCGAGGTGGTCGCGAGCCGGTCCGGAAAGGTCCGGCCGGGGCGCCGCGTCGCCGCCCTCGTCGATGGCGGCGGCTATGCGGATTACTGCGCGGCGGAGGCCGATCTCTGCCTCGCCGTGCCGGACGCGCTCTCCGATCTCGAGGCGGCATCGCTTCCGGAGGCGCTCTTCACGTCCTGGTTCGGGCTGGTCGAGCTCGGCGGCCTCGGCACCGGCGGGGCGGTCCTGATCCACGGCGCGGCCGGCGGCGTGGGCATCGCCGCGGTGCAGGTCGCGCGCCTGCGCGGCGCCGTCGCGGTCGCAACCGCGAGCCGCCCGGAAAAGCT
>NZ_SPKJ01000157.1:0-2500 GCF_009866965.1 Propylenella binzhouense | reverse complement strand
GGAGAGGGAAACAACCCTGACCGCCAGCTAAGGTCCCCAAGTCACGGCTAAGTGGGAAAGGATGTGAGAACCCCAAAACAACCAGGATGTTGGCTTAGAAGCAGCCATCATTTAAAGAAAGCGTAACAGCTCACTGGTCTAGTCAAGGGTTCTTGCGCCGACAATGTAACGGGGCTGAAGCCGTGCACCGAAGCTGCGGGTTCGACCATTGGTCGAGCGGTAGCGGAGCGTTCCGTAGGCCTGCGAAGCGGTAGCCGTGAGGCGCCGTGGAGGTATCGGAAGTGCGAATGCTGACATGAGTAACGACAAACAGTGTGAGAGACACTGTCGCCGAAAGTCCAAGGGTTCCTGCGCAATGCTAATCAGCGCAGGGTTAGCCGGCCCCTAAGGCGAGGCCGAAAGGCGTAGTCGATGGGAACCACGTCAACAATCGTGGGCCTCGAGGTGGTGACGAATGCCGTAGATTGTCCGCCCTGATCGGATTGGGCGGGCGGTGAAGGCGTTCCGGGAAATAGCCCCTCGATACAGACCGTACCCGAAACCGACACAGGTGGACTGGTAGAGCATACCAAGGCGCTTGAGAGAACGATGCTGAAGGAACTCGGCAAATTGCTCCCGTAAGTTCGCGAGAAGGGAGCCCGGTTCGTGGGCAACCATGGGCCGGGGGCACAGACCAGGGGGTGGCGACTGTTTAGCAAAAACACAGGGCTCTGCGAAGCCAAACGGCGACGTATAGGGTCTGACGCCTGCCCGGTGCCGGAAGGTTAAGAGGAGGGGTGCAAGCTCTGAATCGAAGCCCCGGTAAACGGCGGCCGTAACTATAACGGTCCTAAGGTAGCGAAATTCCTTGTCGGGTAAGTTCCGACCTGCACGAATGGCGTAACGACTTCCCCGCTGTCTCCAGCATCGACTCAGTGAAA
The DNA here is from genome assembly GCF_009866965.1 of Propylenella binzhouense. GTDB lineage: Bacteria > Pseudomonadota > Alphaproteobacteria > Rhizobiales > Afifellaceae > Propylenella > Propylenella binzhouense. The sequence continues at coordinate 1,580 of NZ_SPKJ01000157.1, read as the reverse complement.
TTGAATTCCCCGTGAAGATGCGGGGTTCCTGCGGTCAGACGGAAAGACCCCGTGCACCTTTACTACAACTTCACACTGGCATTCGTGACGTCATGTGTAGGATAGGTGGTAGGCTTTGAAGCCCGGGCGCCAGCTCGGGTGGAGCCACCCTTGAAATACCACCCTTGAAGTCATGGATGTCTAACCGCGGCCCGTCATCCGGGTCCGGGACAGTGTGTGGTGGGTAGTTTGACTGGGGCGGTCGCCTCCCAAAGTGTAACGGAGGCGCGCGAAGGTGGGCTCAGAGCGGTCGGAAATCGCTCGTCGAGTGCAATGGCATAAGCCTGCCTGACTGCGAGACTGACAAGTCGAGCAGAGTCGAAAGACGGCCATAGTGATCCGGTGGTCCCGTGTGGAAGGGCCATCGCTCAACGGATAAAAGGTACGCCGGGGATAACAGGCTGATGATCTCCAAGAGTCCATATCGACGAGATCGTTTGGCACCTCGATGTCGACTCATCACATCCTGGGGCTGGAGCAGGTCCCAAGGGTTCGGCTGTTCGCCGATTAAAGTGGTACGTGAGTTGGGTTCAGAACGTCGCGAGACAGTTCGGTCCCTATCTGCCGTGGGTGTCGGAGAATTGAGAGGATCTGTCCCTAGTACGAGAGGACCGGGATGGACGCACCTCTGGTGGACCTGTTGTGGCGCCAGCCGCAGTGCAGGGTAGCTATGTGCGGACGGGATAACCGCTGAAGGCATCTAAGCGGGAAGCCCACCTCGAAACGAGTTCTCCCTATCAGAGCCGTGGAAGACCACCACGTTGATAGGAGGCATGTGGAAGCGCGGCAACGCGCGAAGCTGAGCCTTACTAATCGCTCGATCGGCTTGATCGCTCTCATTAATCCATGCCCGTCCGCGCGCCTGCGCGGCAGGGCGGTCCATGCCTGCCCCCTCGGCAGGCAGCACGCGGAAAGACCAGAAGCCGGCGCGTAAAGCCCGCTTGCAGGCCCCACTTTAGAACCCCGGGGCCCGCGGCGGAGCCGCGCGCCGCTGCTGCGCTTCGCCGGCCTGGTGGCCCTTGCGAGGGGCCCAGCACCCGATCCCATTCCGAACTCGGCCGTGAAATCCCTCAGCGCCAATGGTACTAAGCCTCAAGGCTTGGGAGAGTCGGTCGCCGCCAGGCCTGCCAAACGCAGAACCCGTCACACGAGACACGTCTTCTCGGCGCAGCCGGTGCCTATCCAGGGGCCGGCCGGTGCCGCATCCGTGGGCCGCAGCCGCCCGGCCGGACGCAAGCCGATCCCGGCATGCGGCCGGCAGCCGCCGCGGCCCGCAAGGGCAGCCCGCGCAAGGCCTTTCGACCGGCGCGCGCGCAGGATGGGGCGCCCGGGACGGCCGGAACCCGGCCCGCAGCTGCGGGACCCGGGGGGTACCAGACCGGGGGTGCCTGGGGGGAACGCCCCGGCCTATCGCACGCTTGGCCGCCGCAATGTCCGGCCGCCAAAATGCCCGGGCCGCCGCAGCGCCCGGAACACCGGAACATCAAAGCCTCTCGCGGGGTGGAGCAGCCCGGTAGCTCGTCAGGCTCATAACCTGAAGG
>NZ_SPKJ01000156.1 GCF_009866965.1 Propylenella binzhouense | reverse complement strand
CGCCGGCCTCCAATCCGGCAGACAGCTTGAATCATCTCAGCGCTGATTTGGGAATCCCGATTCAATTAGGTCGGGTAACGCTCTAGCGTGCGACCTTCGGCACCGGAACGGTGAACTCGACAGGCTCCGGCGCGGGAGTTTCGGACCGCAAGCGGAAGCCGGAGATGTCCGTATACGTGAATCGACAGCGCAGATATGCGAGGTCGACCTTGGCCAGGTTCTTCTCGGAGACAGGCAGCCCGCCGAAATCAAGCGATCGGGATTGCTGCGTGACGACCGACTTTGACGTGCGCCCGGGTATCACCGACCGTTCGACCTGCAGAAAGTTCGGCGCGCTCGTCCCGTCGTCCGGATCCCTGACCAGTTGCTTTCTCTCGTCGAGATATTCGCACTTAATCTGATCGCCCGTCACCGCAGGCTGCAGTCCCGCATTGAACACGTAGACGGACCGCACCCATTCCTCTCTTGCATTGTCGTAGTCGATGAACATCGTGGCGCCGACGATCGCCCTGTTCATTATCCACGCATCCAGCAGGCTCGGAAGACCAGCCAGCACGAAGGTGGTAACGGCGATTATCGCGGAAGCGATCGCCAGGTAATCCTTGAGACCGCCGATCGACATGGGAATGATGGTCGCGCTCGTTCAGGTTGCATAACCTATAACTTACCCGCACTAGTTTTGCAACAAGCATGCCGGCGTACCGCTCCGGATCGCGCGCGCCTTCTCAACGTCATAGGGAGCCGCTAAGAGGCGCCGCTGCCGGAGGAAAGCCATGAACGAGACGATCACCAGCGCCCAGGCCATGAGCGCGGACCAGGCGCGGCTGCTGGCGGAAGCCCTGCCCTACATGCAGCGCTACGAGAACAAGACGATCGTCGTGAAATATGGCGGCCACGCCATGGGCAATCCCGCTCTCGGCCAGGCCTTCGCGCGCGACATCGCGCTCCTCAAGCAATCGGGCGTGAACCCGATCGTGGTCCATGGCGGCGGTCCGCAGATCGGCCAGATGCTCGAGAAGGTGGGCATCAAGAGCGAGTTCAGGGGCGGCCTGCGCGTCACCGACAAGCGCACCGTCGAGATCGTCGAGATGGTCCTCGCCGGCTCCATCAACAAGGAGATCGTCGCCCTCATCAACGCCGAGGGCGAGTGGGCGATCGGGCTCTGCGGCAAGGACGGCAACATGGTCTTCGCCGAGAAGGCGCGGAAGACCGTGTTCGACCCGGATTCCAACATCGAGAAGGTGCTCGATCTCGGCTTCGTCGGCGAGCCGGTCGAGGTCGACCGGACGCTGCTCGACCTTCTCGCCCGCTCCGAGATGATCCCGGTCATCGCCCCGGTGGCGCCGGGGCGCGACGGCGAGACCTACAACATCAACGCCGACACGTTCGCCGGCGCGATCGCCGGCGCGCTGACGGCGAAGCGCCTCCTGTTCCTGACCGACGTGCCGGGCGTGCTCGACAAGTCGGGCACGCTGATCGACGAGCTCACCGTCGCCGAGGCGCACGCGCTCATCGCCGACGGCACGATCTCGGGCGGCATGATCCCGAAGGTCGAGACCTGCATCGAGGCGATCGAGCGCGGCGTCGAGGGCGTCGTCATCCTCAACGGCAAGACGCCGCACGTCGTCCTGCTCGAGCTCTTCACCGAGCACGGCGCCGGCACGCTGATGAAGCCCTGAGCGCACCGCCCGGGCGGGAAGGCCAGGCGGCTCAGTAGCCCGTGAAGGGAACGAACAGGCAGCGCGTGCTGCTGTCGGGCTGAGACACCTTCATCCGGCAGCGATGGAACTGCCCGTCCGGACTCGCCTTCGCGACCGAGAACGGGATCACCTCGCCGGTGTTCTTCACGAGCCAGCCGCGGCTGGTGAACTGTATCGACCTGTTGGAGACCGGTTCGCAATCCTGCCCGCCGCAGCAGGAGAGCGGATACCAGTCGTGCGCCTGCGCGACCGGCGCGAGCACAGGTGTGGCAATCAGGGCACAGGCGGCGAAAAAACGAGCGAGCATGGGCGCTCCAGGTTCGAGAGACACGGATCCCACCGCGCAGCCGAAGCCGCGCGGTGCGCTCTGCCGGCCCTATCCGCATGCACAAAGCCCGCGGGCTTCTGCAGGTCTCTCTCACCTCCCCCTGCTCGGCAATGCTGCCGAGGCGCGTCGGGTGGGCCAGATGCATCATCTCAAACGAGATGGGACTGGAAAAGTTTCAGGGCGAAGAATGTCCTCGGCGAAGTTGAACGCGTTCAACCCCGGCAGGCGCGGCCCGAACCGCAGCGGCGCCGTCGAGGTACCGCTGCCGCGTCCTCGAACGGACAGAACGGCATAGCGAGGTCGCGCTTCTCTGAGCCGGGACGATCCGGCGGGAACCGGCGCCGGTCAGTCCGTCCCGCCGGGAGACCACGAGCGCAGCGCGCGCATCGTCGGCGTCTTCTTGAGCTGGTGCGCGTCCATGCGGTGGAGGAGCCCCGAAAGGACCTCGATCGCGGCCGCGGCGTTCGGCCCCTTGTTGAGCATCACCACCTCGGCGCGCCCGGCCATCGCCGCGTCGGTCATCTCGCCGCGCGACGGCAGGCCCTTGGTGACGAGGCCCTCGAGGACCTGGGTCGCCCAGATCGCGGGAATGTGCGCCGCCTCGCAGAGCCACAGGATCTCCTCCTGCATCTCGGCGAGCCGTTCGAAGCCGATCTCGACGGCGAGGTCGCCGCGCGCGATCATTACCGCGAGCGGCTGCCGGCCCGCCGCGGCCACCATGATCTCCGGCAGGTTTCTCACCGCGCGCGGCGTCTCGATCTTCACGACGACGCCGAGTTTCTGCCAGTCGTCCGGCCGGCGGGCGGCGAGCTCGCGCTGCAGCGCGAGGACATGCGCGCCGGCACTGACGAAGGAGAGCCCGACCATATCGGCGTGCCCTGCGACGAAGTCGAGATCGGCGCGGTCCTTCGGGGTGAGCGGATCGAGCCCGAGCTCCAGCGTCGGGAAGTTCAGCCCCTTTTCGGGCTTCAGCTTCACGCCCTTGAGCCGGCCCTGGTCGATCCGCACGAGCGCGCCGCCGCCCTCCAGACGCTCGACGACGCCGCGGAGCTTTCCGTCGTCGATCGAGACCACGTCGCCCGGCTTCAGGTGATCGAAGACGGAGCCGAGCGTGCAGGTCGCCTGGAACGCCTCGTCCGGGGACGCCGCCGTTCCTTCCCGCCGCAGCAGCAGCGTGTCGCCGATCTGGAGCCGCGCGCGGTCGGGCGGCACGATGACCGCGCCGGTCCTGACCTTCGGGCCGCCAATGTCCATCAGCACGCGGACGCTGCGGCCGAGCGCCGCCTCGGCGCGCCTCAGATTGTCGATCATCGCCTGCCATTCCGCCGGGCCGTCATGGGCGCAGTTGATGCGGACCACCTCGATCCCGCGCGCCAGTAAGGCGTGCAGCACGGCGGGGTCTGCGGCCGCGTCCGCGCCGAGCGTCACCATGATCCGCCTGCGACGCCCGGCCGCGGCCGGGCCGAAGAGCTCGGCCGTGTTCGCCGCGAGCCTCATCTCGCCGCGGAAGAAGCGCCGCTCGGACGGCCAGTCCTCGCCGCCCCGCCCGGCGATCGCGGCAAGGGCGGCGGAAACGGCATCGAGCGCGGCGAGCACCCGCCCCTCGGCCCGGCCGAGGGAGGAGAGGCCGAGCGGCATCAGCCGGCGCTGCATCGGGCGGAGGTCGCGGCGCCGGAGCGCCAGATAATGCGCGAGGTTGAGCGCGCTCGCCGCGAAGGACGGCCGCCGGATCGAGGGACGCCAGCCGGCCCAGAGGACCCGGCCTTCCCCGGCCACCGCCTTCCGGAGCGCCTGGATATCGTGGAGAAGCTCCGCCGCGGCGGACTGGTGGATGCTCGACATGCCTGTGCCCGAGGAAGGCCTAGACGGCGACCGTGACAATCACGCGACGGGCGCCCGCGGCGGCCCGGCAGGGCGATATCCGGGCACGGCCAGTGAATCTTAACTGCATCTCGCCTATATCCCGCAGAATGAAGCCATTGACCGTCGAAGCCGTCGATCCCCACGCGCCGCAGGATCTCGGCGCGTTTCGGAACGTGAGAGCCTGGATCTTCGATCTCGACAACACGCTCTATCCGCGCGAGACGGACCTCTTCCGCCAGGTCGACCAGCGCATCCGCACCTTCGTCCAGAATCTCCTCGGCGTCGACGAGGCCGAGGCCCAGCGCATCCAGAAGAGCTTCTACCGCGACCACGGCACCACGCTGCGCGGCCTCATGCTGAACCACCAGGTCGATCCGGACGCGTTCCTCGAATTCGTCCACGACATCGACCATTCGGTGGTCCGGCCCGATCCCGTGCTCGGCGCGGCGATCCTGAGGCTGCCGGGCAAGAAGTACATCTTCACGAACGGCTCGCGCCGGCACGCGGAGAAGGTGGCGGCGCGGCTCGGCTTTCCGGAGCACTTCGAGGACATCTTCGACATCGCCGCCGCCAATCTCGTGCCGAAGCCCGAGCGCGAGACCTATGACCGCTTCGTCGCGCGCTTCGGCGTCGATCCCGCCCAGGCCGCCATGTTCGAGGATCTTGCCCGCAATCTCGTCGTGCCGAAGGCGGTCGGCATGAGGACGGTGCTCGTCGTTCCGCCCGGCACCCGCGAAGTCTTCCACGGCGAATGGGAATTCGAGGGGCGCGACGACGACCATGTCGACTACGTCACCGACGATCTCGGCCGCTTCGTCGGCGAGATCGCCGGCGCGATCGGCGCCTGAGCTGCCGGCGGGGGCGGGTCTCCGTGCGGAGCGCAACGCCGCCCTTGCGCCGGAGCGCCTCAGCCGCGATATAGAGGCCAGGGAGGTTGGCGGTGGACGTGCCACTCGCCAACCGGGTCAGGTCCGGAAGGAAGCAGCCCCAACGAGCCCGGCTCGGGTTGCCGTCCAGCCTCCCGCATCACCTCGCACGGGGCCGCACGGGTTTCACCGAGCCCGACCGGGCCGGTGACGGAGAACATTCGCCCGAGCCATTCCGCCGCGCATGAGCGAGACCACCACCGGCCCATACCAGGTTCTCGCCCGCAAGTACCGCCCGGCGAGCTTCGACGATCTGATCGGCCAGGAGCCGATGGTCCGCACGCTCCGCAATGCGTTCGCGGCCGGACGGATCGCCCATGCCTGGATGCTGACCGGCGTGCGCGGCGTCGGCAAGACGACCACCGCCCGCATCCTCGCCCGCGGCCTCAACTTCCAGACCGCCGACGGCGGCGGCCCGACCGTCGACCTGGCGGCGGAGGGCGTCCATTGCAGCGCGATCATGGAAGGCCGCCATCCCGACGTGATCGAGATGGACGCCGCCTCCCATACCGGCATCGACGACATCCGCGACATCATCGATTCGGCGCGCTACTCGCCGGTCTCGGCGCGCTACAAGGTCTATATCGTCGACGAGGTCCACATGCTGTCAAAGGCGGCCTTCAACGGCCTCCTGAAGACGCTCGAGGAGCCGCCGGCGCATGTGAAGTTCGTCTTCGCCACCACCGAGATCCGGCGCGTCCCGGTGACGGTGCTCTCGCGCTGCCAGCGCTTCGACCTCCGCCGCATCGAATCCGCCGTCCTGATCCGGCACCTGGAAGGGATCGCCGCGAAGGAGGGGATCGAAGCCGAGGCCGAGGCGCTCAGGATGATCGCGCGCGCGGCCGAGGGCTCCGTCCGCGATGCGCTCTCGATCCTCGACCAGGCGATCGCGCATGGCGGCGGCACCGTCGAGGCGGAGACCGTGCGCGCCATGCTCGGCCTCGCCGACCGCACCCGCACGATCGACCTCTTCGAGGCGGTGATGCGCGGCGACGCGCCGGCCGCGCTCGCCTCGCTCGACGCGCTCCATGCCGTCGGCGCCGATCCGCTCGTGGTGCTGACGGATCTCGCCGAGTTCACCCATTACGTGACGCGGCTGAAGCTCGCCGCGGAGGCCGCGGCCCACGCGCCGGTTTCCGAGAGCGAGCGCGTGCGCGGCGCCGCCTTCGCGGCGTCGCTCTCGCTCCGCCATCTCTCCCTCGCCTGGCAGATGCTCCTCAAGGGCATCCAGGAGGTCGGCCAGGCGCCGCGCCCGATGGCCGCCGCCGACATGGTGCTCGTGCGCCTCTGCCATGCCGCCGACCTGCCCACCCCGGACGAGGCGCTGAGGCTCCTGAAGAGCGGCTCCGGGGCCGGAGGAAGCGAAGGGCGGAGCGCCGCGCCGCGGCCGGATCCCGCGCCCGAGCCCGCGCTCGCGCAAGCGGCGCCGCGCCCGACGCTCGCCCGTCCCTC
>NZ_SPKJ01000155.1 GCF_009866965.1 Propylenella binzhouense | reverse complement strand
CGGGCGTCCGTTTCCGTCGCGGTGGGGCGCTAGCGCCGCATCGCCCGCGCGGCGCTCCGCAGCCGCGCCGCGAGCCCGGCGCCTGCCGCCGCCGATGCCTTCACCGCCGTCACGCGGGCGTCGGGCAGCATCGGGAAGGTCACGATCGAGATCTCCCAGAGATCGATCTCCTGGAGCCGGCGCAGGCCCGTTCGCGCGTCCGTGCGCCCGCGCACCGTGCGGAAGCCGATCGAAAGGCCGTCGATCGCGCCGGCGCGCATCAGCGCCAGCACCTCGCGCGCCTTCGCCGCCTCAATCGTCAGCCGTCCCTCGACATAGAGCCCGCGCCGGTCCTCGCGGATCGTCCGCCAGACGCCGATCGGCAGCGCCGGGTCGTGCTGGAAGAGCATGCGGATGCCGGCCGCGCCGCGCGCCTTGAGCGACGCCGCGAAGGCGCCGGGCACCACCACGTCGCGGGCGAGGTCGGCTGCGCCGAAGAGGCTCGCATAGCCGGAAAAGGACCCGTCCGCCTCCACCGGCGAGAGGTCCGCCGGAGCGAACTTCCGCTCGCGGGCAAGCGCCGCGGGGTGCGCCGCGCTCATCGCACCACCCGGAAGCGCGGCGCCGCCTGGCGCCGCATCCGCCGCTCGAGCAGGACGCCGAGGAGCTGCATCGCGAATTCCGCGAAGACGGCGCGATGATCGGCGCGGGAGCCCCCGCGCGCCTTGAAGAATGCGGACATCCGAACCTCCGATCTTAGATGTGCGGGGGGTACTCGCGCCGGCGCGGCCTCCGCCGCGCTCGACGGGCCCGCCGCCTCCGTTCCCCTCCCCCTCGTGGGGAGGGGCTGGGGGAGAGGTTTTCCGACGCTCCGACGCGCGCGGCGGCACGTCGCTCCACTGCCGTCATCGCCGGCCCCGCCCCTTGTTCTGCCGAGCGCAGGCCTCACCCCTTGTCCTGTCGTCATCGCCGGACTTGATCCGGCGATCCACGAGAGGCCCGCCCCTTGTCCTGTCGTCATCGCCGGACTTGATCCGGCGATCAGACGGCGGCCCCGGGGCACCGGAAGCCGCTGGATGCCCGGGTCGAGCCCGGGCAAGACGACAGAGACAAAGACGGAGCGCCCCTCCGCCCTCACGTGCCGTCCGCCCGCCCTCGCACCGGCGTTCCCCCTCGCACTGTCGTCATCGCCGGACTTGATCCGGCGATCCACGCGAGGCCAAGCGGGCGGCGCCGGCAGTGCAGACGGTTCGGCCCCCGTTCGGCCCTACGAATGCTCGCGGAAGAGCTGGTTGAGCCGCGCGATCTCGTTCACGAAGTCGTTGAAGCGCTTGTTGGAAAGGGCGAGCTCGCGGAGCGCCCAGAAGAGCAGCCCGGTCGCGCTGGAAGCCCAGAGGAAGAGCGCGAGATGGGCGAGGTCGCCGCGTTCGGCGAACTGGCTTGTGACATCGGGCATCGTGCCCTCCCGTCCGTGAATATCCCGGCCGGCCGCCGCGATCCGCCCGGTCGCCGCAGCCAGCCCGTCATCCCTCCCGCGGCCCGTAGCCGACCGCGGCGCGCTTCTCGTCCTCGCTCAGGAAGTCGGCGCCCTTGACCCGCCGCCAGACCGCCTCGCGCTCCGCCGAGAGCGCCTCGACCTCGTCGACGTCGTACCAGAGCCGGAGGTCCCCGCCGAAGGCCGGCGCGAGCCAGCGCCCGAGCGCCTGCGCCGTGCGGCCGGCGAGCGGCAGCACGGTCTGGCGCCAGAAGGCGAGGTTCGCCTCGCGGTAATTGGCATAGGTGTTGTCGCCGGGAATGCCGAGCAGCATCGGCGGCACGCCGAAGGCGAGCGCGATCTCCCGCGCCGCATTGTTCTTCGCCTCGAGATAGTCCATCTCGCGGGGCGAGTGGCTCATCGCCTGCCAGGCGAGGCCGCCTTCGAGGAGGAGCGGCCGCCCGGCATTCGCCGCGCCCTGGAAGTTCGCCTCGAGCTCCGCCTTCAGCCGTTCGAACTGCGTCTCCGAAAGATTGCCGCCGTCCTTTGCCTGGTAGACCAGCGCGCCGGAGGGCCGTGCCGCATTGTCGAGAAGCGCCTTGTTCCAGGCGCCCGCCTGGTTGTGCAAATCGAGGCTCGCCTGCGCCGCGTCGATCGGCGCGAAGCCGTAATGGTCGTCGAGCGGATGGAACTGCGCGAGATGCAGGATCGGGGGAACCGGCCCGCCGCCTTCCTGCTCGAAGCGCACGCTGCGGCCGTTCGCCGCGTATTCGTAGGCCGCCGGCCAGCCGTCCGCGTCGGGCACCACCGCCATCCGGTCGGGGCGCAGCACGTGGAGCTCGCGGACCGCGCCGTCGATCGCCACCGCCTCGAGATAGGCGTTGCCGGAAAGGAGCAGGTGGCCGTAGGCCGCCTCCATCAGGGCGCCGCCCGCCAGCCGCGGGTTCGGCCGGTCGAGCAGCGCCAGCAGCGGGTGCTCGCCCGCCTCGCGCCCGCTTTCGTAGACGAGCCAGGGCAGCGCGGCTGCCGCCTCCGCCACCATCCGCACGCAGCGATAGGCGACCGGGTTGCGCATGTAGCCGGCCCGGGCGAGCGCCGCATAGCTGCGGCTCGTCCAGACCGGCCGGCCCGCGCCGTGCAGCGCCAGGATCGCGCCGGTGCGCGAGGCCTTCGCTTCTGCGGGTACGCTTGCGGACCGCGCGGCGCCGGCCGCGCGACGCTCCCTCAACCAGCGCAGCATAACCCCTCCTTTGATTAAACTTAAAGTAACCCACGCGATCAGCGCATGGCACCCTTGCGCGGCGCGCCTTGCGGCACCGCAGCGAACGTCCTATCTCCCGCTCGCGCCCACACGGGCGTTTCCTCCCTAGACTTCGGACCGCCGGTCAGCCGTGCGGTCCTTTTTTTTTGCGCCGGCGGCGCCTGCTGCGCCTCGGGCCGGGCGCCCTGCTGCGCCTCGGGCCGGGCGGCGCCTGCTGCGCCTTGGGGCGGGCGCCGCCTGCTGCTTTGGTCGCGCTTGAAGGCGGCCCGCGCCGGGATCACACTCCCGCTGCCCCTGGGGAGGGAGGCTTCGATGACCGTTGAACGCGGAATCCTGCTCGTCGTCGGGATCGTGATGCTCGCGAGCATCCTTCTCGCCGTCTACGTGAACCTCAACTGGCTGTGGCTCGCCGGCATCCTCGCCGCGCACCTCATCCAGGCCTCGTTCACGGGCATGTGCCCGGTCGTCATGCTGCTGAAGCGCATGGGCCTGCCGAGCCGGCCCGGCTTCGCCTGAGGCGGAACCTGCGGCCGCCCGGCGGGTTCTCGACGCTCCCGCAGCGACCGCCCGGCCCTGCCGGCGCGGCAGGAGCCGCCATGACGGACGACGATTTCGAGGTTCAGAGCGTGTCTGTGGAATTCGTCCGCAAGCACGCGACGGTCACCATTCTCGGCACGAGGGGCGAGGCGAAGTACCAGCTCGTCGCCCGCCACATCCCGTTCGATCCCGACGACGAGGCGAACGAGCACGAGATCCGCGAGGCCGCCGTCAAGGAGGCCAAGCGGCTGATGGCGGCGGCCGCCTACGTCAAGGCGCCGAAGGGACCCTGACCGCCGGCCCGGCGCAGCCTGACCGTCTGGACGAGCCCGCCGCCCGGCCGGTTCGCGAGCGTCACGCTGCCGCCCTGGCGCTCCACGATCTCCTTGGCGATCGCGAGCCCCAGCCCGGCGCCGGGCACCGCCTGCCGCCGTCCCGGGTCGACCCGGAAGAACGGCTCGAAGGCCCGGTCGATCAGCGCTTCCGGTATGCCCGGGCCGCGGTCGGCGATGGTGATCACGCCGGCGCCGGCCTCGGCGGCGACCTCCACGATGCAGCCCTTGCCATGCGTCGCGCCGTTCACCAGGAGGTTGCGGAGCGCGCGGCGGAGGCCGAGCGCGCCGGCGCGGACCGGCACGCTTTCGATCCGTCCCGCCTGCGCGGAGAGGCCGAGCGCCTCCATCTCCCCGACGAGGTTCCGGACCAGCCCGTCGAGCGCGACCGTCTCCGTCGCCTCCTCGCTGCGGCCCTCCCGCACGAGCCGGATGGCGCTGTCGGCGATCCGCTCCAGCTCGTCGAGATCGGCGAGCCATTTCGCCCGCTCCTCCTCCGGCAGGAACTCCGCCCGCAGGCGCAACCGCGTCATCGGCGTCCTCAGGTCGTGGCCGGCGGCGGCGACGAGCCGCATGCGGCTCTCCATCGCCGCCTTCAGGCGGGAGGACAGCCGGTTGAGCGCCGCCGCCGTCGCCCGCACCTCGGCCGGGCCCTCCTCCGGCACCGGCGCCAGCACGCCGTCCGGGCCGACCCGCGACAGCGCGGCCCGCAGGATTTCGAGCGGCCGCGTCAGAAGCGCGGCGAAATAGATTGCGACCGCAGCGGCGCCGAGCGCGATGAGCGCGATCCAGCCGGCGAAGATCCGCCAGTCGCCGGGCGGCGGCGAGAAGTCCGGGATCGGCACCACCAGCCAGCGTCCGTCGCCGAGCCGCACCGAAGCCGCCATGCCCGGCCGGTCCGACCGATGGACCACCTCCACCGGATAGGGGAGCGCGGCCCGGCCGAGCGAGGCGCCGAACGCGGCCGAAAGCTCGGGGATCGGCCTGCCCGGCAGCGGCGCATCCCGGATGTCGATCCCGGCGGGAACGGTCCTGCCGGGCTGCGCGAGCGCGGCGACCAGCATGCGGATCTGCATCGCCACCGGGTCGTTCGTCCGGTCGTGCGGCGGCGGGCGCATGACGCTGAAGGCGGCGAGGCTCGCGAGCGCCACCACGCCGACGATCGAGCCGACGAGGAGCAGCGCGAAGCGCGCGCGCAGCGACGTCACGGCCCCTCCCCGCTCTCCACGCGCACCGCGAGCTGGTAGCCGGCGTTCCTGACCGTCTTGAAGAGCGGCCCCTCGGCCGGCTCGCCGAGCTTCCGCCGGATCCGGCTCATCAGCACGTCGACGGAGCGGTCGAACGGGTCGCGCTCGCGCCCCTGCGTCAGGTCGAGCAGCTGGTCGCGCGAGAGCAGCCGCCCCGGCCGTTCGACGAAGGCCTGCAGCAGCTCGAACTCCGCCCCCGTGAGGTCGACGGGATTGCCCGCCGCGTCGAGGACCCGCCGCGTGTCGGGCTCCAGCGTGAAGCCCGCGAAGCGGAAGCGCCGCGCCCGGGAAGGCTCCGGCTCGGCCGGCGCCGCCCGCCGCAGGACGGCGCGGATCCGCGCCGTCAGCTCGCGCGGGTTGAACGGCTTGCCGAGATAGTCGTCGGCGCCGAGCTCGAGCCCGATGATCCGGTCGACATCCTCCTTGAGGGCCGTCAGCAGCACCACCGGCACGTGCGGCCTGCGCTCGGCGAGCCCGCGGCAGATGTCGAGGCCGGAGCCGTCGGGCAGCATCACGTCGAGCACGACGAGGTCGACCGCCGCCGCCGCCAGCTTCGCCTCGAACTCGCGACGGTCCGCCGCCACGGTCACGCGGAAGCCCTGCGCCTCGAGATAGCGCCCGAGGAGGGTCCTGATCTCGCGGTCGTCGTCGACGACCAGGATGGTCGGCCTGGCCTGCACCAATCGTATCCCTCTGGCGCCCGCCCAGGCGGGCCCGTCGGTCGTCCGCTTACCCGAATGCCTGCGCGAAAGGAACGCGTAGCGCCGGCGGGGAAACCGCCGGAAACCAATTCGCCCCCGGCGGAAACGTTCGGAAACGAAGGGACGAATTGCGGCAAAGTCCGGAGCGTCTGATGGCGGTCGTGACGAACGGACGAAAGGGGATCGGCGTGAACGGGACGGGTCGCCTGCAGAGGGTCTGCGGGCTCGTCGGCGCGGCATTGCTTGGCACGGCCGTCATCTCCGTGCCGGTCCTTCTCCTCGCCGTCGCGGTCGCGGCCTTCGTGCCCGACCTCGCGATCCTCGATTTCGGTGTCGCGCGCTGGGCGGTCGCCGCCATCTTCGCGCTCCAGCTCCTCTTCCTCGCCACCGAGGAGGAGTGACCGGGTGAGGGCGCGATCCCCCAGTCTAGAGCGCCCTCACCCGCGCCTCTCCGCTCCGCCCCGTCAGCGCGGTCAGCGCCCAGACGAGCGCGTCGAGCCGGTCCGGCGAGCGGCCTGAGGAGAGCCCGCCGGCCGCGAAGTCGCACATCTCGTCCTCGAGCTCCGGGAAGGCGCCGACATGGCGCACGCGCCCGGCCTCGTAGAGCGCGGCGACCGGCTCGGCCCGGAGCCACTTGCCGCGCGTCGCGCGCACCTGCTCGACGGGTGCCGCCTCGTCCGCCTGGCGGATCAGCGCCGCCACCATGTCGCCGCCCTGGTTCACTTCGGCGACGATCCGGTCGGCGCCGAGCTCGTGATGGAGCGCCACCGCGCGCCGGGCCCAGCCGGCGGGCGAAAGCCGGGCGGCGCTGCGGTCGGCGAGCACGTAGGCGAGCCCGTCGGCGCCCCGCCCCGCCGCGACGAT
>NZ_SPKJ01000154.1 GCF_009866965.1 Propylenella binzhouense | reverse complement strand
CGCCCGCACGGCGAGCGCGCCGGCGCCGGCGCGCAGGCCGAACCGGTCCACCGTCGCCGCCGCCATCCGCGCGAGCGCGCCCGTCCGCCGCAGCATGCCGTCAGTTACCTGCAGGGAAGATCGACGGCACGGCCGGCCAAGGGACCGCAGTCGGGATTTCGCCGAGAAGCGCCAACCTGCATCGCCAGTTCGTGGAATGGTGCTGCCGGACAGGATTGAACTGTCGACCTCTCCCTTACCAAGGGAGTGCTCTACCACTGAGCTACGGCAGCCGCCGGGGACGCGTGGTCAATGCCACGTGTGCCGCGACGGCGCAACCGTCGCGGGGCGGCATCCATATGGCGGATGGCGCGCGACTTGTCACCCCCTCCGCTCGCGGTTATATGTCCCCCCGCCGGATCGCCCGGCCCGACGGTCCGCCGTCTGCAGGGCATGCCGTGGCGATCCAGAATGCTCAGAAATGGGCCTGATGCGAGGCTCCGCGCTGCGGAGCTTTTCGCGTTGCAAGGAGAGCAGAATGCCCAAGCAGAAGACGAAGTCGGGAGCCAAGAAGCGCTTCCGCTTCACCGCCAGCGGGAAGGTGAAGGTGGGTCAGGCCGGCAAGCGGCACGGCATGATCAAGCGGACGACGAAGTTCGTGCGGAACGCGCGCGGCACCATGGTGCTCGCCGAGCCGGACGCGCTCATCGTCAAGAAATACATGCCCTACAACCGCTGAGGCCGGAGGTACCGACATATGGCACGCGTCAAGAGGGGCGTGACGGCCCACGCCCGGCACAAGAAGGTCCTGAAGCAGGCCAAGGGCTTCTACGGGCGCCGTTCGAACACGATCCGGATCGCCAAGCAGGCGGTCGAGCGGGCGAACCAGTACGCCTACCGCGACCGGCGCCGGCGCAAGCGGAACTTCCGCGCGCTCTGGATCCAGCGCATCAATGCGGCGGCGCGGGAGCAGGGCCTGACCTACGGCCGGCTCATCGACGGGCTGATCAAGGCCGGCGTCGAGGTCGACCGCAAGGTGCTCTCGGACATCGCGATCCACGAGCCCGAGGCGTTCGCCGCCATCGCCGCGCAGGCGAAGGCCGCCCTCGCCTATCTGAAGGACGGCTCGCCGAACGAGTACGAGGCCGCGGTCCGCTGAGGCCCGCTCCGTCGGCTGAGGTCGAAGTCGAGGGCGGCCTTGTGCCGCCCTTTTCCGTTCCGGGACTGCGGAGAGGCGCATGCAGGGACTGACCGCGGACATCCTGAAGGGCTGCTGGTACCTCGCGCTCGAGAGCGGGGCGCTCGGGCCGGCAAAGCCCGTCGGCCTCAAGATCGCCGGCGAGCCGATCGTGCTCGCCCGCGGCGCGGACGGAACCCCGTTCGCGCTGCGCGATTCCTGTCCCCACCGCGGCATCCCGCTCCATTACGGCCGCGTCAAGGAGGGCACCATCGAGTGCTGCTACCATGGCTGGCGGTTCGGCGCCGACGGCGGCTGCGTGGAAATCCCGAGCCTGCGCGAGGGCCAGGCGATGGAGCTCTCGCGCATCCGCACGCCGGCCTTCCCGACGCGCGAGCGCTACGGCTGCATCTGGATCTATCTGCCGCGCGGAGAGGAGGCGCCGGCCGAAGCGCTCATTCCCGAGCCCGTCGGCCTGCCGGATCTCGCCGCGTCGGAGGCGCCGAAATCGGCGATTGCCATGGATTTCCCGTGCTCGTCCGACCATGCCGCCTTCGGCCTCATGGACCCGACCCACGCGGCCTATGTCCACACCTCCTGGTGGTTCAAGAAGGATGCCCGGAAGCTCCGGCCCAAGGAGAAGCGCTTCGCGCCCTCGCCCTTCGGCTTCCGCATGGAGCGCCATGCGATTCCGCCGCAGAACGTGATCTACCGCTGGCTCCTCGGCGACAACGTGACGACGGAGATCGGCTACCAGCTCCCCGGCTACCGGATCGAGCACATCAGGGGCGACCGGCACTGGGTCGTCGGGCTGACCGCGATCACGCCGATCGACGAAGGGGCGACGGTCGTGCACCAGCTGTTCTGGACCTCGCTCGGCTGGGTCAGACCGGCGGCACCGCTCGTGCGCCATTTCACCCGCGTGTTCCTCCGCCAGGACCGCGACGTCGTGGTCCAGCAGCGGGAGGGGCTCGCCGGCGGCGCCAAGGTGATGCTCATCAACGATGCCGACACCCAGGCGCGCTGGTGGATGCGCCTCAAACACGAATGGCAGGTGGCGCAGGCGGAGGGCCGGGCCTTCGTCAATCCGCTGCGCCCCCAGATTCTGCGGTTCCGGAGCTGAGCGCGGACGCAACGGGCCGGAAAGGCGGCCGAAACAGAATTGTTGCCGCGACGGCGGCCGGAAACGGCGGAAGGCTTCAGCTCTTCGAGGAGCTTTCAGACGAAACAGAAATCCGTCGCCGCGAAAACGGCGGGAAACGGCACGCCGGTATCAGCGCGCATCGCTTCGAGAGGGAGACGGCGATGAACGCCCCGATGAACCCCTGGCCGCGGAAGACCCGCGAGCTCCACAACCATCACTTCGATTCCACGATCTGGAACGACTTCGCCTTCCGCGACGGCGACATCGTGATCGGCACCTATGCGAAGTCCGGAACCACCTGGACCCAGCAGATCGTGGCCCAGCTCGTCTTCGGCGGCGCCGACGACATCGACGTGGCGGAGATATCGCCCTGGATGGACCTCCGCGTGCCGCCGAAGGAGGTGAAGCTCGCGGCGGTCGAGGCGCAGACGCACCGGCGCTTCCTGAAGACGCACCTTCCGGTCGATGCGCTCGTCTTCTCGCCGGAGGCCCGCTACATCTATATCGGCCGCGACGGGCGGGACGTGGTCTGGAGCATGTACAACCACCACGCCCGCGCGAACGATTTCTGGTACCAGGTGCTCAACGAGACCCCCGGCCGGGTCGGTCCGCCGATCGAGCCGCCGCCCGCCTCGGTGCGCCAGTACTTCTTCGACTGGCTGGAGCGCGACGGCCATCCGTTCTGGCCGTTCTGGGAGAACGTGCGCTCCTGGTGGGCGGTGCGCAACCTGCCGAACGTGATGCTCCTGCACTTCGCCGACCTCAAGGCCGACATGCCGGGCGAGATCCGGCGCATGGCCGAGTTCCTCTCGATCGAGATCGACGAGGCGCGCTTCCCGACGATCCTGGAGCATTGCAGCTTCGACTACATGCAGGCGCATGCCGATCGCGCGGCCCCGCTCGGCGGGGCCTGCTGGCACGGCGGCGGCAAGACCTTCATCCACAAGGGCACGAACGGCCGCTGGCGCGACCTGCTGAGCCCTGCGGAAAGCGCGCGCTACGAGGCGGTCGCGCGGCGCGAGCTCGGCGAGGACTGCGCGCGCTGGCTGGCATCGGGGGCGCTCTGAGCCTAGCGATGAGGCCCGGGCTTGCCGGGCGGCGCTCTTCGCGCGACAGAGAGGCGCGGCCGGGTCGGAGCGACGGCGGACGCCAGGAGCACCGCCCGATGAGGTCGCGCCACGTCGCGCTCGCCTTCGGCATTGCCCTCGTCTGGGGCCTGAACTTCGTCGTGATCCGGATCGGCCTCGACAGCCTCCCGCCGATCCTGATGGCGGGTCTGCGCTTCGTGCTCGCCGGGCTCCCGGCGTTTCTCGTCCCGCGCCCGGCCGTGCCCTGGCCGCGCTTCGCGGCGATCGCGGCGACGCTCTTCGTGGGCCAGTTCGCGTTGCTCTTCTCCGGGATGGCGGCGGGGATGCCGCCCGGCCTCGCCTCGATCACGCTGCAGGTGCAGGTCTTCATGACCGTGCTCATCGCGGCATTCGTGCTCGGCGAGCTGCCGCTGCCACGCCAGATTGCGGGATCGGCCGTCGCCCTCGCGGGGCTCGGCCTCATCGCCGCGACGGCGGGCGGCGCGGGTGTCACGTCCGCGGGGCTTCTGCTCACGCTCGCCGCCGCGCTCAGCTGGGCGAGCGGCAACGTGCTCCTCCGGCGCGCGGGCGCGATGGACATGTTCGCGGCGATGAGCTGGCTGAGCGTCGCGGCGGCACCGCCGCTCCTCCTGCTCTCCCTCGTCGTGGAAGGACCGGCGGCGATCGCCGCCGCGCTCTCCCGCCTCGATCCGGCCGGCGCCGGCGCCCTCCTCTACGTGGCCTTCCTCTCGACCACGCTCGGCTATGCCGGCTGGGGCCATCTCCTGAAGCTCTATCCGGCCGCGACGGTCACGCCCTTCGCATTCCTGGTGCCGGTCGTGGCCATCCTCTCGGCCGCGCTTCTCCTCGGCGAGCGCTTCGGTCCGATGCGGCTCGCCGGCATGGCCCTCATCCTCGCCGGGGTCGTGCCGGTGGTGATGCCGCTCCGCCCCGGCCGGAGAAGGCGCGCGCGCTGAGCCGTGGGGCGGCTCCCGCCCGGGCTATTCGGCCGCGAGCGGCGGCACTTTGGAGCGCCATTCCGACACGCAGGGGATCTTCGAGCGGTCGCAGCGACCGGCATATTTCCGGGCGATCTCGGTGACTTCCGCAAGCAGCCCGTCGGCGAGCGTCGTCGGCTTCAGACCGAGCCCCAGGAAGCGGTCGTTCGCCACATGGAGGTCGTTCTCGTCCGCCTCGTTGCGCGGGTTGCGGATGTACTGGACCGGCGTGCCGGTCATGTCCGAGATCATCGTCGCGAGATCGCGGACGCGGTGCGTCTCCGTCATCTGGTTGAGGATGTTCACCCGGTCGCCCGTCTGCGGCGGATTCGCGATCGCGAGCTCGATGCAGCGCACCGTGTCCTGGATGTGGATGAAGGCGCGCGTCTGCCCCCCGGTGCCGTGCACGGTGAGGGGATAGCCGATCGCCGCCTGCATGAGGAACCGGTTCAGCACGGTGCCGTAGTCGCCGTCATAATCGAACCGGTTGATCAGCCGCTCGTCGAGCTTCGTCTCCTCGGTCTGGGTTCCCCACACGATGCCCTGGTGGAGGTCGGTGATCTTCACCCTGTCGTTCTTGTTGTAAAAGAAGAAGAGCAGCTGATCCTGCGTCTTCGTCATGTGGTAGATCGAGCCCGGATTGGCCGGGTAGAGGATCTCCTGTTCGGCCTGCGAGCCGTCGGCGAGCGCGACGCGGATCTTCAGGTAGCCCTCGGGGATCTTCATGCCGGCGGTGCCGTAGCCGTAGACGCCCATCGTGCCGAGATGGACGAGATGGGCGTCGACGCCCGATTCCACGATCGCCGCGAGCACGCCGTTGGTGGCGTTCAGATTGTTGCTGACCGTGTAGCGCTTGTGCCAGGACGACTTCATCGAATAGGGCGCCGCGCGCTGCTCGGCGAAGTGCACGATCGCGTCCGGCCGCTCCGCGGCGATGAGGGTCAGAAGCCGGTGGTAGTTCTCCGCGACGTCGAACGATTCGAAGCGGATCGAGCGGCCGGAGACCTCCCGCCAGGCGGCGAGGCGCTCGGAGATCGGGCGGATCGGCGTCAGCGATTCGACCTCGAGCTCCACGTCGATCTTCCGGCGCGACAAATTGTCGACGATGATGACGTCGTGCCCACGCCGCGAGAGGTGGAGGCTCGTCGGCCAGCCGCAGAAGCCGTCGCCTCCGAGCACCAGGATCCTAGCCATCCGCGCAGTACTCCGTTGGCCCCCGGCCGAGGCCCGTTCGCATTGCCGGTCCGGGCGCACCGCACCCGCTTCCCGCCTGACATCTTTTCGGAAATTTCGCAAATGCCGGCGCCCCGTCCAGCCCGCCGCGATGCCGGTTCGGCAGCGCACGGAGGCCCCGGACCGCGTTCCGCCGGCCCGGTTCAGATCTCGACGAGACGGTCCGGCAGCTCGTTTTCCGCCGCGCCGGTGCGCGGGAAATGCTCGGAAAGGACCTTGCCGGCGGCCTCGATCGCGGCGACGAAGCCGTCCGCGACCGCACCGCGCGCGATCGCTTTCGTGAGATCGTCGACGGTCGCCTGCCACACCGCCGGGCCGACGCGGTCGTTGATGTTCTTGTCGGCGATGATCGCGGCGTAGCGCTCGCGAAGCGACACGAACACCAGCACGCCGGTGCGGTCGGCCGTGGCGTGGAGATTGTGGGCCAGGAACTGCTCCATCGCGTGCCGCTGCGCCCGCGCCTCCTGCACCGCGCGCGGCACGATCCACATCCTGATCTTCGGCACGGCCGAGAGGCCGCAGAGCACGAGGAAGGCGACGGCCTGGCCGATGACCAGCGAGACGGACGCAAGGTCGCGGACGACGAGAACCGTCAGGATGCCGCCGAGGAGTGCCGCGAGCGCGGCCCACATCACGGCGATGAAGACATAGCTGTCGCTTTCGCTCGCGAGCACGGCGAAGATCTCGCCATCGGTCGTCGCCTCGGCCGCGCGGATCGCCGCCGCGATGCGCCCGTGCTCGGCCGGATCGAGGACGGCCATGCTACCAGCGCCCCGAGGCGCCGCCGCCACCGAAGGATCCGCCGCCGCCCGACCAGCCGCCGCCCCCGGAGCCCCAGCCGCCGCGCC
>NZ_SPKJ01000153.1 GCF_009866965.1 Propylenella binzhouense | reverse complement strand
GCCTGCGCGGGGGCGGCGCGGCGGTGAGCGACGACGAGGTGGCGGCCATGCGCGCCGAAGGCGGCGCGGCCGGCTTCGCCGCCATCGCCGCCGATCTCATCCGGGCAACGTTCGGGGACGGCGGGGAGGCGCGGGAGGCCGCAAACCCTTGACGGCCGCGGCGGGCGGGCCGGCCGCCTTTCCCTGGCGGGAGGCGATGGCGGCAGGGCTCGGCACGCTGCGGCTTCCGCCTTCGGCATTCTGGGCGATGACCCCGCGCGAGCTCGCCGCGGCGCTCACCCCGCCCGGAACAAAGAGCGCGCCGATCGGCCGGGACGACCTCGCCCGGCTGATGGCGCGCTTTCCGGACCGGAGCAGCTGAGCCGCCGGGACGGTCCCGGCGGCCCGGCGACAGCCTACTGGATGACGTAGACGACCTTGCGCGTGCCCGGATCGACGAGGACGCGCTTATTGTTCACGACGGCGTAGCTGTACTGGTAGTTCGGCACCGGGTGCACGACGACCGTCTGCGGCAGCGCCGCGCCCACTTCGACCGTGCCCTGGACCTCGACCGGCTGGGCGGGCTGCTGGACGACGTACTGCTTGACCTCCGCCGGCGGCGGATCGATCGCGGTGCCCATCATGGCGCCCGCGGCGCCGCCGATGACGGCGCCGACCGGACCGCCGAGGACCGCACCGGTGGCGGCTCCGCCCGCGATACCCGCGGCGGTGCCTTCCTGGGCGAACGCCGACGGCGACGCGAGGATCGCGGTCGCAGCCGCGGCGAGAAGAAGTTTGCGCATTCTAGTCTCCCGTTCAATGCCCTCTCCGGCAGCACGAACGCGAGGCGGGGCGAGTGGTTCCGCGCGGGCCGCGAGCGCTAAGCGGCGGCGATTGCTCAAGAAAGCTTTGGGGCTTTCCGGCCGGGCGCCGTTTGCACCGGCCGGCGGACCGGCAATACGGGGAAACACCATGGTTCCGGACGAGGACAGCGGCGGAGACTTCGGCCAGGCGGCGATCGCGGATTCGCTGCGGGGCCTCGAGGGGCTCGCCGACGATTTCGGCCGGGCGATGAGCGCCGCCTTCCGGCGCTCCGCGCTCGAAGGAAAGCGGCTCGACGACGTCCTCAAGGGGCTCGCGCTCGGGCTTTCCGGCCGTGCCCTCAGCCAGGCGCTGGCACCAATCGGAACCGGCATCGCCGCGCTCCTCGAAAGCGCGCTCGCCGGGATCTTCGGCGGCGGGGCGTTCGCCGCCGGGGGCGCGTTCTCCGGCGGCCGGGTCCGCGCCTTCGCAAGCGGAGGGATCGTGGCGGCGCCGACCTACTTCCCGATGCGCGGCGGGCTCGGCCTGATGGGGGAGGCGGGGCCGGAGGCCGTGCTGCCGCTTTCGCGCGGGCCGGACGGGCGGCTCGGGATCCGGGCGGGCGGCGGAGCGGGTGGCATCTCCGTCACGCTCAACGTCACGGCGCGCGACGCGGAGAGCTTCCGCCGCTCGGAGGCGGAGCTGACGGCGCTGCTGGCGCGCGCCGTCGCGCGCGGGCAGAGGGGGACCTGAGCCATGGCGGATGCGGACTTCCACGAAATCGTCTTTCCGATCGCGATCGGCTTCGGGGCGACGGGCGGGCCGGAGCGGCGGACCGAGATCGTCAGGCTCGCCTCCGGCCACGAGCAGCGGAACGCCCGCTGGGCGGATTCGCGGCGCCGCTACAATGCCGGGACGGGGCTGCACTCCACGGCCGACCTTGCCGTGCTCCTCGCCTTCTTCGAGGAGCGCCGCGGCCGCTTCCACGGCTTCCGGTGGCGCGACCGGCTGGACCGCCAGTCGGCGCCGCCGGGGAAGGCGCCCGGGCCGCTCGACCAGACGATCGGGACCGGCGACGGCGCAACGGCGGCCTTCCAGCTCGCCAAGAGCTACGGCAGCGGCTTCGCGCCCTATTCCCGCGCGATCCGGAAGCCGGTGGCCGGAACGGTCCGCGTCGCGGTGGCGGGGGTCGAGCAGAGCGAGGGAACGGCGTTCACGGCCGATCCGACGAGCGGCGTCCTGACGTTCCTGCCGGGCGCGATCCCGCCTGTGGGCGCCGCGGTGACGGCGGGCTTCGCCTTCGACGTCCCGGTGCGGTTCGACACCGACCGCCTCGACATCAATCTCGCCGCCTTCGAGGCGGGCGAGGCTCCGAACATCCCGATCGTGGAGATCCGCACGTGAAGCGCTTCCAGGCCCAGCTCGCAGCCCATCTCGCCTCGGGCGCGACCACGCTCGCCTGGTGCTGGAAGCTCGTCCGGAGCGACGGCGCGGCGCTCGGCTTCACCGACCACGACCGCACGATCGCCTTCGACGGCACGGCGTACGAGCCGGCGACCGGGCTCGACGCCTCCGAGGCGGTCGCCCATGCCGGGTTCGCGGTCGGCGGGCTGGAGGTGACGGGCGCGCTCAGCTCGGAGCGGATTACCGGAGCCGACCTGGAGGCCGGGCTCTACGACGATGCGCGGATCGAGACCTGGCTCGTGAACTGGGCCGATCCCGCCCAGAGGCACCTGATGCGGATCGGCTCGATCGGCGAGGTGCGGCGCGAGGACGGCGCCTTCACGGCGGAAGTGCGCGGCCTCGCCCACCGGCTCGACCAGCCGCAGGGCCGGCTCTTCCGCTTCACCTGCGACGCCGACCTGGGCGATGCGCGCTGCGGCGTGAGCCTCGCCGGCCCGGCCTTCTCCGCCGTCGCGACGGTGAGCGAGACCGACGGGCACAGCTGGGTGAGGTCGGCGGCGCTCGCCGGCCGCGCGGACGGGCTCTTCAGCGGCGGACTCCTGACCTTCACCTCCGGCGGCAATGCCGGCCGCAGGATCGAGATCGACCGGCATGTGAGCGAGACGGGAGGCGGACTGCTCGGCCTCTGGCTCGCGACGGTCGAGCCGATCGCCGCCGGCGACGGCTTCACCGTGACGGCGGGCTGCGACAAGCGGCTTGCGACCTGCCGCGACCGCTTCGCGAACGTGGCGAACTTCCGGGGATTCCCGCACATGCCGGGCAACGATTTCGTGCTCGCCTCCGCGACGCGGGGCTGAGGCCATGAAGCGCATCGAGATCGTCGCCGCCGCGCGCGGCTGGATCGGCACGCCCTACCGCCACCAGGCCTCGCTGCGCGGGGTCGGCTGCGACTGCCTCGGCCTCGTGCGCGGGGTTTGGCGGGAGGTGCTCGGCACGGAGGCCGAGACGCCGCCGGCCTATACGCCCGACTGGGCGGAGGCGAACAAGCGCGAGACGCTTGCCGAGGCGGCCGGCCGGCACGTCGCGGCGATCGCAATCGGCGAGGCGGAGGCGGGCGACCTCGTGCTGTTCCGGTGGCGGCGCGACATGCCGGCGAAGCATGTCGCCATCCTTTCCGGCGGCGGCCGGATGATCCACGCGCAGCAGGGCGCCGCGGTCGCGGAAGTGCCGCTGTCGGACTGGTGGCGCCGCCGCGCCGCCTTCGCATTCCGGTTTCCCGGATTGGAGGCGTAATGGCGACACTCGTCCTCGGCGCCGCCGGCGCCGCGCTCGGCTCCGTCTTCGGCGGCGTCGGGCTCCTGATCGGGCGCGCGGCGGGCGCGGTCGCGGGCCATCTCGTCGACCAGGCCCTCTTCGGCGCGGCAAGACGCGTCGAGGGCGCGCGGCTCTCCGACCTCCAGGTCCAGAGCTCGACGGAAGGCAGCGTGCTGCCGCGCGTCTACGGCAAGGTGCGGCTCGCCGGCCAGGTGATCTGGGCGACGGATTTCGAGGAGGTGCAGTCGACCGAGACGGAGGGCGGCAAGGGCGGCCCGAGCGTGACCACGACGGAATACAGCTATTTCGCGAACTTCGCCGTCGGGCTCTGCGAAGGGCCGGTCACGCGGATCGGCCGGGTCTGGGCCGACGGCGCGCTGCTGGAGACCGGAAACCTGACGATGCGGGTGCATCCGGGTTCGGAGAGCCAGGAGGCGGACGCGCTCATCGCCGCGCACGAGCCGGACGCGCCCGCCTATCGCGGCACCGCCTATGTCGTCTTCGAGCGCCTACCGCTCGCGGCCTTCGGCAACCGCATCCCGCAGCTCTCCTTCGAGGTGCTGCGGCGGCTGCCCGGCATCGAGGACCATGTGCGCAGCGTCTGCGTGATCCCCGGATCGACCGAGTTCGGCTACGACCCGGAGCCGGTGACGCGCGTGCTCGGCGACGGCCTCTACGCGCCCGAGAACACCAATGCCGACCGGCTCGCCGCCGACTGGACCGTCTCGCTCGACGAGCTGCAGGCGCTCTGTCCGCGGCTCGAATGGGTGAGCCTCGTCGTCGCCTGGTTCGGCAGCGACCTCCGCGCGGGCGCCTGCACCATCAGGCCGAAGGTCGACGACCCGACGAAGGAGACGCTGGAGCGGGACTGGCGGGTCGCCGGCCTCGCCCGCGAAGAGGCAGAGCGGGTGAGCCTCGTCGAGGGCAGGCCGGCCTATGGCGGCTCGCCGAGCGACGCGAGCGTCGTCGCGGCGATCCGGGACCTGAAGGCGCGCGGGCTGAAAGTCGCGCTCGTGCCGTTCATCCTGATGGACATTCCCGCCGGGAACGCGCTGCCGGATCCCTATTCCGGCGCGGCCGGCCAGCCCGCCTTTCCCTGGCGGGGGCGGATCACCGGCGATCCTGCGCCGGGCCGGCCGGGCAGCGCCGACGGCACGCCGACCGCGGCGGCGCAGGTGGCGGACTTTCTCGGCGGGGCGGC
The DNA here is from genome assembly GCF_009866965.1 of Propylenella binzhouense. GTDB lineage: Bacteria > Pseudomonadota > Alphaproteobacteria > Rhizobiales > Afifellaceae > Propylenella > Propylenella binzhouense. The sequence continues at coordinate 1,755 of NZ_SPKJ01000153.1, read as the reverse complement.
GCCGGGCGACTTCGCGGTCTCCGACGAGGCGGTCTCCTATTCCGGCCCGGAGGAGGACTGGGGCTACCGGCGCATGATGCTGCATTATGCGCATCTCGCGCTCGCGGCGGGGGGCGTGCACGCCTTCCTCGTCGGCTCCGAGATGCCGGGGCTCTCCAAGCTGCGCGCCGGGCCGGGCACCTATCCCTTCGTGGAGGGCCTGCGGACGCTTTCCGGCGAGCTGCGCGCCGTGCTCGGGCCCGCCACGGCGCTCACCTACGCGGCGGACTGGAGCGAATATTCCGGGCACCGGCCGGAGGACGGCAGCGGCGAGTTCCGCTTCCATCTCGACCCGCTCTGGGCGGACCCGGCGATCGACGCGGTCGGGATCGACGTCTACCACCCGCTCTCCGACTGGCGCGACGAGGCCGGCCATCTCGACGAGGCGAGCGGGCGCTCGCCCTACGAGCCCGACTATCTCTGCGGCAATGTCCGCGGCGGCGAGGGCTACGACTGGTACTATGCGGGCGACGCCGACCGGCGGGCGCAGCTGCGCAGCGCGATCACCGACGGCGCGGCCGGCAAGCCCTGGACCTTCCGCTACAAGGACCTGCCGGCCTGGTGGTCGAACCTCCACTACGACCGGCCCGGCGGCATCGAGGCCGCGAGCCCGACCGCCTGGGTGCCGGAATCGAAGCCGATCTGGCTGACCGAGCTCGGTTGCCCGGCGGTCGACAAGGGCGCCAACCAGCCGAACGTCTTCTACGATCCGAAATCGGCGCAGTCGGCGCTTCCCCACTTCTCGTCCGGCGCGCGGGACGACATGGCCCAGCGCAGCTACATCGACGCCTTCCAGCGCATGCTCGATCCCGACCACCCGGACTATCGCGGCGGCAATCCGCTCTCGGGCGTCTATGGCGGGCGCATGATCGATCCCGCGCGGATCCATCTCTGGGCCTGGGACGCCCGGCCCTATCCGGCGTTCCCGGCGCTCTCGGAGGTGTGGTCCGACGGCGCGAACTGGCAGCGCGGCCACTGGCTGAACGGCCGGCTCGGCGCGATCACGCTCGAGGCGCTGATCGCCGCGATTCTCGCCGACAACGGATTCGCCGAGTTCCGGACCGCCGACGTCCACGGCGTGCTCGGCGGCGCCGCGATCAACGAGATCGTGTCGGCCCGCGGCGCGCTCGAGCCGCTGCTGGCGGTATTCGGCGTCGATGCGGCAGACGGCGGCGACGCGATCGTCTTCAGGGGCCGCGCGCGGCCGGCCGACGCCGCGCTCGACCCGGCGCGGTTCGTGGAGACGGAGGAGGAGCCGGTCCTGCGCTGCGTGCGGGCGCAGGAGACCGAGCTCGCCAACGAGATCGTGCTCAGGACCAGCGACCCGGACCGGGACTACCACGTCTCGGCGGCCGCCTCGCGCCGGCTCGCCGGCGCCAGCCGGCGCACGAGCACGGTCGAGCTCAACGCGGTGGTCGACGCATCGAGTGCGGAGGCGCTGACCAACAGGATGCTGCGGGATCTCTGGGCCGGACGGGAACGCCACGAACTCGCGCTGCCGCCGGAACGGCTGGACCTCGAGCCGGGCGATATCGTGACCCTGCCGCGGGAGGACCGCACCGTGCCGCTCTTCCTGGAACGGGTCGGCGACGGCGCGGCGCGGCGGATCGAGGCGCGGCTCGCCGAGAACCGGATGCGGGCCGCCCCTCCGGTTCCGCCGCGCCCCGTTGCGGCGGCGCCCGCGACGCGCTTCGGCCCGCCGGCGGTCAGGATCCT
>NZ_SPKJ01000152.1 GCF_009866965.1 Propylenella binzhouense | reverse complement strand
CGCGACCGCGGTCGGCGCGTCGGGCGCGCGCGCGGCGACGGCCGGCTCCGGCCTCGCCTCCGGCGCGGGCGTCGGCCGGACCTGGTCGGCATAGGCCACCATCACGTTCGCCGAGCCGCCCGACGGCGCGGTCGGCAGCATGCCCGGCCCGCGATAGGAGGCGAGGAGGAACGCGTCGTCGTCGCCCTCGACCGGCGCGGCCCCGGCATACTGGACGCGCACGCGCGCCATGCCCTTGCCCTTGAAATCGAGAAGCTCGGCCGTGCGCTCGGAGACATCGATGAGGCGGCCCTTCGCGAACGGCCCGCGGTCGTTCACCCGCACCACGATCGAACGCTGGTTGAGGAGGTTGGTGACGCGGACATAGCTCGGCAACGGAAGCGTCGGATGCGCGGCGGAAAGAGCGAGGCTCTCGAAGGTCTCCCCGCCGGCGGTCATGCGGCCGTCGAAGCGGGGCCCGTACCAGGAGGCGATGCCGATCGCGTCGTAGTTCGGGCTAGCCTTCGGCGTGTAGGTCTTGCCGGCGACCTTGTAGGGCTTGCCGATCTTCGGCGATGCGGCCGCCACGTCCGCCTTGGCCGGAACCTCCGCCGCAGCCGTCGCGGCTTCCGGCGCAAGGTCGGCGGAGGCGTTCTTGAGCCCGGTCGACGTGCAGGCGCCGAGGCCGAGGAGAAGTGCGAAACTGAGGAGCGGTGGACAATATCGCCCGGGACCGGATGGCGCGCGTGCTGCCGAATCTGTGCCAGAGGTCAACCGTCCCTCCCTTCCTGTCCCAGAATGTGCCACGCCTTGCACCGGCGTCTTGCGGCTCCTGTTGCGAATCCATCCTTCGCGGGGAAGGAGCGTCATGGCTAGACGGCGGGTCCGGCAGGCGCAACGGAACGAGATGTGAACAGCCGTTGAAGCGACGCGGCCGCCACCGAGAAAATCCGACACTGTGGTTCCCGTGCAACGGTGCGACAGCCGCGGCCGCTGTGAAAAGCATCGTTCGGTTGGTGGCGGGGAACACAAGCCCCGTACTAACGTTGCACGGCTTTGTAACCGCGCGCCCGCACCGGTCGGGAGCCAAAGAACGGGGAAGAGTCGAATGAGAAAGATCATGCTCGCCGGCGTCGCTGCGCTCAGCCTGACGGCCTGCACGACCACGGAGCGGAACACCGCCACCGGCGCAGCGATCGGCGCCGGCGCGGGTGCGGTCATCGGCGGCGTCGCCTCCGGAAGCGCCGAGGGCGCGCTGGTCGGCGCGGCAATCGGCGGGGCCTCCGGCGCCATTATCGGAGCGGTCGCGGAGCGGCCCGGCTATTGCTACGCGCGGGATCGCTACGGACGGCGCGTCGTGGTGCAGTGCCCGCCGGGCTACTGATCCGGCAGCGCGGGCCAAGCCATCCGGGGGCGGACGAAGTCCGCCCCCGCTTCGTCTGAAGCGGGTTCAGTGCCGAATTCCGCCGGCGGGCCGCCGAGCCCGCTCGTCACTTCTTCTTCGGGCGGAACGGAACGATCCCGGCCGCCACGTTCTCGTGATCGAGCAGTCTCATCAGCGTCGAAGTCAGCTGGTCCGGCTCGAGCGGCTTCGGCACCAGGGCGGCCGATTTGAACGCGCCCGGCAGGCCCTCCCGTCCGTAGCCCGTGGCGAAGGCGAACGGTATCCCGCGCTTCGTCAGTTCGGCGGCGATGGAATCGGCTGACCGGCCGGCAAGGTTCACGTCGAGGAGAGCGGCATCCGGGCGCGCGCGGGCGACGAGCTTCATCGCATCGCCGACGGTCCCGGCCGGCCCCACGATCTCGCAGCCGATCGAATCGAGGAGCGCCTCCATCTCGAGCGCCACGAGGGGCTCGTCTTCGACGACGAGGATGCGCTTGCCCTTGAAGACCGGCCCGGGACCGGATGCAGCCGGGTCGCGCGCCAGCGCGCGCGGCAGTTCGGCGAAATGCCGGATGGCGCCCCCGGGATCCTCTTCCGGCAGCGGCAGCCGCAATTCGCAGACGATCCCGTCGGCGCGATAGTCGATCGAGGCGAAGCCGCCATTGGCCCGCAGCGTGCGCTCGATCAGGGTCGTCCCGAAGCCGTGACCGTTCGGCACGCGCACGCCTGCGACGCCGCTCTCCCGCCATTCCATGACGAGCACGCGATCGGAATGCGTCTCGAGGCTCCACTCGATCGAAAGCTGTCCGGACGGAACGGAGAGCGCACCGTATTTGCGGGCGTTCGTCGCAAGCTCGTGCAGCACGAGCGCAATCTGAACGGCGCTGCGCGCGTCCAGCATGATGAAGGGACCCGAGCACCTGATCCGGCTGCCGTCGCTGCTGCCGAGCACGACCTGCTCGCGGATGATCTCGGCGAGATCGCTCCCCTTCATCTTTGCACTGACAAGAAGATTGTGAGCGCGGGCGAGCGCCTGTACGCGTCCGTTGAAGCTCGTTACGAACTCGCGCGGGCTCGCCGCCATGCGCAGCGACTGGCTGGCGATCGCCTGGATCATGGCGAGCGTGTTCTTCACGCGATGGTTCAGCTCATCGAAGAGAAGCCGCTGAAGCTCCTCGCTGCGCTTTCGCTCGGTGATGTCGCGCGCCACCTTGGAGGCGCCGACGATATTGCCCGCGCTGTCCCTCAGGGGCGAAACGGTGAGCGAGATGTCGAGCCGCCTTCCGTCCTTCGTCACGCGGACCGTGTCGTAATGGTCGATATGCTCGCCGCGCCTCAGCTTGGAGAGGATCATGTCCTCTTCCTTGTGGAGCTCCGGCGGAATGATCTTCAGGATCGACTCGCCGATCATTTCCTCCGGCTCGTAGCCGAGGATGCGCGTCGCGCCCGCGTTCCAGGACCTGATCCGGCCTTCGAGCGACTTGCTGATGATGGCGTCGTCGGAAGAGGAGACGATCGCCGCAAGGTGCGCCGACAGGAGATCGGCCTGCTTGCGTTCGCGCATGTCGACGAGGAGGTTGACCGCGCTCGTCACCTCGCCCGTGGCGCTGCGCAGCAGCGCCGGATAGGCCATGAACGGCACCCGGCTCCCGTCCGGCCGCTCGGCGATCGCCTCGATCCCGCGAAGAGCCTCCCCCCGCCGCAGCGATTGCGCCATGGGGCTGTCTTCGTAAGCCATCGGCCGGCCGTCGGGCCACAGGAGCCGGTACGACCCGCACCACCGGGTGCTCCCGGTTTCCGGCCGGTGCCCCCAAAGCTCCGCCGCGGCCTCGTTGAAGAACGTGATCCAGCCCTCCGGATCGGTCATGTAGACGGCGACGGGCAGCGCCTCGAGCAGTTCTGTTCCGGCAATCATCATCTTCCCCACGGCGGGCGCAACGCCTTGCTGGCCATATGGTTCCCTCGCCGGTTGCCGACCAGCGCGTCCGGCGCGCGCCCGCGGCGGCCGGTGCTGAGCCTGCCGGCGCGGGTGGCCGACGGGTCTGGCCAGATTTCGCGGCATGGCGCATGATTTCGTCGTGCGCGCTCGGTTTCGGCCACTTCGCGTCCGCTGCCGGCTGGGGGGAAATACGTGAATGGCGAACTCGGTGCAGCAGGCTGGCCGCGCAGGCGAGTTGGACACGCCGCTCGGACAGGACGTCCTCGTGCTCACGCGGTTCAGCGGAACCGAAGCGCTGAGCGAACTCTTCGAATATCGCGTGGATGCGCTCTGCACGCAGGAGGACGTGAGCTTCGATGACATTCTCGGAAAGCATTGCAGCGTCGGATTGAGCGCCGTCGGAAATCGCGACCGGTGGTTCGACGGCATCCTCACCGAGGTCGAAGGGCTCGGCGACACGATCGAGGGACCGATGTACCGGCTGGTCCTCCGCCCCTGGTTCTGGCTGCTCTCGCGGCGGACGAACTCGCTCATCTTCCACGAGCAGACTGCGCCCGACATCATCGCGGCCATCTTCTCCGCCCATGGCGGCCTGGCGGAGTTCGAGTCGCTCCTGTCGAAGGGCTATCCGGAGCTGGAATATTGCGTGCAGTACCAGGAGAGCGACATGGCATTCGTCTCCCGGCTCATGGAAAGGCACGGTATCAGCTTCCACTTCCGGCACGAGCGCGGCCGCCACACGCTCGTCATGGGCGACAGCCTGTCCTCCTATGCGGCGGTTGCGGGAAGCAAGCGGCCCTACTACCCGCCTTCGGGCAACTACCGCAGGTCCGAGGAGCACTTCTCCCGCTGGTCGCCCGAACGCCGCTTCACCACCGGAAAGGTCACCCTCAACGACTACGACTTCAAGAAGCCTTCCGCCGATCTCGAGGCGGAGAAGACGGGCGACGCAGGCTACGAGCACGGCCAGCTCGAATCCTATGTCTATCCGGGCAATTACGTCTCGGAAGGCGACGGGGAGACCTATGCCCAGGTCCGCCTGGACATGGAACGTGCGGCCGACACCCGCTTCTATGCCGTCGGCGATTGCGCGACCTGCTATCCGGGGGCGCTCGTCACGCTCGAGAAGCACCCGAACGCCGCGCTCAACGTGGAATATCTCGTGCTCCGCTGCCGCCATACCTATTACGCGGAGGCGTATCGCTCGGGCGGCGCGGCGGAATCGGACGAGCCCTATCAGGGCGAATACGAATTCATGCCGTCGAGCCGGAACTATGCGCCGCCGAACGTGACGGCGAGGCCGCGCATTCCCGGCCCGCAGACGGCGAAGGTCGTGGGGGAAGGCGAGATCGACTGCGACGAGCACGGGCGGATCCTCGTGCGATTCCACTGGGATCGCAACCAGGACCAGTCGATGCGCTGCCGGCTGGCGCAGGTGTGGGCCGGCAAGCAATGGGGCGGGATCTTCATCCCGCGCGTCGGGATGGAGGTCGTGGTCGAGTTCCTGGAGGGGGATCCCGACAGCCCGCTCGTCATCGGGTGCGTCTATAACGGGGACAACAAGCCGCCCTACCCTCTTCCCGGCGAGAAGAACACCGCCGGATGGAAGTCGAACTCGACGACGGGTGGCGGCGGCTACAACGAGATCGCCTTCATCGACACCAAGGGACAGGAAGTCCTTCGCGTGCACGCGGAGCGCGACCTGACGACGGCGGTCGGCCGCGACGAGCAGCGCACGATCGGCCGGAACCGGAGCGGGACCGTCGGCGCCAACGACAGCCTCCATGTCGGCGCCGAGCTTTACGTGTGGGCGAAGGACAAGATCACGTTCGAGGTCGGCAAGAGCTCGATCGTGATGGACGGCATGTCGGTGACGATCACCTCCCCGATCGTGGAGGTGAAGGCGGCCATGCAGTTCAAGTCGAGCAGCGGCATGGTCTCCGAGCACAGCGCGGCGGCGCTGATGGACATCAAGGGCACCATTGTGAAGATCAACACATGAGCGATCCCGATGCCGTCGGCAGCGTGCAGCCGGAGGACTCGGCCCGGCCGCCGGCCTACCGTCTGCGGTTCAGCACGGCCGCCGAACTGTTCGAGGCGTTCCCGGCGGCGCGGGACGACATGCGCGCCGAACCGGACGACCGGCCGATCCTCGAATTCCTGCGAGGCCTCGCGAACGGACCGACGCCCGAAGAGGCGATCACCTTCGCCGCCTACCTGCTCCCGCGCCGGGAGGCCGTCTGGTGGGCGCACCAGTGCCTGCGCCAGGTGCCGGACGCGTTGACCGCCCAGGACCAGGAGATGCTGGCGGCGGCCGAGGCCTGGGTGCGGGAGCCGGAGGAGGCGCTGCGCCGCGCAGCCCTCGACCGCGCCATGGCGGCGAGCGGCAAGACCCCCGGCGTGTGGGTGGCGCTCGCCGCCGGTTGGAGCGGCGGAAGCATGACGCCGGAGGCGCCCGGCACGGTCGCGCCGCCCTTCCTCACGCCGCGCGCGGTGAATGCGGCGGTGCTCGGCATCCTCGCCCGCGTTGCCCGGCCCTATCGGGAGGAAACCTTGAACGCCTTCGTGACGATGGCGGTGCGGCTCACGGCGGCGGTCTGAGCGGGAATCGCGGCGGCCGCCCGCCGGCCGGGTTGCGTCGGGTCTCGCCTGTAGTAGGCTTTGAAGGCGCCGTCCGGCAGGGCCGCGGACAGACGGAACATGACGGCTTCGATCACGCTCACCATCGAGAATTGCGAGCGCCTTCCGGATGGCGGCCCCCTGCAGTTCAGGACGCGCCAACGCGGCTTCGACATCGGGCGCGAGCAGCATCTCGACTGGACCCTGCCGGATCCGAGCCGCTTCATTTCCGGCCGCCACTGCGAGGTGCGCTTCGAGAAGGGGGGCTTCTGGCTCTACGACATTTCGCGAAACGGGACGTTCCTGAACGGTGCGACGGCCCGGGTGAAGAGCCCGTATCGGCTGGCGGACGGCGACCGGCTTCAGATCGGGCACTACATCGTCGCCGTGGCGATCGAGGGCGGGGCCTCCGCGGAGGATCTGCAGGCCCCATTCGGAGCGTCGCCGCAGGTGGAGATCGGGTCCGGAAGCATCTGGGACACCGGCACGCCGGCGCCGGCGCCGATGGACCGGCGCGCGTTCCTGCCGCCGCGGCAGGGCGCCGTGCGTGCGCCGGACTTTTCCGAGCAATATCTCGACGTACCGGAGTTCCGCCCGCCTCGCCCGGAGCCGTCCTTCGGCGCCGTGGAGCCCGCGCCCCCGGCCTGGGAGCGGCAGGCGCCCGCCTGGCCGGAACCCGAACCGCGCGAAGTTCCGCCCGCCGCGGCGCGGCCGCGGGAG
>NZ_SPKJ01000151.1 GCF_009866965.1 Propylenella binzhouense | reverse complement strand
GCCCGCCCGTCGCAAGCCGCGCCCGCCGCGGCGGGACGCGGGAGGCGGCCGCCCGCCGGGCGTGCCCGGGCGCAGGGCGAGAGCGGGCGGAGCGCGAGGTGTCAAGATGCAAAATGCCCCTAACTACTTATCTCATCCGCCTCCCCGCTGAAGAGTTTCAGAATGTTTTCAACAACGCGGCAAAGCTCATCCAGAAAGTGAACCATTTCATTGCCGGCGCCAGTTTCCGGGTAAAACAGAAGAAGAAAGTAGTCTGCTTTGACGATTGCTCCGACAGGTGGACCATAGTCGAGAGGCGTGCCGACAACGATTGAGCCGTCCTCCAATCGGCTCGACCAGTTCTTTATTTCGTTGAACGTCTTAGGGTCGGCATCGGGCATAAGCCCCGAAAGGTCGAGTCGGCCGCCCCAAGCCACCGGAACAACCATCTGGTGCTTGTCCTGATTGCTCAGGTCGTGGAGGGCGCGAAGTCCCTCATTTCCGTTTCGGTGAGGCCGGATTTGCTTCAAAAGCCGAACCGCGCGCGAGCCGGCTCGGTCAAAGTTCTTGCGTCGGATCTGCTCCGGTAGCTCGGCGGCTGTGTTGGAAAACGGGAAATACGTCCCTTTGTCGCTCTTTCCAGCGAGCCGGACAGCATCGCATGCCATAAGGTCGAGAGCTGATCGAAGATTGTGAAGGATGTCGCCGATTACGGGCGACATTTCAGTAGGCGGGCTCTCCGCGATGCGCGCTCGCCAGAACTTAAAGCGAAAGTGATCCTCGGAATGGAGTTCGACGACAATGCGAATGGGATCGCGAGCGAAATAGGCGTCAACCATTTGCCTTAGCTCGGTCACGTGCCGGCGTGCACGCGCAATCTTGAGGCGCGCTCCCTCGAATGGCTCTAGCATGTCAGACGACGATCATAGCCGAGCACAACCTAAGCGCCCAATCTACGCGAGTCCACGCCGCGGATTACGGAGCGCGTGCTGAACACATGACCCAAGCCGCAGGCGCGCCATAACCTCCGACATGGCATGCCTCGTCCCTCAACCGAGCAAACAAGTCTCGGAAGCGCAGCCGCCATTAAGGCCCTCGTGCCAAAGTCGAATGTTCGCTAGTTGACTCCACCACAAGTCGCTACTTGAATGCGTGCGCTTGGCGGGGGCTACAAATGCAAGAGATAGGATCATGGGAAGTGGCCAGGGAGCCGAGGGAGCCGCCGAAGCCACCGTCCTCTCCACCGCACCCGCCTCCACCAGGGCATCCCGATCCATGGCCTCCGCGGAAGCGTTGAAACCCTTCTCAGTAAGCTGTTTGACGAATATTCATTATCACGCTTGCCGAGAGGCGTTTCTTGACACATGTCATCGTTGGTTTATGTTCGGTGTCATAGCTTGCGGATCGGCGGCCCTGGTTAACCTTCTGCCTACTGACAGATCATGGTTGTCATTTTTCTCATTTGCCGCGGCTCTACTAGGTGCACTCGATTTAACATTTGATTTATCAAACAGAGCACGTGCTCATGCCATGATGAAACGTCGCTATTTCGATCTTCTTGCCGAGGTACGCGAAGGCAAGAAGACAATTGATGAGGGGCGGGTTTATCTAGATAGACTTAGTGCTGACGAGGAGCCGCCTTATCGAGTATTATTACTTTCATGCTGGAATAACGCCGAGAGGGCTGTCTATGGACACGATGCTCGGAGCTTCGACATTGCAAGATGTGATCTAGCGTTCAAGAATATACTTCGGCGACCCAACGCCAACTACCAGATGAAGATGCGTACCGGCGACTCCAGTGTATCTTAGCCTTCTGCCTAAGCGTGGCCGGCTCCGCGGCCAATAGGTGAGGCATGCCTTCGCTGCTTGGGGATCAGGTTGCATGATCGATGTGGATCAAGCGGGTCTTGCTGCCGCGCGCGACAAAACCGATGGTGACGTGCTTGTGAGCGCCGCCGGATTTAGTCGGGCTTGGCGACACGGCCGCGCGAGAGCTTCGTTGGCGTCTCCCGTTTGCCAATTTAATTTACTCGGCCTCGATTCCAAGCCGATGGGAACAGCTCGCGGCAGGACTTGCGCTGATAGAGGCCAGCGCGGGCCGTCTTGCCTGACAGTGCCGATGCGGCTTTCGTCGGCCTCTCACCGCGCGAGCACCATACCGCCAACGCGGCGCTCCGGACCGTGGCGAGCCTTCATCGCGCGTCAGGGCGCTTTGCCCCGATACAATAGGAACACCTGATAATGGGATTCGAGCATGCTCCAGGCCACAACGACACGGCCAATTGCGCTGTAAGAAGCTAGACTAGCTGCTCGGCGGCCTGGACGCTTCCTCCGCGAGGAGGAGGGTGGCCATGGCATCCTTGTCGAATCCGCTCAGCCGATCTCGGCTTGCCCTCTCAATGGACTGGCCGAGCGCAAGAATCCTGTCGCGTGTGCGCGGTCCCGCCTTTTGGGTCAGTGCCTCGATGATGCGCAGCAGCTTGCGGATCACATCCGCATCCCCGGTCGCGTAACGGGCGACAGCGGCAAGAGCCGGGCAGGCAAGGTCCTCGAGCGTGCCCACGGATGTCACGATCCGCGGCCGGCCTTGCGGATCGGCGCGGACCGATGAGGGAATCTCCCGCTCGGCGAGGCGGCCAAGGGCTTCACCGAGCCTGTCGATGCAGTAAAGGGCCGTGGTCGGATCGTTGATGCCGGGCGAAAGAGCCCGCTGCGCGATCTCGACGATGCGTCGAAGGGAAAACTCCAGGTCTTGCGCGGGAGTGCGGTCCGGGCCGACGACAAACGCCCCCCGCAAAGCGGCCGCAGCCTCGTCCGATATGCGTTCGGACGGCGCAACCAGGACGATTGGGTCGCAATCCGTGATGAACCGGCCCGGGCGTGCCTCGATGCGAACCAGGACGTCGTGCTCGGTCGCGATCCGCATCAGCGCGTCCTCGTCGACGCGCTGGACATAACCGCTTCCCTTCACGCCGATCGGCCGGGCGCGCGATTCGAAATGTTCCAGTGTCGAACGGTAGGCCCCGGCAACGTCGCCGACCGGCGGATCCCTGCCGAGCCGTTCCGGGTAGAGCCGGTCGATGGCCGACCGGGTCTCCGCCGCAAGGTCCGCGAGCACGGTCTCGATCCGGATGGAGATGGCCACGTGGTGGATGAAGTAGATGAGCACCGCAAGGCTGAGCGTTGCGAGCAATACGCCGAAGGCGACCGAGAGGTGGGGCACGAAGCTCGCGCCCTCCGTCCCGCGAACGGTGCGCAGCACAAGCAGGCAATAAAGGAAAGTGCTCGTGAAGGTGCCGAGCACGATCTGGTTTCCGCGATCCCGCATGAAGTTGCGCAGCAATCGCGGCCCGAACTGCGAGGAGGCCAGCTGGAGTGTCAGCATCGTGATCGAGAACGTCAGACCGGCCACCGTGATCATCGAGCTCGCTATGGCGGACAGGACGGCTCGCGCCCCTTCCGGGCCGAATTCATAGATCCAACCGAGGCGGCGGACGGTCTCCGCGTTGACCCAGGCGTCGACCTTGACCAGACCGAACGAGAGCGCAACGGCAGCGGCTGCCATCGCCGACGGCAGAAACCAGAAGCTGGTGCGCAGGCGATCCCAGACGCCGAGCAACCAAGTGGGGGACAGCAGGGTTCGGATGGTCGCCTCCGCCGACATTCGGATCGTAAAGCTTCCGACTCCCGCGAGGAGTTTCAACCGCGATCTTTGACAGCTTGCGAGCGCCGCCGGCCTTGCCGGATCGGGTCGGCCTGGCGGCAGGGCCGCGGTCCGATCGTTCTGGGTAAATAGTCCTAATATTATACTTCGCGTACCCGCAGCGTGATGTGGTAGGGTTTACCGAAAGGATTCGGCATGATCCGCCTTCCGGCTGCGTGTACTCGATGCGGTCAAATCTCTCCGTCCGGGATCGCAGCAACGTAGGTTCGAACCTTGTAGGTGCGCCAAGCGCAATCTGGCCCGCGCCCGAAATGCAGCAAGCCCCATGACGAGGGACCGATCGATCTTTAGCATCATTGCATGAAAAAGCCCGGCTCACTGGCCGGGCTTGTCCTCTTCGATCTGGCCGCCGGTGCTGGCGGCTTCTCGCCAGGCTTCCTCGGCGGCACTACCTTTCGGAACGCCTGTTCGGACCGTTCTTCGCTCTCGTCCGCGCCAAGCTCGCGGGCCATGTCCTTGAAGCGTTCTATCTGTCGTTCCGGCTTCTTCTGGCTCATGCGACAGAACCCTCCCACTGCCGAGCCTGGCTCCAGTGCGATTCAAGCTCCCGCCAATCATGGTTCTGGAAGGCGGATTCGAGGCGCCCTAGGAGTTGCGCGTCGTACTCAAAGACGAACTCTCGCGGGAAGCCAACGGTTGGCTCGCGCCCATCTCTCTCCACAGGCTCATCCGTGGTAAGGTACACCACCCTCTCGGTGGCACCAGAGACCCGGCGCACTATTGGGCATCCTCCGTAACTCATTGCAAGAACGCGATTTTTCATGTCAGACACCTCCGCTGAATCAGCGTAGGAGTCCGCTTAAGTTCCATCAATCCTGATCTTGGCACACAGCCTAATTCCACGCTTAGCGTCCAGAGTTCCGCGCGATGTGTTCCGCTATTGATGTCGGATGGCACATCATCTATTAGTGTCTCCGGTTTGGATCACAGGAGGTGTCCTCCCATGGAACACGACCAGCCTACCGACGAGGCCCGGCTATCGGCGCGGACGCCACCGTATGTCTCGTTCCGGACGACCCTGACTGTTCTTGAGGATTTGAAGACGGTTGGCGTGCCGCCTCGGATCGATCGATCTGTCCTCTCTCGATTCTCGGGCGGGGTCGGGTCTCAGATCCTCATGGCCCTCAAGGCTCTTGGACTGATCGAAGACGACGGCACGCCAACCCCGGCGCTGCTGCGATTGGTAGAGGCTTACGGGACACCTGGGTTCAAGGGGGAGCTACAGTCGGTGCTGAACCGGGCCTACCCGTTCCTGTCTTCTCTTGACCTAACGACTGCGACCCCGTCGATGTTTGCCGAGGCTTTCAAGAACGCGGTCGATGCGAAGGAGGATGTGCTTCGGAAGTGCCGAACCTTCTATCTCCACGCTGCCAAAGAGGCGGGGATTGAGATTGGGGCTCGGCTCGAAAAGGGAAGCCATCCGAGGTCTCCCAGCACCAACGGCACTAGGAAGCGCAAGAAGACGACTCGTGCGGATGATGCTGCGGGGGCCGCGCCAGTGACGCATGCCGCGCCGCCGCCGGGGCAGCCACTTCGAAAAGAACTTGAGTACGAGCTGGTTGATCTGATGACCGACCCAGAGGTCGACGATGAGATCAAGCCGGCGATCTGGCAGTTGGTGCAATACCTGACTGCTCGGAAAGCCAAGAAAGCGGCCGCATCCAAGGATGCGACCGCTTCTTAGAGATCGAGCGCACCCCGCAACTGCCGTGCCGCGCTAGCGGGGCGTGGAACCAGCACAAGGGAGGCCGGCAAGGACCGACATGCCTATGGCTAGAAGGGACTGAACAAGCCCCGCCGGTTGACGCCGCGATAGCGGCGGTGCCCCGGCGGGCACCCTTATATCCCAATTTGCGCCATGTCTAAAGGAGGGGCAGCAGGTCTGCCCGATGGGTGTCTATGCTCAAGTTCCACCCTCAGCCCGGCACCATCCTCATCTGTGACTACGGCGACGAAGCGGTTGAGCCTGAGATGGTGAAGCGCCGCCCCGTCCTGGTCGTGTCGCCGAATCTGAAACGGCGAACTGGCCTTTGCGCAATCGTGGCCTTGAGCACCACTCCTCCTGACCCCGTCCAGGACTATCACTGCACGGTTCGCGTTGACCCACCCTTGCCGCCGCCCTTTGATTCGCCAGATATGTGGGTCAAGGCGGACATGGTTTCGACCGTGGGCTTCCATAGGCTGGATCTTCCTCACACCAAGCGAGACCAGTACGGAAAGCGTAAGTACCTGACGGTGCGGGTCACTCCCGCCGAGCTACGAGCAGTTTACGGGTGTGTGCTATGTGGACTCGGAATGGGTCGTTTGACACCCCATCTCTGAGGCCCTAAATTCATACTCGTTCCTGCGCTGCCGTAAGGCATCAGGCTTTCAAGACCTCAGCGATGGGGCGACCGCGCACTTGGTGATGACAAACTGTGCGCGGTTCGGCCGGCCCCCAAGCCCCAAGCTTGGGGGCCTTGTCATTCCTAATTCATTTCCGGGTCAAATCTGCGATACGTCAGTCGTTTGCCGGCGACGCCTGCCAGCGCACGCCCGGCCCGCTCCTGATCCTCGACGCCAAGCGCGGAACGATTGTTGTACCGGAACTCGAACTCCGCGAGGTAGCGGTGCAGGTGGTGCTCGGCACAATGCTGGTACGTGCCGCGCATGTCGCCCTTGAAGACGCTGCATACGTTCTCGATGGTGTTGGTGTCCGCCAACGCGGCGCTCCGGACCGTTGCGATCGTTCATCGCACGTCCGGCGCTTTGCTCCGATCAGTAGGAAAATAGTCCTTGACGGGCGTACGCCGGTCCGATAGGGTTCCGGCATGGTCGGACGATTGGGTCCGGCACGATCTTCACGACATCGCCGGCACGATCTTCACGACATCGAAAGCGGGACGCCGGGCCGGCGGGACCCGCGATCCCGCAGGCCTGCGGCCGCAGCCGCGCGCCGCAGCCGCAGCCGGAGCCGCAGCCGCAGCCGGAGCCGCAGCCG
>NZ_SPKJ01000150.1 GCF_009866965.1 Propylenella binzhouense | reverse complement strand
CGGAGCTCCTCGCCCGCGGCCGCGCGCTCGCCGAAGCGGGCGATCCGGCCCGCGGCATCCCCGCCTGCGGCGCCTGCCACGGGCGGCCCGAGCCGGGCGAGGCGCCGAGCCTCGTCTTCCCGCATCTCGAGGGCCAGTATGCGAGCTATCTCGACCAGCAGCTCCATCTCTTCGCGGCGGGAATTCCGGACGGGACGCCCGCCGGGCGGATCATGATCGCCGCCGCCCGCGGCCTCTCCGACGCCGACATCCGGGCCCTCGCCAATCACTACGCCGCTTTGCCGCCGCCTCCGCCGGAAGGCGGTCCCCCGCCGGCCGCCGGGGAGGAAGCGCCGCCCGCGGAGCCGCCGGCCGCGCCGGCTCAGTAGGAGCGCGGCAGCCCGAGCACGTGCTCGCCGAGATAGGCGAGGATGAGGTTCGTCGAGATCGGCGCGACCTGGTAGAGCCGGGTCTCGCGGAACTTGCGCTCCACGTCGTATTCCTCCGCGAAGCCGAAGCCGCCATGGATCTGGAGGCACATGTCGGCCGCCGCCCAGGAGGCTTCCGAGGCGAGCAGCTTCGCCATGTTCGCCTCCGGTCCGCACTGCATGCCCGCCTCGAAGAGCCGCGCCGCCTTCTCCACCATCAGCTTCGCCGCCTCGCTCTGCGCGAAGGCGCGCGCGATCGGGAACTGCACGCCCTGGTTCTGCCCGATCGGGCGGCCGAAGACGACGCGCTCTTTGGCATAGGCGCTCGCCTTCTCCACGAACCAGCGCGCGTCGCCGATGCATTCGGCCGCGATCAGGATGCGCTCGGCGTTCATGCCGTCGAGGATGTAGCGGAAGCCGCGCCCCTCCTCGCCGATCAGGCTTTCGGCCGGCAGCGCGAGGTCCTCCAGGAAGATCTCCGTGGTGGCGTGGTTGAGCATGGTGCGGATCGGCCGGATGGTCAGGCCGCGGCCCGCCGCCTCGCGCATGTCGACCAGGAAGACGGAGAGCCCGTCGCTCCGGCGCGCCGCCGCCTCCTTCGGCGCCGTGCGGGCGAGGAGCAGCATCAGGTCGGAATGCTCGGCCCGCGAGGTCCAGATCTTCTGGCCGTTCACGACGTAATGGTCGCCGCGGCGCTCGGCGAAGGTGCGGATCGAGGTCGTGTCCGTGCCGGCGCCGGGCTCGGTCACGCCGAACGCCTGAAGGCGGAGCCTGCCCGCCGCGATCTCCGGCAGGAAGCGCCGCTTCTGCGCCTCGCTGCCGTTCCGGAGCAGCGTCCCCATCGTGTACATCTGCGCATGGAGCGCGGCCGCGTTGCCGCCGCTCGCATGCACCTCCTCCAGGATCGCCGCCGCCGCCGAAAGCCCGAGCCCGCTGCCGCCATGGGCCTCCGGGATGAGGACGCCGAGAAAGCCCGCCTCCGTCATGGCGCGCACGAAGTCGGCCGGGTAGGCGCGCTCGCGGTCGAGCGCGCGCCAGTAGGGGCCGGGAAAGCCCGCGCAGAGCGAGCGCACCGCCTCGCGGATCTGCGCGAGCGTCTCCGCTTCCGCGCTCATGCGGCCGGCGGCGCCGGCTCCTCGCCGGAAAAGAAGGCGCGGAAGGCGGGCTCGATGAGGTCCGGCCGCTGCTCGGCCGGGTAGTGGCCGGTCGGCACCGCGAAGCCGCGCAGGTCGTCGCACCATTCCGCCCAGGCGGCGAGCGGCTGGTAGTGCCGGCCGACATGGCTGTTGTCGCCCCAGATCGCCAGCACCGGGCAGGCGATCCTGCGCTTGCCGTAATCGGCGCTGTCCATCGGGAAGTCGTGGTGGATCGTCGCCCGGTAGTCGTCGCAGACGCCGCGGATCTGGTCCGGGGTCGCACAGCGGATGTACTCGGCCATCGCGCCTTCGGAGAAGATCGAGAGCCCGACGCCCTTCTTGTTCAGCTTGTAGCGCATGTAGAAGTCGAGGTCGGAGGCGATCAGGTGTTCGGGGAACGGCGCCTTCTGGGCCATGAACAGCCAGTGATAGGATTCCAGCGCCCAGCCGAGCGAGATGTTGGTGAGCACGTGGTGCGTCGGCACGATGTCGAGCGCGGCCATGCGCGTCACGATCTCCGGATGGTCGAGCGCCATGCGGAAGGCGACCCGCGCGCCGCGGTCGTGGCCGGCCACCGCGAAGCGCTCGAAGCCGAGCGCGCGCATGACCGCGATATTGTCCTCCGACATCGCGCGGAACGTGTAGGCCGAGCCGTCCGGCCCGGCATCGGGCTTCTCGCTGTCGCCGTAGCCGCGGAGATCGGTCGCGACCACCGTGAAGCGCCCGGCGAGCGCGGGGGCGACCTTGTGCCAGGAGACCAGGGTCAGCGGGTTGCCGTGGATGAGGAGGAGGGGCGGCCCGCTGCCGGCGACCGCGACCTGGATCTCCGCGCCCGCGCCGGGGATGCGCCGGAACGCGAAGCCCTCCATGAGCCGCGCCGCCTCGGGCGAGGGGGGCCGGGAGGGCTCGCCGGAGAGGGCGGCGGGTTGCGCAAGCGCGGCGGACGGCGTCTCGGACATGGCGTTCTCCCTTGGTGACAGAGGACTCCACCCGGAGCTTCCGCGCGTCAACCCGTCCGGCTCGGGTCGCGGTTCCCTTCGCCATTTGGGCTAGAGGGACCGTCCGCTCAGCTCCGCCCCTTTTTCATGTTGCCCCTGCCGTCGGACGGGCATACAACTCTGCAATCGTTCGCATAGGCGGCCCGCGAGA
Organism: Propylenella binzhouense; assembly: GCF_009866965.1. Classification (GTDB taxonomy): domain Bacteria; phylum Pseudomonadota; class Alphaproteobacteria; order Rhizobiales; family Afifellaceae; genus Propylenella; species Propylenella binzhouense. The sequence continues at coordinate 4,185 of NZ_SPKJ01000150.1, read as the reverse complement.
AGCCGCCCGGCGGGCAGATAAGGGAACGGGAGGAAGCGGCGCATGGCTCCGGCAGGCGGGGGAGCGCCCGCGATCGAGGCGGAAGACGCCAGCAAGCTCTTTCTCGACGGCGCGGTGGTCGCGTTCCGGCGGCTCACGATCGCGGTGCGGACGCAGGAGGTCCTCTGCGTCGTCGGCCCGAGCGGCTGCGGCAAGACCACCTTCCTGCGCTGCATCGCGGGGCTCACCGACATCAGCGAGGGCAGGCTCCTCGTCCATGGCCGCCCGGTCGCCGGCCCGCCCGACGGCGTCGCCATGGTGTTCCAGCATTTCGGGCTCCTGCCCTGGAAGACGGTCTACCACAACGCCGCCTTCGGGCTGGAGATGGCGGGCGTCGCGCAGGCGGCGATCCGCGAGCGCGTCCGCCACTATCTCGCGCTCGCCGGCCTCGCCGGCTTCGAGAACCACTATCCCTACCAGCTCTCCGGCGGCATGCAGCAGCGCGTCGGCCTCGTCCGCGCCCTCGCCATGAACCCGACGGTCCTCCTCATGGACGAGCCCTTCGCCGCGCTCGACGCGCAGACGCGCGAGGTGCTGCAGGAGGAGCTCCTCGCGCTGATGCAGCGGCCGGAGGAGCGCAAGACCATGGTCTTCATCACCCATTCGATCGACGAGGCGATCCTGCTCGGCGACCGCATCGCCGTCATGAGCGCGCGTCCGGGCCGCATCCAGGAGCTGATCGAGGTGCCCTTCGCCTCGCCGCGCGACGTCAATGCGGTGCGCGCCGATCCCCGTTTCGCGGAGCTGCGGGCGCATATCTGGAACGAGCTGCGCCCGCGGCGCGCCCGTCATGCGGAGGCAGCGTGATGAGCTCGATCCCGTCCGCCCTCGGCATCGCGCCGAATGCCGGCGCCGAGGCCGAGAGCTATGGCGAGGACCAGGTCCGCGCCCGCCGCGCGGCGGAGGCCAAGCGCCGGAAGGAGGGCCTGAAGGCGCTCGTCATCCGGCTCGTCTCGCTCGCCGTCTTCCTGCTCCTCTGGCAGGTCGTCGGGTCGCGGATCGACCCGATCCTCTTCACCACGCCGGTCAAGGTGGCGGCGGCGGCGGTGCGGATGATCGGCAGCGGCGAGCTCTGGCAATATCTCTGGCCGAGCCTCGTCGTGCTCTTCTACGGGCTGGTCTCGGCCTGCGTGGCGGGCGTCGCGATCGGGCTCCTCCTCGCGCGCTTCCGCACGGCCGACCTCGCCTTCGACATGTACATCACCTTCCTCTACTCGACGCCGTCGGTCGCGCTCGTGCCGCTCATCGTGCTGTGGGCGGGCTACGACACGCTGGCGAAGACGGTGATCCTGTTCCTGTTCGCGTTCTTCCCGATGGTGATCAACACCTATCAGGGCGTGAAGAACGTCGATCAGAAGCTGCTCGAGGTGGGCAAGGCGTTCCGCTGCTCGGAGGGGCAGATGTGGCGCCACATCATCATTCCGGCCTCGCTGCCCTTCATCGTCACGGGCCTCCGGCTCGCCGTCGGCCGCGGCCTGATCGGCATGGTGATCGCCGATCTCTACACGGCGATCTCCGGCATCGGCTACCTCATCCAGCGCGCCGCGACGACCTACAAGGTGGACATGATGTTCGTGCCGATCGTGGCGCTCGGCATTCTCGGCGTCACGCTGACGGCGCTCCTCAGGATCATGGAGAAGAAGGTGGCGCCGTGGACGGCGGCGGCCGACCGCGACTGAGCTTCGTTGGACAGCCCCGGGAAAGGGGCGTCAGGGGAGGAAGACCTATGTCGTTCTGGAAGATCGGACTGAAGGTGGCGCTCGCCTCGGGCCTCGCCTGCGGCGCGGCCGCGGGGGCCGCCCATGCGCAGGGTGCGGCGTGCAAGGAGATGCGGCCGCTCAAGATCGGCGTCGCCGTGGTGCCGCCCAACGTCGTCCACACCACCCCCTACGTGGCGAAGGAGCTCGGCCTCTTCGAGAAGCACTGCATCGCGCCGGAGATCATCGCCTTCGAGGGCGGCGCCTCGGCCGCGCTCTCCGCGGCGCTCCAGCAGGGCGAGATCATCGCCAACGTCACCGACATCATGGTCGGCAACGGCATGAAGGCGCACCAGGTCTGGGGCTTCGCGCCGAAGCTGCCGCAATCCTACATGGTGAGCGCCGAGGTCAAGACGCCGGCCGATCTCAAGGGCAAGCGCCTCTCCGCGGCCGGCGGCGGCGTCGGCGGCTTCAACTGGCGCATGGGCCGGGCGATGCTCGCCGATGCCGGCCTCACCGTCGACGATGCGGTCTGGGTGTCGCAGGGCCTCGCCGGCCGGCTTCCGGGGCTCCTGACCGGCCAGCTCGACGGCGTCTCGCTCCATCCCGAGGACGTCTACCTCGCCCAGAAGCAGAAGCCCGAGCTCCACGTCCTCTCGGTGCTCGCCGAGAAGATGCCGGACTACGTCTTCAACATGTATGGCGCGGCCGACAGCATGATCGCCAGGGACCGCCCGCTCCTCGTCGACGCGATGGCCGCCATGATCGAGGCGAACCGCGCGATGTACCAGCAGCGCGACAAGGTCGTGCCGATCATCGCCAAGGCGACCGAGAAGCCGGAGGAGGCGGTGCGCGCGGCGATGGACGTGCTCACGAAGAACTGCGTCTGGGCCGTCAATACCGGCTTCGACCGGGCGCGGATGGAATGGACGGCCGAGAACAATGTCGAGATCGGCGACATCCCGAAGGAGACCAAGCCGAGCTACGAGCAGCTCGTCGACGATTCGATCGCCAGGGAGGCCGTCGCCAAGGCCGGCGGCGAGGCCGAAATCAACGGCTGCAAGATCTAGCGCCATGAACGTCGCGACACCGAGCGCGAGCTCCCCCCGGTCCTGGGAGGAGATCCGCCACCGCCTCGATCACGGTCCGGTCTTCAACGGCATGCGCGGCACGCCCTATTACCGGGAGGCCGTCTACGAGCATTTCTCGCCCGCGGAGTACCGGCGCCGGCATGCCGCGCTCCGGGCGAAGATGCAGGAGCTCGCCCTCGACGTGGTGATCTGCCCCGGCGGGCCGAGCCACTGGAGCTTCGGCGGCGGCATGACGTGGCTCTCCGGCCATTGGGAATGGCACGCCCTCGCCAATTACGTCGTCTTCCCGCGCGAGGGCGAGCCGACGCTCGTCTATTCGATGGGCGGCACGCATTGCGAAGCCGTCCGGCGCGAGACGGCGGGCGCGCTCTCCGACGTGCGCTCCAGCCGGAACGGCCAGTTCGGCCGCGTGATGGCCGAGCGGATCCGCGAGCTCGGCTGCGAGAAGGGGCGGATCGGCCTGCTCGAGGTCGATCCCCGCCACGGCGACTACCTGCCCGTCAACCAGTACAATGCGCTCAAGGAGGCGCTGCCGGAGGCGGAGCTCGTCTTCACGAAGGGCATCATGCACGAGCTCCTCTCGGTCCACAGCGAGGAGGAGCTCGACTGCGTGCGCCACGCCGGCAGGCTCTGCACCGCCGCGATGGAGGCGATCGCCGCGCGCGCCCGGCCGGGGGTCACGGAGTACCAGCTCCGCGCCGCGGCCGGCGCGGCGATCCTGGAGGGGAACGGCGACATCGACTTCCTCATCATCGGCTCCACGCCGATGGCCGACCCGGCCCAGGTCTTCGGCAATCCGCGGCCATCCTCCCGCAGGCTGGAGCCGGGCGACATCATCCTGATGGAGCTCGCCGCCGGCTATCGCGGCTTCAGCGCCCAGATCGGGCAGCCGATCTGCCTCGGCGAGCCGCCGGCTGAGCTGCGCCGGTTCTGGGACGAGATCGCCAGGCCCGGCTACGAGCGGATGATCGCCGCGATCGGGCCGGGCAAGCCGGTCGACGGGCTCAGGATCGCCGGCCAGTTCTTCCGCGAGAAGGGCGTGCAGTCGCGCCCGATCCACGTCCACGGCATCGACTTCGTCTCCGACGGTCCGCACGTCTTCCAGGACCATATCGACGTGGAGCCGTTCGAGGAGATCATGAAGCCCGGCATGGTGCTGATGCCGGAGCCCAATCCGATCACCGCGGACGGCATGCTCGGCATGTTCGTCGGCCATACCTTCATCGTCACCGCGACCGGGAAGGAATGCGTCGACGACTGGCCGCTCGAGCTGACAATCGTGCAGCCGTGAAGGCGGCCGGGGCGCGGCGGGCCGGGCCGGCCGCGCGCCGGATCGCCGCACCCGCCGCCGGTCGCGC
>NZ_SPKJ01000015.1 GCF_009866965.1 Propylenella binzhouense | reverse complement strand
CGGACCGGCCGACGCCTCGCCACGCGGCCCGGCTAGAGGGCAGCGAGGGCGGCGCGGAGCGCTGCCGCCGCCGCCGCGAGCGCCGCGACGTCCCGGCTCCGGAGCACCAGCCGCGTCGTGAAGCGCGTGCCGTCGTGATAGGGATAGGAGCCCATCCGGACGTCCGGAAAGCGCTCCTGGATGCCCGTCAGCGCGGCGGCGACGTCGCCCTCTCCCCGGCCGGCCTCGATGGTCTCGCTGACGAGCGGGCGCGCGGCCGGAAGCCGCTTCACGACGTCGTCCATCATCGCCTGCATGATCGCCGGCACGCCGGCCATGACGAAGACGTTCCGAATGGCGAATCCGGGTGCCGCGGAAACCGGGTTTGCGATCAGGTCCGCCCCTTCGGGGATCCGGGTCATCCGGCGGCGGGCCTCGTTCATCTCGATGCCGCGGCCCTCGTAATAGGCCTGGAGGATGGCGGTGGCGCGGGGATCGTAGCGGAGCGGGACGCCGAAAGCCTCCGCGATCGCGTCGGCGGTGATGTCGTCGTGGGTCGGGCCGATGCCGCCGCTCGTGAAGACGTAGTCGTAGCGCCCGCTGAGCGCCCTCACCGCCTCCACGATGGCCGCCATCCGGTCGGCCACGATCCTGACCTCCTCGAGATCGATTCCGATATCGGTCAGCGTGTCGGCGACAAACCCGATATTGCGGTCCTTGGTCCGGCCCGAGAGGATCTCGTCGCCGATGACGAGCATGGCGGCGGTGGTGGGTCTTTCATCGGACATGGCTATGCGCGATCGAGGTGCGGACGCCCTCACTTAGCGGAGGGCGGGCGGGAATCACAGGGCCCGCGGCGCGTGGACGGCCTTATAAGTTCGGCGCCGATGCACTAGCTTAGGGGCGAAATGGAGCCTGGACGGGAATGCAGGAAGAATTGGCTGATATCACGCGGGCGCGGGATACGATCCTCCTCTATGACGCCGAGGCCTTCGACGGGCTGCGGCGGGCGGGCCGGCTGGCGGCGCTCTGCCTCGACGAACTGGCCGACATCGTGGCGACCGGCGTGACGACCAAGACGATCGACGACTTCGTCTTCGATTTCGCCATGCAGCACGGCGCGGTGCCCGCGACCCTCAACTATCGCGGCTACAGGCACTCGACCTGCACGTCGCTCAACCACGTCGTCTGCCACGGCATTCCCAACGAGAAGCCGCTCAGGGAAGGCGACATCGTCAACATCGACGTCACCTTCATCCTCGACGGCTGGCACGGCGATTCGAGCCGCATGTATGTTGCCGGCACGGCCAAGCGCGCCGCCGAGAGGCTGATCGAGGTCACCTACGAGTGCCTGATGCGCGGCATCGCGGCGACGCATCCCGGCGGGCATCTCGGCGACATCGGCCACGCCATCCAGAGCTACGCGGAATCGGAGCGCTGCTCGGTGGTGCGCGACTTCTGCGGCCACGGCGTCGGGCGCTCGTTCCACGAGCCGCCGAACGTGCTTCATTACGGGCGGCCCGGCGAGGGCGCGCTGATCCGGCCGGGAATGGTCTTCACCATCGAGCCGATGATCAATCTCGGACGTCCGCACGTGAAGCTCCTCTCCGACGGCTGGACGGCGGTGACCCGGGACCGCTCGCTTTCGGCGCAGTTCGAGCACATGGTCGGCATCACCGAGGACGGCGTGGAGGTCTTCACGCTTTCACCGAACGGACGGCACAAGCCGCCCTACGGCCCGATGGCGCAGGGCAGCGTCGATGGCGGGGCTTGAGGATTCGGGGCCCGACCTTCCCCATTTCCTCGGCCACCGCGACCGCCTGAGATCCCGCTTCAGGGACGGCGGGGCGGCGGCGCTCGCGGATTACGAGCTCATCGAGCTGGCGCTCTTCCGCGCGCTGCCGCGGCGCGACACGAAGCCGATCGCCAAGGCGCTCCTGAGGCGGTTCGGCACCATCGCCGAGGTGCTTTCGGCTTCGCCGGCCAGGCTGCGCGAGATCGAGGGCGTCGGGGAGGCGGTCGTCCTCGAGCTGAAGCTCATCAAGGCGCTCTCCGAGCGGCTCGCCCAGGAGGCGGTGCGCAAGCGCACCGTGCTCTCCTCCTGGAGCGCGCTCCTCGACTATTGCCGCACGGCGATGGCCTATGAGGAGCGCGAGCAGTTCCGGATCCTCTTTCTCGACAAGAAGAACGGCCTCATCGCCGACGAGGTGCAGCAGACCGGAACGGTCGACCACACGCCGGTCTATCCGCGCGAGGTGGTTCGCCGCGCGCTCGAGCTTTCGGCCTCCGCCATCATTCTCGTTCACAACCATCCGTCCGGCGACCCGACTCCCTCGCGCGCCGACATCCAGATGACGCAGACGATCATCGACGTGGCGAAGCCGCTCGGGATCGTGGTGCACGATCACCTGATCATCGGCCGCGAGGGCCATGTGAGCTTCAAGGGCACAGGGCTGATGTGAGGGCGGCACGGCGGCCCCTTCGTCTCCGAAGCGGAGGCGATCGCCCGCTTCGAGCCCGCCGGCTCGCCGACGGGATCAGGCGTGCGGACCGCTTCCCGATGTCGCCGCCCGGCAGCGGCCTTGCGGCAGCTTCGCGTGCCGATCGAGCGCTTTGGGTGGTCGTGAGTCGGTGGCGCACCGGTGACATCGAAACTATGGTCGCGGCCTATTGGACACCTCCGGGTCGAGGACCCATCTTCGATGGCGGAATCGAAGGAGTTCGGCCATGGCTGCCTACAGGAAAACAGACGCCGCGATCGCCAGGCTGTCGCCCGAGGAATTTCGGGTGACACAGCAGAGCGGGACCGAACGCCCAGGGACCGGGGCGCTTCTCCACAACAAGGCACCGGGCATTTACGTCGATATCGTCTCGGGCGAACCGCTGTTCGCATCGTCGGACAAGTACGAGTCGGGCTGCGGATGGCCGAGCTTCACCAAGCCGATCGAACCCGCGAACGTGAACGAGCTGCGCGACACCAGCCACGGCATGATCCGGACGGAAGTGCGTTCGACACATGGCGACAGCCATCTCGGCCACGTCTTCCCTGACGGACCGAGCGACCGCGGCGGCCTGCGCTACTGCATCAATTCTGCTTCGCTGCGCTTCGTGCCGCGCGACGAGATGGTGGAGCAGGGTTACGGCGAATATCTCAACCAGGTGGAGGACATCTCATGACGACCGAACGCGCTGTTCTCGCCGGCGGCTGCTTCTGGGGCATGCAGGACCTCATCCGCAAGCTGCCCGGCGTGATCTCGACCAGGGTCGGGTATACGGGCGGCGACGTGCCGAATGCGACATACCGCAATCACGGCAGCCATGCCGAGGCGATCGAGATCATCTTCGATCCTTCGCAGATCACCTACCGGCGCTTGCTCGAGTTCTTTTTCCAGATCCACGATCCGACGACGCTCAACCGCCAGGGAAACGATCGTGGCACGAGCTACCGTTCGGCGATCTATTTCACCAGCGACGAGCAGAAGGCCGTTGCGCTCGATACGATCGCAGACGTCGATGCGTCGGGACTTTGGCCTGGCAAGGTCGTCACGGAAGTCGAGCCGGCCGGCGATTTCTGGGAGGCCGAGCCCGAGCACCAGGATTATCTGGAACGTATTCCGAACGGATATACCTGTCATTTCCCACGCCCGAACTGGGTTTTGCCGCGCAGGACCGGCGCTGCCGCCTAACAAGGTCGGGCTCGCGGCACGGCGCCGCGAGCCCGCCAACGGGGATTTCGTGGAGACGGGAAACCTCGGTCCGCCTGCTCCTCCGCTCGAGCATGTCCGGTGGATCGACGAAGATGGCGACGAGCGCCGCGCCGCGCCGGCCTCGGCAGGCGCCGTGCCCGCCATCATGGAGGCCTACCGTTCCGGCGGGACCCCCTGGTTCGTCGTGATCGCGCCCGACGATCGCGTCGTCCAGGACGGGTTTCGGCCCGATGCGGAGGAACTCGTCCAGGCACTTCGACCGCTCGCCGCCTGACGTCCCCGGCAACGCAGGCAGGCCGTGCCGGAGGGCACCCCTCAGCGCGGCGCGATCGCTGCGCCCGGCCCCCGCTCCGGGAATGCCGGTGCGAACGCGGTGCCGCTTCGGGCAAGGAGGACCAGCATGCCGACGACGAGTGCCGCCGCCGTGGCGAGCAGGACGACGCGTGCCGGCATCAGGCAGCGCTGCCGGCGAGTTCGTCCAGGATCGGGCAATCGGGCGCGTGATCGCCGTGGCAGGCAGAGACGAGCCGTGCGAGGGCCGCCCTGATCGCCTGCAGCTCGGCGATCTTGGCGTCCACCTCGACGATGTGCGCTTCCGCCAGCCGGCGCACGTCGGCGCTCGCGCGGCTCTTGTCGGAATAGAGCGAGAGAAGCCGCCGGCATTCCTCGATCGAGAAGCCGAGAGAGCGGGCGCGCGCGAGAAAGCGCAGCGCATCGAGCTCGCCGGCGGAATAATCCCGGTAGCCGTTCTCGAGCCGGCTCGGCTGGACGAGCCCGATCTCCTCGTAATAGCGGATCGTCTTCGCCGGCAGCCCGCTCCGGCGCGAGGCCTGTCCGATGTTCATTCCACGCTCCGCCCCAACTCTCACAAACGCGGACGAGATGGGTTCCAGCGACTGGAAGGTCAAGGCCCCGGTGCCGCGCTCGGGACGGCGCTCCGAGCGCGGCGCGAAGCCGATCTCAGTGCAGCTGGCCGTGAAACGAAGCGAGCCGCACCTCGGAAGGCGTGACGAGGCGCTTGTGCGAGATCTCGACCGAATGGATCGCCGCCTCGATCTCGCGCCGCCAGTAGGCCAGGAACTTCTCCAGCCGCGGATAGTCCGGGCAGACGTCGTAGAACTGCCATACGAACGCCTGCAGGAGGTCAGGATGGTCGGGCATGTGATAGAGGATGTTCGCGGTCGTCAGGCCGTAGCCGGCGCGCGGATCCTCGGCGATCCAATGGAAATCGGTGTCTCGCATTCCGTATCCCCATTCTTCCGGGCCACCAGTCGGCCCTCTCGGCAGAATAGGGTGATGCAAGAAGATTGCCAATTAGTTCAGTAAGTTAGCAGCTCCACCGAGCGACTGCTGCTAGCGCCCTGAGAAAGCCGCAGAGCCCGCCTGCCCTTTCCGCCCGCGAAGAGCGGCGGTTTTCGGCCGCGCCACAACCAGCCTGCCGTCACGCATTGCTCGCTCAGCGCGCCTGGATGCTCTCCAGATAGGAGAGGAGCGCGTCGATCTCTTCCGGCTCGAGCACGAATTCCGGCATGTCGGGATGTGCCGTCACGATGCCCTCGGCGAGCGCCTCGGCAAGCGATTCGATCGGATAGCGCTCGGAAAGGGTGCGGAACGCCGGCGCGCCGGGAAGCGGGCTGTCACCTTCCCGGCCGATTGCGTGGCAGCGACCGCAATTCTTCTCCGCGAAGCGCCGGCCATCCTCGATCGGCGAGGCGACGGAGACGGACGTCGCGCAGAGAAGGACCGCCCAGGCGATCGCAACCCTCATGGCGCAGCCTGATTCCCCGTCCCGACGGCACCAGGATGACGGGCGGGCCCGGCGAAAGAAGGACAGGCGGCTCATTCGGGCAAGATGCCGCCCGCCGCAACCAGGGCATCGGGCGTGTCGACATCGAGCCCGGCGGCGGCGCCGAGCTCGACGGTGGTCACGGCGTCGGGATAGCGGGCGATGAGGTGGCGGGCGCCCACGTCGCCCGACGCACCGAGCAGCTCCGGGAAGAAATGGCGCGACCAGAGCACCGGGTTGCCGCGCTTTCCGGAAACCGTGGGAAGCACGATGCCCGGGCGCTCCGGATCGAAGGCGGCGATCAGTGCGTCGATATTCGCCGTGGTGATCATGGGCATGTCGGCGAGGAGCACGATCGCGCCCGATGCCTCCTGCGGGACGGCGGCGACGCCCGCCTTGAGCGAGGTGGCGAGCCCGTCCGCGAAATCCGGGTTCTCGACCACCGTCGCGGGAAGATCAGAAAGCGCCTTCGCGACCTCGTCCCGCATGTGCCCGGTGACGACGATCACCGGGTCCGCGGCGGACGCGAGCGCGGCCCTGACGGTGCGGCGGACGAGCGGCTCGCCATCGAAGGTGGCGAGCAGCTTGTTCGGCCCCCCCATCCTGCGCGACTGCCCGGCCGCAAGCACGACCGCCGCCACGCTCTTGCCGGTCTGCTCCCTGGCCGGGTTCCGGGGCTGCGGACGCGAGACGATCTCCATCAGCAGTCCTCCGACCCCGAGGCCCGTGATGTCCTCGGGTTCGACCGGAATCCCGGCGAGAAGCCGCTGGAGGATCCAGTCGAAGCCGTTCTCGGCGGGGCTGCGCGCACAGCCCGGCGCGCCCAGGACCGGAACGCCGCCGAGTTCGCCGACGAGAAGAAGGTTGCCCGGATCGACGGGCATCCCGAAATGGATGATCCTGCCGCCCGCCCGGCGCACCGCCTCCGGAATGACGTCGCCCGCGTCGGTGATGGCCGAGGCCCCGAAGACCACGATCAGCTCGCTGCCGTCGCGAAGCTGCCCCGCGATCGCCTCGGCAAGCGGCTCCACCTCGTGCGGCACCCGCCGCTCGGAGAGAATGGTGGATCCGGTCGGCTTCAGCCGCTCCTCGAACACGCGGCGCGTCTTGTCCATGACGGTGGGCTTGAGGCCGGGCAGCACGGTCGCCGCCATGCCCACCCTTGCCGGCCGCCACGCCGCGACTTCGAGCGCCCCGCCTCCGGCGAGAAGCGCTTCGGCCTTCGCCACCGCCTCCTCGCGGACGGCGAAGGGAATCACCTTCACCGTCGCCACCATGCGCCCCGCCTCGACCGGCGTGTGGGAGGGCAGCGTCGCGAGCGTCAGCCCGGGATCGAGCCTGTTCAATGCGTCGACCGATTCGCGGTCGGCAATGAAGAGGCCGGCCTCTTTCGCAAAGATGTTGCACCGCCCGGTGAAGGGCGGATCGGCCCGCAGGCTCGGGCAGAGCAGGCGGCTGCCGACCCGCTCCGCCGCATCGTCCTCGCCGATATCGGCCGGATCGAGCACGGCGACCACGACCTCGGCAATCCCGGCCTCCGTCAGGGCGGCGATCTGCTCCGGCCCGAGACGGGTTCCCTTCTTGATCGTCCGCCCCGCAAGCCGCACCGAATGGGCCGCGATCGACCCCTCGGCTTCGGCGACCGGAACCGGCCCGAACCTCAAGCGACCGCCCGGCGGCTGTCGGCGCTCGTGCGCAGGGTCGCGATCACCTCCGCCATGATCGCGATCGCGATCTCCGCGGGCGACTGGGCGCCGATATTCATTCCGATCGGGGCGTGGATGCGCTCGAGCTCGGCGGCCGAGGCACCGGCCTGCAGCAGCCGCTCCACCCGCTTTCCGTGGGTCTTCCGGCTGCCGAGCGCCCCGACATAGAAGCAGTTCGCCGCAAGCGCCGCGAGAATCGGCCCGTCGTCGATCTTCGGATCGTGGGTGAGCGCGACGAGGCCCGTATAGGCGTCGAGCGGCACGCCCTTCAGCGCCTCGTCCGGCCATTCCGCAATCAGCGGAACGTCGGGGAAGCGCTCCTCGGAGGCGAATGCCGTCCGCGGGTCTATCACGACCATGTCGAAGCCGGCGATGCGGGCGACCGGGGCGAGCGCCTGGCTGATATGGACCGCGCCGATCACCACGAGCCGCGGCGGCGGCACCTGGACGGTCAGGAAGGTGCGGCCGTCCTCGAGCATTCCGGAGCGCCCGCTCCGGAACCGCTTGTCGAGCTCCGGGGCGAGCGGATCCCGCGCCGCATCCTCCTCGCCGACGAGGCGCGCCTCGCCGGACGGCGTATCGGTGACCAGGATGACGGCGCGACGCGCCTGGCGGGCCGCATTGAGCGCGACGAGAAGGTCCCTGCGCATTACGGGCCCACCGGCTCGACATAGACGCGGATGCGACCGCCGCAGGACAGGCCGACCCGCCAGGCGGTCTCGTCGGCCACGCCGAACTCGAGCATGCGCGGTGCGCCGCTGCCGATCACGTCGATGGCTTCGCCGACCACCGCCCCTTCGACGCAGCCGCCCGAGACGGATCCCTGGAAATTGCCCTCCTCGTCGATGACGAGATGGCTTCCGACCGGCCGCGGCGCGGAGCCCCATGTCTCGACGACGGTCGCCAGCGCGATCCGGCGTCCCTCGCCGAGCCAGGTCTCGGCCGTGCCGAGTATGTCGAGGCCGCTCTCGGCGGCCGTCTGGTTTGCGGACATGGCAACCTCCATCATGCTGCCTTCAGATAGGTGCGCGGGTCGGTCCCCGCTTTGCCCGTCTCGCCGTTGAGCGCGGCGACGATGTCGGCGATCGCGTTCAGCGAATGGGCGGGCCGGAACTCGTCGACATGCGGCAGCATCGCCCGGATGCCGCCCGCCTTGGCCTCGAAGCCGGAAAAGCGCAGGAGGGGGTTGAGCCAGATCAGGCGCCGGCAGGACCTGTGCAGCCGGTCCATCTCGCGGCCGAGATCGGCGTCGGCATCGCGCTCGAGCCCGTCCGTGATGAGGAGCACCACGGCGCCCTGCCCCAGCACGCGGCGCGACCAGTTGAGGTTGAAGCTGTGAATGGCGGCGGCGATGCGCGTCCCGCCGGACCAGTCCGCGACCGCCTCGGAGCAGCCGGCAAGCGCCTCGTCGACATCCTTGAGCCGGAGCTGGCGCGTGACATTGGTGAGCCGCGTGCCGAACACGAAGGAGCCGACGCGCCGGCGCTCCGAAAGCGCATGTAGGAAATGCAGGAGCACGCGCGAATAGTCGCTCATCGAGCCGGATATGTCGCAGAGCGCGACGATCGGCGGCGCGATCTCGTCGGGCGCCTTGAAGCGGGGAAGGATCATCGATCCGCCCAGGCGGAGCGATGCGCGCATCGTGGCGCGCGGATCGAAGGCGCCGCGCGCCGCCGCCTTGAGCCGGCGGACCCGGAGCCTGTCGTCGGGCATCGCCAGCCGCGATATGAGCCGCCGGGCCTCCGCGAGTTCGGCCGCGCTCATCTGGGCGAAGTCCTTGGCCTGGAGGAGCTCGCGGTTCGAGAGGGTGAACCGGGCATCGACGATCGTCTCCGGCTCCTCGCGCAGCGGCGCGCGGTCCGGCGCGAGAGCCTCCTGCACGCGCGCGGCGCCCGGCTTCGGCTTCTCCGGCGCGGCGGGCTTCGGGGGCGCGGTCGGCGACATCATCGCGATCAGCTTGTCGAGCAGGCCGCGCCGCCGCCAGAAGATCGCGAAGGCCTGCTCGAAGACGGCGCGGTGCTCGCGCTTCTTCACGAAGACGGCGTGGAGCGCCCAGTAGAAGTCCTCGCGCGAGCCGATCCCGGCCGCCTCGACGGCGCGGATGGCGTCGACGGTGGCGCCCGGACCGACCGGCAGGCCGGCCTTCCGGAGCGCGCGCGCGAAATGGACGATGTTGTCTGCGATCCGGCCGCCGCCCGGCCCGCCTTCGTCGCCGTCCGGGACCATCGCCTACTCCGCCGCGGATGCGAACTCCGCCCGCGCTTCGTCGAGAAGCTGCCTGGTCCTGCTTCCCTCAAGCCGGGCGATGTCGTCCTGGTACTTCAGAAGAACGCCGAGCGTGTCCGACACCATCGCGGGATCGAGCGCCACCTGGTCGAGCTCGGTGAGCGCGCCCGCCCAGTCGAGCGTCTCGGCAATGCCCGGCTTCTTGAAGAGCTCCTCGCGGCGAAGCCTCTGGACGAAGGCCACGACGTCGCCGGCGAGGCGCTCATGGATGCCGGGAACCTTGCTGAGGACGATCGCGAGTTCGCGCTCGGCGGTCGGATAGTCCACCCAATGATAGAGGCAGCGGCGCTTCAGCGCGTCGTGGATCTCGCGCGTCCGATTCGTGGTGACGATCACGACCGGCGGCTCGGCCGCATGCACCGTCCCGAACTCCGGGATCGTGACCTGATTATCGGCGAGCACCTCGAGCAGGAAGGCCTCGAATGCCTCGTCGGCACGGTCGAGCTCGTCGATGAGGAGAACGGGCGGGCCGCGGAGGTCCGGCTCGAGCGCCTGCAGAACCGGCCGCGCGATCAGGAAGCGCTCCGTGAAGATATCCTTGGCGAGCGTCTCGCGATCGACATCTCCGCTCGCCTCGGCGAGCCGGATCTCGATCATCTGGGCCGCGTAGTTCCACTCGTAGACCGCGCTCGCGAGGTCGAGCCCCTCGTAGCACTGGAGCCGGATCAGATTCCGTCCGAGGCCCTCGGCCAGCACCTTGGCGATCTCGGTCTTGCCGACGCCGGCCTCGCCCTCCAGGAAGAGCGGCCGCTTCATCCTGAGGCTCAGGAACACGACGGTCGCGAGCGAGCGGTCAGCGATGTAGCCGGCCGCCTGGAGGAGGCCAAGCGTCTCTTCGATGGAGGTCGGGACCGGGCGCCGCGTCATGCGATCTCGTGGGAAACGGAGGGTCAGCCCGGTCTATATAGGGGATGAGCCGCCGCTGTGCACCTGCGTAGCGCCGATCCGCTCCCGCGATGCAGATCGGGCCGGGCGTGGCCCGAAATCGATCAGGCGGCCGGCGCCGCCTCCTGCGGCAAAGGCCGGGCGCCGGCACGGCCGGGCACGATATCGGGATAGATCTCGGACAGGCGCGAGCCCTCGTAGAAGGCCTTCTGGTAGGCGGGCCGGGCCTGAATCCCGGCGAGCCATTCCGCGACGCGAGGACGGTCGGCCCAGAGGGCGGCGAGGCCGAGATCCTCCATCCGGTCGATGAGGGGCGCGACGCAGATGTCGGCCAGCGTGTAGCGCTCGCCGAGGAGCCACGGTCCCCCGCTCTCGTCGAACATCCGGTCCATCCGCGCGGCCGTCTTGCGGATGTCCTCCAGCGCCTTGTCGACGTCGGCCTGCGGAAATCCGCCCTGCCCCATCTTCTCGTAGAAGCTCGACTTCAGCGGACGCCGTTTCGCGTTCTCCGCGAATTGCTCCGGCGTCATCGTTTCGAACTTCCGCCGCAGCCCGCCGAACTGGAACGAAGGATAGCGCACGGCCGGCGTCGGAACCGCGTCGACGAAGGCGAGCCAGGCGCGCATGCGGGCCCGCCCCACCGCGTCGTCCGACACCAGCGGAACCGCCGGAAACACCTCGTCGAGATATTGCACGATCACCGAGGACTCGATGACCGGCACCCCGTCATGCACGAGCGTCGGGACGACGCCGTTCGGGTTGAGCTTCAGGTACCAGTCCGAAAGATGATCGTGGTTCTTCGAGACGAGGCGCCGGTCTTCCCAATCAAGCCCCTTCTCGTGAAGGACGATCCGCACCTTGAGGCTGCAGGTGGACTGGGCAAAGTTGTAGAGCTCGAGCATTTCCGCCCCGGATCGTATGATCGTATGACGACGGTATCGTCGCGGCCGCCGCCGGTCAAGAAGACCGCGGCTGCCACGTCGCAGCGGCGCCGGCCGCAAGGCCATTGACCGGATTGTAGTATCATCATACGGTCCACGAGTGGATTGTCCCGGCCGGTCCGTTCTGGCGGATGCCGGTTCACGGGCTGTTCGAGACTAGCGACTTGCATTCCGAAGAATCTTGGTATGCAATCGTTTGCGACACGTTCGGGTCGAGACCTCGGAGCGAAGGAGAGACGTCCGGAACAGGCAGGCGGCCAGCCGGCACGCAAAGCCAAGCGGCGCGGCCAATCGGAGGCCTCGCCGAACGTTTGAGGACCAGACGGACGAACCGAGGCGCCGCGCAAGAACGGCCCCGCCACAGCGCGATTTCAGGGAGGAACAGAGGCGTAATGAGGGTTGCAGAAGCAGATGTCGGGCGGACGGCCGCAGCACCGACCATCGCCGCCGGGCCGCAGGATTCCGCACCGGTCATTGTCTCCAAGAACCTGACCGTCGGCTACGAGCTCCATCGCGAGCGGCAGCGGCTGACGGCGCTCCGCGACATCAGCCTCACGGTCAACCGGGGCGAGTTCGTCGTGCTCGTCGGTCCCTCCGGCTGCGGCAAGACCACCTTCATCAATGCCATCTCCGGGCTCGTGAAGCCGTGGGAAGGCAGCATCGAGGTGAACGGACGCCCGGTCACCGGTCCCGGTCCCGACCGCGCGATGGTGTTCCAGGATTACGCGCTCATGCCCTGGCGGACCGTCGAATCGAACATCCGGATGCCGTTCGAGATGCAGAAGCTCGGGCTGTCGCAGAAGGAGATGGACGAGCGGGTCCGGCGCTATATCGACCTCGTCGATCTCACCGGTTTCGAGAACTCGTTCCCCTACGAGCTCTCCGGCGGCATGAAGCAGCGCGTCGGAATCGCGCGCGCGCTCGTCTCCGAACCCGACATCCTGCTCGCCGACGAACCCTTCGCCGCCATCGACGCGATGACCCGCGAGGCGATGCAGAGCGAGCTCGAGCGCTTCGTCACGAACACGCGGCAGACGGTGGTCTTCATCACCCACTCGATTGACGAGGCGGTCACGCTGGGGGACCGCGTCGTCGTGATTTCCTATCGCCCCGGCCGCATCAAGGAGATCGTCAACGTCAACCTGCCCCGTCCGCGCTTCGACTACGACGTGAAGATGCTTCCGGAATACGGCGAGCTTCGCGACCACATCTGGCGACTCGTGAAGGACGAGGCGCTTCAGACCGCCCGCGGAGCGAAATGATGAGCGCCACAGGAGGAGACCAGGCCATGGCGACGATGGCACCCTCGGAACCGGCCCGTATCGTCAAGACCGAATGGTCGATGCGCGAGTTCTGGAAGCGCTACGGCTCGTGGTTCGTCACGGTCGCGAACCTCACGATCTTCTTCGTCGTCTGGGAGCTGTTCGCGCGCAGCGGAGCCATCAGCCCGCTCTTCCTGCCGCCGGCGAGCAGCATGTTCGAAGCGCTATGGACCGGGCTGACCACCACCTCGCCGCCCGGATCGGTGATCTCCGGCAGCATCCGGGACCACCTCTTCTACAGCCTGGGCAATCTCTCCCTGGGGCTCTTCCTGGCCTGCCTCATCGGCATCCCGGCCGGTCTGCTGATGGGCGGGAACCGGTATATCGAGACGGTGCTGAGCCCCTATGTCTGGGCGCTCGCCTCGCTGCCGCGCATCGCTTTGGTGCCGCTCTTCATCCTGTTCCTCGGCTTCACCGTGAAGATGCAGGTCACGATCATCGTGCTCTCCGCGGTGTTCCCGATCATCATCAACGCCTGGGCGGGCGTGAAGACGACCGAGAAGTCGCTCCTGGCGGCCGCCAAGGTCTTCGGGGCGAGCCGGCGCGAACTCTATACGAAGGTCGTGCTCCCCTACACGCTGCCCTTCATCATCTCCGGGGTCCAGCAGGGCATCGGCCGCGGCCTGATCGGCGTGATCATCGCCGAGATCTTCGGCGGCTCGAAGGGCCTCGGCTACCTGATCCAGCGCGCCGCCGATACGTTCAATTCGGCGCTGATGTACGCCGTCCTGTTCCTGCTCGTCGTGGTTTCGCTGACGCTGATCCAGCTGACCCGCTGGCTGGAGGCCTACGTGGCGCCGTGGCGCCGGATCGACCGTCTCTGAGGTGTCCGGCTGCGGGGCCTCGCGCGGCTGCCGGCCGGGCGGGGCGGCCGGCCCGGGGCCGGCAAGAGGGATCACCCCGGCAACAACTTCGTCTAGGGAAGGGAGAAAGCGATGAAGCCGATTGATCTGTTCGACGACCACAAGAGGTGGCTCGAGCGCCGCGAGTTCCTGAAGATGGGCGGCCTCGGCGTCATGGGCAT
The DNA here is from genome assembly GCF_009866965.1 of Propylenella binzhouense. Lineage (GTDB taxonomy): Bacteria > Pseudomonadota > Alphaproteobacteria > Rhizobiales > Afifellaceae > Propylenella > Propylenella binzhouense. The sequence continues at coordinate 45,017 of NZ_SPKJ01000015.1, read as the reverse complement.
GATGCTCGCCGTCGCCACCACCAACGGCGCCTCCGCGCAGGACAAGACGCCCTCGATCAAGAACATCAAGGCGAACCTCAAGAAGGTCGTCTACGGCGACTTCAACCCGAACTACGTCAATAAGTGGCCGGTCGTGATCGCCATGACGCTCGGCTACATGAAGGAGAGCGGCATCGACGACGTCGAGATCATCCTCTCTGACCAGTACATCCCGGGCATGGTGGGCGGCAGCCTCGACATCACGCATGGCGATACCAGCGTGTTCCTCGGCTCGGCGCAGGCGAGCGGACTGCCGATCAAGATCATCAGCATGTTCCGCGACAAGGAATACTGGATCATGGGCGTCCGGAAGGGCATCGAGAAGCCCGAGGACCTCAAGGGGGCGAAGATCTCGGGCGGCGCGCTCGACGGGCGCAACACCTGGGTCCAGAAGCAGATCCTGAAGAAGATGGGGCTCGACCCGGAGAAGGACGTCACCTTCGTCCCGACCTCCGGCGCCTCGGACAACCGGATGGCCGCCCTCATCAACGGCACCCTCGACGCGGCGAGCGTGTTCCCGCGCCACAAGAAGGGGATCGAGGAATCCGGCGGCAAGTTCCTGTTCGAGGAGCTCACCTCGGCGCCCCAGGAAGCCTTCGGCGCGATGGGCCCCTGGGTCGAGAAGAACGAGGATACGGTCTATGCTTGGACGCTCGCCGACCTCAAGGCGCGCCAGTGGCTGTTCGATCCGAAGAACAAGGATCAGGCGTACAAGATCATGCGGGACTACGGCTACGACATCCCGCCCGCGTTCGAGGAGCAGTACAAGGTCGAGCTCGACCAGCTGAGCCCGGACGGCGGCTTCGAGAGCGCGGAAGTCATGGACACCTTCCTCGCCCAGCTCGCGGAGACGGGCGGCGTCCCGAAGGACGTCGACTGGCGGAAGGTGGTCGACATGAAGTACGTCTGGGCGGCCCAGGAAGCGCTCGGATTGCCGAAGCGGCCCGCCTCGATCTGACGCCGCGCGGAAGCGGCCGCACCATTGCTGTCTCCGGCGATCATCTCGCCGGAGATTTCTTTTGCGGCCAGGCTGTCCCCGGAGGCTGGCGAGAATAGAGGCAGGATCGGCTGCATCTTTATGCGTGACCGGGGGTTTGCGGTTGGCTAACGTTTGTGCATGGGGAGGAGCACGGCGGAGTTGCATCAGAGCCAGGCCTCATCGGGGAGCGCCGTCCGGTCGTTCGACGAGATGTCGGGCCTCGACGGCAACGTGCGAAGGCCCTACGCCGAACTCGCCGCCTGGTTGGACAGGCAGCCGAAGGGGCTCCTGAAGCGCAAGCAGCAGGAAGCCGACACGATCTTCCGCCGGCTCGGCATCACGTTCTCCGTCTATGGCGAGGCGAACGCGCTCGAACGGCTCATTCCGTTCGACCTTGTCCCGCGCATCATATCGGCTGCCGAATGGCGGCACCTCGAGCGCGGCATCGAGCAGCGCGTGCGGGCGCTCAATGCCTTTCTCTACGACATCTACCACCGCCAGGAGATCATCCGCGCGGGCCGGATTCCGGCCGAGCTGATCTACCGGAACGCCGCCTACCAGCCCGCGATGATCGGCTTCGAACCGCCGCTCAGCATCTACAGCCACATCATCGGCATCGACATCGTCCGCATCGGCGAAAACCAGTTCTACGTCCTGGAGGACAACCTGCGCACGCCCTCCGGCGTCTCCTACATGCTGGAGAACCGGGAGGCGATGATGCATCTCTTTCCCGAACTCTTCGCGCACCACCGGATCGCGCCGGTAAGCGACTATCCCTCGCTGCTCCGCCGCACGCTCGCAGCCGTCGCACCGGCCGCCTGCACCGGCGATCCGACCATCGTGGTGATGACGCCGGGGATCTACAATTCGGCCTTCTTCGAACATTCCTTCCTGGCCGACCAGATGGGCGTCGAACTGGTCGAAGGGCAGGACCTCTACATCGACGGCGGCTACCTCTACATGCGCACGACGCGCGGACGGCAGCGCGTCGACATCATCTACCGCAGGATCGACGACGACTTTCTCGACCCCCTCACCTTCCGCCCGGATTCCACGCTCGGCGTGCCCGGCCTCGTGGACCTCTACCGCGCCGGACGGGTGACGATCGTCAACGCGCCGGGAACGGGGATTGCCGACGACAAGGCGATCTACGCCTACATGCCGGAGATCATCCGCTTCTACACCGGCCAGCGTCCGATCCTCGAGAACGTCCCGACCTATCGCTGCGGCATAGCCGAGGAGCGCGAGCACGTGCTCGCCCATCTCTGCGACCTGGTGGTGAAGGAGGTGCATGGCTCGGGCGGCTACGGCATGCTGATCGGCCCGGCCGCGACCCGCCGGGAGATCGAGACCTTCAGGCGCAAGATCGAGGAACGCCCGGACAATTACATCGCGCAGCCGACGCTCGCGCTCTCCACCTGCCCGGCCTTCACAAGCGCCGGCCTTGCGCCGCGCCACGTCGACCTGCGTCCCTTCGTGCTCGTGAGCGACCGGGTCCGGCTCGTGCCCGGCGGACTGACGCGCGTCGCGCTCAAGAAGGGGTCGCTTGTCGTAAACTCGTCCCAGGGCGGCGGCACGAAGGACACCTGGGTGCTGCGAGACTGAGCATGCTGGGACGGACCGCCAGCAGCCTGTTCTGGATGTCGCGCTACATGGAGCGCGCCGAGAACATGGCCCGGCTCACCGAGGCCGGCTTCCGCATGACGCTCACCAACGGCGAGGGCCACGGCGAGGAATGGCGCTCGACGCTCCAGAGCGCCGGCGTGATGGATGGCTACGTCAAGAAGCACGGCGACCGCTTCGCCACGGCCACTGTGGTCGACTTCCTGCTCTTCGACGCAGACAATCCCTCCTCCGTCAGGAGCTGCCTCTCCACCGCACGCAATAATGCGCGCTTCGTCCGGACGAAGATCACGCGGGACATGTGGGAGGCGATGAACTCCACCTGGCTCTCCTTCGAGGAGGTGAAGCCGACCGAGGTGAGCCATCCGCGCCTGCCGGAGTTCCTCGACTGGGTGCGCGAGCGCACGGCCCTCTTCCGCGGCGCGCTGCTCGGCACCATCCTGCGCGACGACACCTACTATTTCAGCCAGCTCGGGGCGTTCATCGAACGGGCGGACAACACCGCCCGCATCATGGACGTGAAATACTTCATCCTCCTGCCGATCAACCAGCCGGTCGGCGGCGATATCGACACGCTCCAGTGGGAGATGATCCTTCGGGCCGTGTCCGCGCACCGCGCCTACCGCCACGTCTTCGACGAGCAGTACCGCGCCGCTTCAGTCGCGGAGTTCCTCATCCTTCGGCCCGAAATGCCGCGTTCGCTCCGCTTCTGCTACGATTGGCTTTCCACCTCGGTCGAGGGGCTCGCGACCCATTACGGCGAGCGCTCGCCTTCGGCGGACGTCATCGCCGAAACGCGTGCCATGCTGCGCGATTCGGACATGCAGGCGATCTTCCGCCAGGGCCTGCACGAGTTCCTGTGCGAGTTCGTGGCCCGCAACAACCAGGTCACGGCCGCGCTTTCCCGCGACTATCATTTCGGCTGAGGCGATGCTGCTTTCGATCCGCCACGCCACCCGCTACCTCTACGATGCCCCCGGCACCTTCGCCGTGCACCGGCTGCGGCTCACGCCCGCCGACAACCGGGCGCAGCGCGTGCTCGACTGGCGGATCGAGGCGCCGGGAATCGCGGAAGCGGCCGTCTATACGGACGGCTTCGGCAACCGGACCCATTTCATCACGTCCGTGGCGACGCACCAGGAATGGACGGTGACGGCCGTCGGCACCGTGGAGACGTCGGACCAGGACGGCCTGATGGGCACCCTTCCGGAAGCCGCGAACCCGGCCGTCTTCCTGCGCTCCACGCCGCTCACGAGCCTCTCGCCGGAAATGGATTCCTTCGTCCAGGAGATCCGCGGGGCCACGACGCTCGCCAAGCTTCACGCCCTCATCGAGGCAACCGCGGACCGGGTCACCTACGACACCGACGCGACGCATGCCGGAACCAGCGCCGCGGAGGCCTTCGCGCGCCGCCGGGGGGTCTGCCAGGACCATACCCACATCTTTGCGGCCGCCGCCCGCCGTCTCGGCGTTCCCGCCCGCTACGTGACCGGCTATCTTCATATCGCGACGGAAGAGGCGGCGGTCGCGCACCACGCCTGGGCCGAGGCCTGGGTCGAGGATCTCGGCTGGGTCGGGTTCGACGTTTCGAACCGGATCTGTCCGACGCAGCATTATGTCCGGCTCGCCTGCGGCTTCGATGCCCCCTCGGCGGCGCCGATCGTTGGCGTCCGGCGGGGGGGATCGGGCGAGAGGCTTGATGTCGACGTCACCGTCCATCAACAGCAGCAGTAGACTGCCGGTAGAGGATTCGGCCTTGACCTATTGCGTGGCGCTCAGGCTAGACCGCGGCATCGTGTTCGCCTCGGACACGCGCACGAGCGCGAGCGTCGACAACATCGCCGTTTTTTCCAAGATGCATATCTGGGAGCGCAAGGGGGACCGCGTCATCGTGCTCCTCTCGGCCGGCAATCTCGCCATGACCCAGTCGGTCGTCAGCCTTCTCAACGAGGGGGTCGACCATGGCGGAGACGACGAGCGGCCCTCGCTCCTCACCGTGGACACGATGTTCCAGGCCGCGCGGCTCATCGGCGAGACGATCCGCGAGGTCAGGCGCATCGATCGCGAGGCGATCGAGCAGAACCCGTCGCTGTTCTCGGCCAGCTTCATCCTCGGCGGCCAGATCGCCGAGGACACGCCGCGGCTCTTCCAGATCTACCAGGAAGGGAACTTCATCGAGGCGACCAAGGACACGCCCTATTTCCAGATCGGCGAGCACAAATACGGCAAGCCGATCATCGACCGGGTCGCCAAGCCGGACATGCGCATGGGGACGGCGGCAAAGCTGCTCCTCGTCTCCTTCGATTCGACGCTCCGGTCCAATCTCTCCGTCGGCATGCCGATCGACCTGCTGATCTACCGCAAGGACACGCTCCAGGTCGGCGAACAACGGCGTCTCGAGGCCGAGGATCCCTATTTCCGGATGCTGTCGAAGGCCTGGGCGGACGCGCTCCGGGACGCCTTCTCGCGGCTCGAGGAATATCAGACCGAGGAGGAACCCTCCTGGATGAAGCCGCGCGGCCTGACCGAGCGTGAGCGGGAGCGCATGGACTGACGCGCACCGGACCGGCAGGCCCGGTCCGGCACCGCATCCAGCGGTTCAGCGCGTCAGCCTGCGCGCATTCGCCCTCACCTGCCGGGCGACCGGCGCGAGCGCCGCCGCGGCGAGCGCTTCGCAATCCCGGGCGCTCCATGCCTGCGGTACGAGGAGGTTCTGCCAGAAGCCGATCGCCTGCCGGACCATCTCGGCCTGGATCGCCATGCCGGCGAGCATGAGGGCGAGCGGCTTCTCCGCGATCATGTCGATCGTCTCGCGCCGGCCGGCCGCGGTCGGCTTCATGAGCTCGAGCCCGAGCATCTGGAGCCGGGCGGAGATGACGACCGGCGCCAGCACGCCGATGGCCCGGATATGGTCTGCCGATTGCTTTCTGCCTGCCAATTGCGGCTCTCCTTCTGCGTCCCCCGGAAAAAGACGGCCGCCGCGGGAAGCGGCGACCGCCGGAGAGACCATCAACGCCGATGCGGCAGGAACGTTGCTGCGGCCGATCGCGCCGCGCACGTTCAGCGCATGGTGGGGATCACGAATTCCGCCCCCTCCTTCACGCCGGAAGGCCAGCGCGAGGTGACGGTCTTGGTCTTGGTGTAGAAGCGGATCGAATCCGGGCCGTGCTGGTTGAGGTCGCCGAACCCGGAACGCTTCCACCCGCCGAACGTGTAATAGGAGATCGGCACCGGGATCGGCACGTTGATGCCGACCATTCCGACATTCACTTTGGCCGCGAAATCCCGGGCCGCGTCGCCGTCCCGCGTGAAGATTGCCACGCCGTTCCCGTATTCGTGCTCCGACGGCAGCCGGAGCGCCTCCTCGTAATCCCTGGCGCGCACGACCGAGAGGACCGGCCCGAAGATCTCCTCCTTGTAGATCCGCATGTCCGGCCTGACCCGGTCGAACAGGCAGCCCCCCATATAGAAGCCGTTCTCGTAGCCCTGCATGGAGAAGCCGCGGCCGTCGACGAGGAGGTCGGCGCCTTCCTCGACGCCGAGATCGACATAGCCGCGGACGCGCTCCACCGCCTCGCGCGTGACGAGCGGGCCGAAATCCGCTTCGGGATCGGTCGAAGGGCCGATCTTCAGCCCTTCCACCCGCGGGACGAGCTTCTCGAGCAGGCGATCCGCCGTCGCCTCGCCGACGGGTACCGCCACGGACACCGCCATGCAGCGTTCCCCGGCCGAGCCGTAGCCCGCGCCGATCAGGGCATCGACCGCCTGCTCCATGTCGGCGTCCGGCATGACGATCATGTGGTTCTTGGCGCCGCCGAAGCACTGCACGCGCTTTCCGGCGGCCGCGCCGCGCGCATAGATGTATTCCGCGATCGGGGTCGAGCCGACGAAACCGATCGCCCTTATGTCGGGGTCGTCCAGAAGGGCGTCGACGGCCTCCTTGTCGCCGTTCACGACGTTGAGGATGCCGGCCGGCAGGCCCGCCTCGACCAGCAGCTCGGCGAGCCGCATCGGCACGCCCGGATCGCGCTCGGACGGCTTCAGGATGAACGCATTGCCGCAGGCGATCGCCGGCGCGAACTTCCACATCGGGATCATGGCGGGGAAATTGAACGGCGTGATGCCGGCCACGACGCCGAGCGGCTGGCGCATCGAATAGACGTCGATGCCCGGGCCGGCGCCATCGGTGAATTCTCCCTTCATGAGATGGGGAATCCCGATCGCGAACTCGACGACCTCGAGCCCGCGCTGGATGTCGCCGCGGGCATCGGGGATGGTCTTGCCGTGCTCGAGCGCCAGGAGCTCCGCGAGCGCGTCATACTCGGCATGGACGAGATCCAGGAAGCGCATCATCACGCGGGCGCGGCGCTGCGGGTTGGTCGCCGCCCAGCCCGGCTGCGCCGCGCGCGCATTCTCGACGGCCTGCCGCACTTCGCTTCGCGAGGCGAGCGCAACGCGCGCCTGCACCTCCCCCGTCATCGGCTTCATGACGTCGCCGGCGCGCCCGCTCGTGCCGGGAACGTGCTTTCCGCCGATGAAATGTCCGATCTCGCGCAGCTCGCTTGCCGCCATCGCTTCCTCCCGCTTCCGGATCGCAATCCCGGATAGTGCGTGCGCGACCGGCCGTCCAGCCGGCCGAAAGTCAGTCCTTCCGGGTGGCGCCCCGGACCAGAGCCGCCTTCGCCTCCTCGGCACGCACGAAGCGGGGGCCCGTACGGATGCTCGCCACCGGCATGACGCCCTCGCGGCGGGCGAGCATCAGGAACTCGACCGGCAGATAGCCCTGCAGGAACGGCTGCTGGTCGATGGCGAAATCGGCCTTGCCGTCCGCAAGCGCCCGCAGCACCGGATCGGATATGTCGAAGGTGGCGAAGCGGATCTTCTCCGGCCTTCCGCTGCCGGCGATCGCGCGGAGCGCCGGGTCTCCCGCCGTCGATGCGCTGAGCGCGAGCACGACGTCGATCGATTCCGTCGCCTTCAGGCGGTCCGCGAGCGTCTCCTCGATCTTCTGCGGCTCCGGAGGGACCGCGAGCACCTCGACCGAACCTCCGAACCCGTCGATGAAGCCCTTGCACCTCAGGTCGAGGCCGATATTGCCCAGCTCGTGGTTGATGCACACCGCGCGGCGGCCGCCCGCATCCCGCATCGCCTCGCCGGCGGCGCGGCCGGCTTCGTATTCGTTCTGTCCGACATGGAGCTTCACGCCGAGCGCGTGCGACACGTCGAGCCCGGAATTGATGCCGAGCACCGGGATGCCGGTCGCGACGGCGGCGCGGATATGGGGCGCCAGGGCATCGGCATCCGGCACGGAGAGAACGAGCCCGGCCGGCCTTTCCGTCACCGCCTCGTCGATGAGCCGCGCCATCGCCTCCACGTCGAACGTCCCGGGCGCCCGGTAGTCGACATTCGCTCCGAAGTCGACGCCGGCGGCCTCTGCTCCGCGCTTCACCTCGGCCCAGAACGGTTCCGCGGCCCTGCCGTGCGTCACCACCACGATCTCGGGTTTTCGGGATTCCTGCCCCAGGGCCGCGACGGAAGTCAGGCTCGCCACCACCGCCAGGACGAAGGTTACGATCGCTTGCTTCATGTCGGTCCCGGACGGCGCGCGCGCCAGTCCGCCTCCTTACGATGCGCCGCCCCGCGATTAGGCTAGGGCATGGATCGCCGCGGGGGAACAGCCTCGCCGAGACCGAGGCAAGAAATCGGCCCGCTTCAGTCCTCCGGCACGTCGTCCGCCGGCTCCGATCCGGAATCCCCCGTCCTGCGGCCGGTCCCCTCCGCGCGCCGGTGCTCGAGCGACCTGCGCTGCCAGATGCGCCAGGCGAGCGGCAGATGGCCGAGATAGGCGATCGCCGCCGCCGCAAGCATCGTGAAGGGATAGCTCATGCCGAGCGCGGCGACGAGAACGCTGGCGACCAGGACCGGCAGCACGACATCGCGGGGAATGCGCGCGCCGAGCCGCTTGCCGGAGAGCGTCGGCAGCCGGCTCACCATCAGCACGCCGATCGCCACGAGATAGAGCGCGACGAAGCCCGCCGCCTCCTCCGGGACCGGTACGCCCATGCGTTCGAGGAAGATCGGCAGGAGACCGCAGATCGCGCCGGCCGGCGCGGGGACGCCGACGAAGAAGTCCTTGTGCCAGTGCGGCTGGTCGGGATCGGCCAGGGCGGCGTTGAAGCGCGCCAGCCTCAAGGCGGCGCAGATCGCGAAAACGAGACCCGCGATCCAGCCGAGCGATTCCAGCGTGTCGATCCGCCAGACATAGATCAGGAAGGCCGGAGCAACGCCGAAGCTGACGAAGTCCGCGAGCGAATCGAGCTCGGCGCCGAACCGCGAGGTCGTCTTCAGCATGCGCGCGAGGCGGCCGTCGATCGCGTCGAGCACGGCGGCGAAGACGACGCCGGCGACCGCCATGTCGTAACGGCCCTCGATCCCCATCCGGATCGCCGTCAGCCCGGCGCAGAGCGCCAGGAGCGTCACCAGGTTGGGTGCCACCTGGCGGAACGGCACGGCCCGCCGCAGGCGCCGGATGCGGCGCTTCGGCGATGGGTCCGGCGCGGGAAAGAGCGCGTCCACGCCTAGTCGACCCGGGTCGGGTATGGCGGCAGCGGCGCGGCGCCGGGAAGGTGCGCGAGCACGGTTTCGCCGGCGATGGCGCGCTGGCCGGCCGCCACCAGCACGGTCGAGCCCGAGGGCAGGTAGACGTCGAGCCGCGAGCCGAAGCGGATCATGCCGATCCGCTCGCCCTGCGCCACGGCTGCGCCCTCCCGCTTCCAGACCAGGATCCGGCGGGCCACCAGCCCGGCCACCTGCACGACCCCGAGCGTGTGCCCCTCCGGCGTCTCCATGACGAAGCCGTTCCGCTCGTTGTCCTCGCTCGCCTTGTCGAGGTCGGCGCTCACGAACTTGCCCGGCTTGTAGGCGACGCGGGTGATCCGAGCAGCGACCGGGGCGCGGTTGATGTGGCAGTCGAAGATGTCCATGAAGACGGAAATGCGCTGACGCGGCTCCGGCCCGAGCCCGAGCTCCAGGGGGGGCACGACGGCGACCGGCGGCTCGACCCGTCCGTCGGCCGGGCTGATCACCAGGCCCGGCGCGATGGGCGAGACCCGCGTCGGGTCCCGGAAGAAGACCAGCATCCAGCCGGCGACGACGAGGAGGATCCAGAAGAGGGGCTGCCAGAGAATGCCCAGCGCGATGGCGAGGACGATGGTGGCGGCGATGAACGGCCAGCCCGCGCTGTGAACGGGGTGAATGGCCTCGCGGACGGAGCGCGGAACGAGCGACATGCGCTGGTCTTAGGGCATCGCGCCGCCGACGGCCACTCCTCGGCGCGTCCGCCGATCACTCGGCGGCGACCGGGCCCCGCACGACGAATCCTTCCTCGTCCTCCTCGCGGGCACGGCGCAGTTGCTCGGCCGCTTCGTCCGCGGCGCGCTGGCGCGCCCACATCGCCGCATAGAGCCCGTCCCGGGCGATCAGCTCGCCATGCGTGCCCTGCTCCTCGATCCGCCCGTCCTTGAGGACCAAGATGCGGTCGGCGTTCACGACGGTCGAGAGCCGGTGGGCGATGACGAGCGTCGTCCGGCCGCGAGACACCTGGTCGAGCGCCGCCTGGATCTCCTGCTCGGTCGCCGTGTCGAGCGCGGATGTCGCCTCGTCGAGAATGAGGATCGGCGGCGCCTTCAGGATGGTGCGGGCAATCGCCACGCGCTGCTTCTCGCCGCCGGAAAGCTTGAGCCCGCGCTCGCCGACCGGCGTGCGGTAGCCCTGCGGCAGGCCCTCCACGAAGCGCGCGATCTGGGCCATCTCGGCGGCCGCGCCGATCTCCGCCTCGGATGCGCCCCAGCGCCCGTAGCGGATGTTGTAGCCGATCGTGTCGTTGAAGAGGACGGTGTCCTGCGGCACCATCCCGATCGCGGCGCGCAGGCTCTCCTGCGTGATGTCCCGAATGTCCTGGCCGTCGATCAGGATCCGCCCGCCGGTCACGTCGTAGAAGCGGAAGAGCAGCCGCGACAGCGTCGACTTGCCCGCGCCCGAGGGGCCCACGATCGCGACGGTCGCATTCGGCGGCACGTCGAAGCTGATCCCCTTCAGGATCGGCCGGTCCGGATCGTAGTGGAAGTGCACGTCCTCGAAGCGGATGGCACCGTGGCTGACCCGGAGCGGCACCGCATCCGCGCGGTCCCGCACCTCGGGCTCGACCTCGAGAAGCTCGAACATCGCCTCGATGTCGGTGACGCCCTGCTTGATCTCGCGGTAGACGGAGCCGATGAAGTTCAGCGGGATCGAGAGCTGCATCAGCAGCGCGTTGACGAGGACGAAATCGCCGATGGTCTGGGTCCCCGCCATCACGGCGCGCGCCGACAGCACCATGCAGGCCGCCATGCCGATCGAGAAGATGAAGGTCTGCCCGAAATTCAGCCAGGCGAGCGACGTCCAGGTCTTGATCGCGGCGACTTCGTAGCGCGCCATCGAGCCGTCGAAGCGTACGGCCTCCATCCGCTCATTGCCGAAATACTTGACGGTCTCGAAGTTCAGCAGCGAGTCGATCGCCTTCGAGCTCGCATCCGTGTCGGAGTCGTTCATCTCGCGCCGGATGGCGATCCGCCAGTTGCTCGCCTGCACCGTGAACCAGACATAGGCGCACACGGTCGCGCCGATCACGATCACGTACACGACATCGAAGTGGTACCAGATGATGCCCGCCGTGAAGGCGAATTCGATGACCGTCGGCACCGAATTGAGAATGGTGTAGCGGACGACGGTCTCGATCCCCTTCGTGCCGCGCTCGATAACGCGGGAGAGGCCGCCGGTGCGACGCGCCAGGTGGAAGCGGAGGGAGAGGCCGTGCAGGTGAACGAAGGTCTTGTAGGCGAGCTGGCGAACCGCGTGCTGGCCGACGCGCGCGAAGAGCGCGTCGCGGAGCTGGTTGAACGCCACGGAGACGATCCGGACGGCGCCATAGGCGACGACCAGCATGACCGGGCCGGCAAGCGCGAGCGGGAGAAACCCGGGTACCCCGCCCTCTCCGGAAAGGGCATCGGTCGCCCAGGCCAGAAGATAGGGAATGAGGACGGTGGCCACCTTCGCGACGATGAGCGCGCCGAGGGCGACCACGACGCGCCGCTGCAGGTCCGGGCGGTCCGCCGGCCACATATAGGGCCAGAGATCCCGGAGCGTGGCGAGCACCGAACCCTCGGCGGAGATCCTGCGCCGGCGCTCGGCGGAAAGGGGCGCTAGCATCGGCACTGTCCGATCTCGGCCCGAACCTCCTCCTCCGCGGGCGCGGCCCGCGCCGCGAGCACCCGGTCGAGAGCGGCCCGCAGCTGGAACAAGGCCTGAAGGTCGAGCGTGTAGTTGGAGCGCAGTCCCGCGCGCTCGAGCCTGACCAGCCCGGATTCCGTGAGCACCTTCAGGTGCTGCGAGACCGTCGACTGAGCGAGCGGAAGGTCGCGGCAGAAATCTCCGCAGCAGCAGCGCGAGCGCTCCTCGAGCGCGCGCAGGATCGCCAGCCGCGCGGGATGGCCGAGCGCGCGCAGCTGCTCGCAGAAGCGGGCTTCGGCGTCGTGCTCGCCGGTCATGCCATTGCCCCGAGATGGTGTGGAAGCGGCTCAGCCGCGCGAGAACTTCATCGTATATCGACGATCAACGATGAACGCAACATCCACCACCGGACCGAGTTCCAACCGGATCCCGGCCGGGCGCCTCCCAGTACGGAACACGGTCGGCAGGTGCCGAGCGGACAGAGCGCCCGCGGCGGGCGCGCAGGCCGCCTCAGCGCTTGGCCTCGGTCTCCTCCTCCCACGCCCTGTCGCGTGTCGGGAGAACGAAGATCTGCCCCGGATAGATCCGGTCGGGGTCGCGGATCTGGTCCTGATTGGCGCCGTAGATGGTCGTATAGCGGATGCCGGCCCCATAGGTGCGGCGGGAGATGGTCCACAGATTGTCGCCGCGTCGGATGATGACGGTGTTCGGCGGCGGCAGCTCGCCCGCGGCGCCGGCATTCGCCCCGGTGCCGGCCTGCGAGGCGGGGACGAGGTCGGTGCGGTCGAAGCGGCGCACGAACGGAACCTCGGCGCGCGCGTCGACCTCCCCTCCGCCCCGGCCGAGCTGGTCGGCGCGCACCGTCACGTCGCCTTCCTTGACCTTCCTGTCCGCCTGCAGCAGCCAGCGGCCCTCCGGCGAGGGCTCCGTCTCGCCGACGAACTCGTTGTCGACATAGACGCGGACCTTGAGACCGGGTTTCCCCGCCCCCGCAACATAGAGCTTGTCGTCCTCGGTCTCGACCGCGTCGACCGAGACATGCGGAGCCGCTGGTTCGCCATTGCCGGCCATCGCCGGCCCGCCGGAGGAACCCGCCTCCGCATTGCCGGCCGGCCCGGTCCCGCCCGTGTCCGGGCCATTCCCTGCCGGCGATGCTCCCGTCCCGGCCGGGTCCGCCGTTCCGCCAGCCTCCTCCGCCGGAGGCGCCAGCCGTTCCTCCCGCCCGGGCGGCTCGGTCAGCACGCCGGCAACCCTCGTGGCGCCGGCGGCAGGAGATGCGCCCTCATCCGACGCGCGCGCGCCGGGCTCCTCGCCTGCGGCAGGCTTGTCCGGCGCAGGCGCTCCGGCCGGTTCGCGGGACGGGCTCCGGACCGCCCCCGAAGGCCCGGTTCCGGAGGAGCCCTGCCCAGCCGGCCCGCCGGATCGGGAGGACTGCTCCCGGGCCGGCTCGCGGGGGTCCGCCCGATCTGCGGAAGCCATTGCGACCGGCTTCTCCGGGACCGGCGCCGGGTCCGGATGCGCGCTCGGCGCGTCGGCGGGCGCCGACGGCGGCCGGGCTTCGGACGCGCGTTCGCCTCCCGCCCCGCCCGCGTCGGAAGACGGTCCCGGGCCGGATTCCATGGCGCCCGCCTGCTCCGCGGACGCGATCGAGCCCTTCTTCTCTTCTCCTGGGGAACCCTCTTCCCCTGGCGAACCCGGGCCGGAGGCGGGCCGGCCCGCCTCCGGGCCGCCGGAAGCCCTGTCGGAGGGCGTCGGAGGTGAAACGGATGCCGTGAGATTCCCCGTGCCGCCGGCCGGCCTCTCCTCGCCCTTGCGGCCCCCGCCGGCGCCTGCCGCCATCTTCTCTTCGGGAGCCGCGTCCGGCCTCGAGATGATCTCGCTCGGCGCGCCGGGCTCGTTCAGCACCACGAGCGGTTCCCGGTTCGGCGTGTCGGGGACCGCGACCGCGACCTGCTGCTCCGATTCGCGCGGAGCCTCGCCGTCCGGCTTCGCGCGGAGCGTCACATTGTGGCTGCCCGGCGGAAGATTCTCCTCGGGAAGCGCCACGAACGAGCCCGTCCCGTCCGAGCGTGTCCGCGCCACCACCTTGCCGTTGGAAAGAACCTCGATCTCGGCATTCGGCATCGCCCGGCCCGCGACCAGGATCGCCCCGGTCGGCTCGACGCGCACGATGTCGAAGATCGGTGCGTCGGAAGCGTCGGCTTCCGGCGGGAGCTTGCCTTCCGCGCCCGCTCCGGGCGGTGGGACCTGCTCCTCCCGCCCGGCCGCCGCCTGTCCGGCCGCCATTCTTGCGCCGGACGCCTCTCCCGCCGTCCCTTCCGGCGCGGGAACCCCGCGTTCCGCGACCGTGTCGCGGCGCCCGGCCTCGTGCCAGACGAGGACCGCGCCGCCCCCGGCGATGACGAGGCCGAATGCGAACAGCAAGAATTTGAGCGGGGCGGGCATGGCCTTGTCAGCGTCTCCGCCGGAACCAATCCGGCATAACTCCATTCTTGATCTCTTATGCTTCCGCCAAGTCTATCTCAAGCGAATGGAATCCGTCGCGGGGCCAGCTTGACGCCGACTCTGGCCGATGCGATGCGGTCGGCATGGCAAAGCTCCGAAGCGTATGCGTCTATTGCGGCTCCGGTCGCGGCCTCGACCCCGCCTTCGCGGAAGCCGCCGAGCAGCTCGGACGGGATCTCGCGCAAGCAGGCCTCCGCCTCGTCTATGGCGGCGGAGCGGTCGGGCTGATGGGAATCCTCGCGCGTTCCGCTCTCGACAGCGGCGGCGAGGTCACCGGCATCATCCCGCATTTCCTGCAGCGCCGCGAGCAGCTCTTCGAGGACGTGACCGAGCTCGTCGTCACCGACGACATGCACCAGCGGAAGATGCTGATGTTCGAGCGCGCGGACGCTTTCGTCGCGCTGCCGGGCGGCGTCGGCACGCTCGAGGAGCTCGTCGAGCAGATGACCTGGGCGCAGCTCGGCCGGCATGCCAAGCCCGTGCTCATCGCGAACATCAACCGCTACTGGGATCCGCTGATCGCGCTTCTCGAGCGGATGCGGACCGAAACCTTCATCAGGCCGGGCCTGCACGTTTCCTGCCTCGTTGCAGAGACCTGCGACGAGATCGTCCCGATGCTCGAGGCGGCCGCCGCGAAGCGGCCGCAGACCGCGCTGGACGCGACCGCCGAGGCCGAGCCGATCCGCCGCATGTAGCTATTCGGCGGCGGCCGGCATCGCCTCGCCGGTCGAGGCCTTGAGCAGCTTGAACGTGATCGCGTCGATCAGCGCCTCGAAGGAGGCGTCGATGATGTTCGACGAGACGCCAACCGTCATCCAGCGATTGCCCTCGCCGTCCCGGCTCTCGATCAGCACGCGCGTGACCGCCTCCGTGCCCCCGTTCAGGATGCGCACCTTGTAGTCGGCGAGCTCGAGGTCGTCGATCCAGGCATTGAGTTCGCCGAGATCCTTCCGGAGCGCGCGGTCGAGCGCATTGACCGGGCCGTTGCCCTCCGAGACCGACATGCGGACATCGCCGCCGACGTCCACCTTTACCACCGCTTCCGAGACCGTCTTCAGCCGTCCCATCGCATCGAAACGGCGTTCGACGTTGACCCGGAAGCTCTCCACCCGGAAGAAGGCGGGAACGCTGCCGAGCCGACGGCGGACGAGAAGCTCGAGCGAAGCGTCGGCGCCCTCGTAGGCATAGCCCTGCGCCTCGCGCTCCTTGATCTCGGAGAGGAGGCCGTCGAGCCGTTCGTCGTGGCGGTCGACGGGGATGCCCAGCCGTGCGAGCTCGGAGAGAAGGTTGGACTTGCCCGACTGGTCGGAGACGAGCACGCGGCGCCGATTGCCGACGGTCTCCGGCGGAACGTGTTCGTAGGTCTCCGGCTCCTTCACGATCGCCGAGGCGTGGATGCCCGCCTTGGTGGCAAAGGCCGACGAGCCCACATAGGGCGCCTGCCGATTCGGCGCCCGGTTCAGGATCTCGTCGAAGGCGCGCGAGAGATGGGTGATGCCCGCCAGCGCCTCCTGCGTGACGCCGAGCTCGAAGCGCTCGCGATAATCGGCCTTCAGCATCAGCGTCGGGATAAGCGTGACGAGATCGGCATTGCCGCAGCGCTCGCCGATTCCGTTGAGCGTCCCCTGGATCTGGCGGGCCCCCGCGCGCACCGCCGCAAGGCTGTTCGCGACCGCCTGTCCGGTGTCGTTGTGCGCGTGTATGCCGAGATGGCTGCCAGGCACGACGCTCGCGACGTCGGCGACGATGCGCGCGACCTCCTCCGGCATGGTGCCGCCATTCGTGTCGCAGAGCACGACCCAGCGTGCGCCGGCTTCCCAGGCCGTCCGGGCGCAGGCGAGCGCATAGTTGCGGTTCGCCTTGTAGCCGTCGAAGAAGTGCTCGCAGTCGAGCATCGCTTCGCGCCCGGCCCGCGCCGCCGCCTCGACCGACTGGGCGACGCCTTCGAGATTCTCCTCGTTCGTGCAGCCGAGCGCGACGCGGACGTGATAATCCCAGCTCTTCGCCACGAAGCAGATCGCATCTGCCCGCGCGTCGAGAAGCGCGGCCACCCCGGGATCGTTCTCCACCGACCGGCCGGCGCGCTTGGTCATGCCGAAGGCGGTGAACTTCGCCCGTCGCGTCCGCCGCTGCCCGAAGAAGGCAGTGTCGGTCGGATTCGCGCCTGGATAGCCGCCCTCGACGTAATCGACGCCGAGATCGTCGAGCATGCGGGCGATCAGGAGCTTGTCCTCCAGCCCGAAATCGACGCCCGGCGTCTGCTGGCCGTCCCGCAGCGTCGTATCGAAGAGGTAAAGGCGTTCCTTCATCGGCCCTGATCCTGCGGCGGCCATACGGCGGTGTCGTGGTCCGGATGCTGGTGGTTCGAGGCGGCGATCTCGCCGAGATGCGCCTCGCCCTCACCCTCCGCAGTCGTTTGTGTCGGCAGGCCGGCGAGCTCGTCGAACCACGGCATCCGCGATTCCACGCCGTACTGGAGCACCGGCTTCGCGACTGTCGGATCGTCGAGCGAGCCGATCGAGACGTCGATCTTTCCGCTTCCGATCTCGTAGAAGCTGAGCGGGGTGCCGCAGGCCGCGCAGAAGCCGCGCTCCACGAAATCGGAGCTGCGGAAACGCGCAAGTTCGCCGCGCGTCAGCGTGAAATCGTCGAGCCGGATGCCGACGAGCGGCGCGAAGAACGAGCCGAACGCCTTCTGGCACATGCGGCAATGGCAGATCGTGGCGCGCTCGAGCGGCCCTTCGAGGCGGTAGCGGACGGCGCCGCACTGGCATCCGCCGGTATGGACGTCACTCATCGCGAGACTCCGGTTTCGAGGAGGTCAACACCGCCCTCGCGGGCGAAGCGGTCCGTGGCTTCGATCAGCCGGTCGAGGATGCCAGGCTCGGAAAAGGCGTGGCCGGCCCCTTCCACGATGTGGATTTCGGCCTGCGGCCAGGCGCGATGGAGATCCCAGGCGGTCGCGGGCGGACAGGCCATGTCGTAGCGGCCCTGCACGATCACGCCGGGAATGCCCGCGAGGCGGTGGGCGTTCCGGATGAGCTGCCCGTCTTCCATCCAGCCGTGGTGGACGAAATAGTGGTTCTCGATGCGGGCGAAGGCGAGCGCGAACTCGGAGCCCGCATGATGCGCGCTGATCCCCGGATCCGGGAGGAGCGTGATGGTCTCGCCCTCCCACACGCTCCACGCCCGTGCGGCCTCGACCCGGACCTCGCGGTCGGGATGGGTCAGCCGCTTCCGGTAGGCCGCGACGAGATCATCGCGCTCGGCAGGCGGAATCGGCGCGAGGAACCGCTCCCACTTGTCCGGATAGACGAGCGAGGCGCCGTGCCGGTAGTACCAGTCGAGCTCGGCCTGCCGGAGCGTGAAGATGCCGCGCAGGACGAGCTCGCTCACGCGGTCCGGATGCGTCTCGGCGTAGGCGAGCGCGAGCGCGCTGCCCCACGAGCCGCCGAACACCTGCCAGCGTTCGACGCCCATCAGGTCCCGCAGTCGCTCGATGTCGGCGACGAGGTGCCAGGTCGTGTTCGCCTCGAGCTCGGCATGCGGGCGCGAACGGCCGCAGCCGCGCTGGTCGAAGAGGAGCACGCGGTAGCGCGCGGGATCGAAGAGGCGGCGATGGACGGGGCCGCAGCCGCCGCCCGGGCCACCGTGCAGGAAGACGGCCGGCTTGCCGTCGGGCGGGCCGCAGATCTCCCAATAGACCTGATGGCCGTCGCCGACATCGAGCAGACCGCTCTCGCGCGGCTCGACGGGCGGATAGAGGCCCCGCAGCGTCCCGCCGTCCCTCACCGCTTCGGCTCCCATGTCGTCACCAGCCTTCCGGTCCCGGGATCCTTCTTGTCCATCACGGCGACGCCGAGAGCCTCGATTTCGGCCCTCAGCCGGTCGGCTTCCACCCAGTTCTTGGCGCTCCGCGCCTCGACGCGCCTCGCGATCAGGCTCTCGACCAGCGCCTCGTCGACGCCCGCGCCGGCGCGCCGCCGGCTCTCCCATTCGCTCGCCGTCAGACCGCCGAGCCCGAGCAACCCGAGCGCTGCCCGGAACATCGCGCGGTCGTCACCGTCGTGATCGTCCGCCGCCTCTTCGGCGACATGATGGAGCGTCGCGATCGCGAGCGGCGTGTTGAGGTCATCCAGCAGCGGCGCCAGCAGCTTGGGGAGAACCGGGTTTTCGCCCGTCCACGGCTCCGCGTCGCCACAGGCCGCATGCCAGCGGTCGAGCACCTTGCGGCTCTCCTCGAGCCCCTTCACGGTCCAGTCGATCGGCTGCCGGTAGTGCGTCTTCAGCATGTTGAGGCGGATCACCTCGCCCGGCCAGTCCTTCAGCAGCTCGTGGACGGTGACGAAATTGCCGAGCGACTTCGACATCTTCTCGCCCTCCACCTGCAGGAAGCCGTTGTGGAGCCAGTAGCGCGCCATCAGCGGCGCCGCATGGGCGCAGCGCGACTGCGCGATCTCGTTCTCGTGGTGCGGGAAGACGAGGTCGATGCCGCCGCCGTGAATGTCGAACTCGGTGCCGAGATGCGCTTCCGCCATCGCCGAGCACTCGATGTGCCAGCCGGGACGACCGGGCGCCGCAATGCCGCAGGGCGACGGCCAGGCGGGCTCGCCCGGCTTCGACGGCTTCCAGAGCACGAAATCCATCGGGTCGCGCTTGTAGGGCGCCACGTCGACGCGCGCGCCGGCGAGCATCTCGTCGAGCGAACGGCCGGACAGCCTGCCGTAATCCGGCATGGACGGCACGTCGAAGAGCACGTGGTCCGCCGCCACATAAGCGTTGCCGCGGGCGACCAGCTTCTCGATCATCCGCTTCATGCCCTCGATGTGCTCGGTCGCGCGCGGCTCGTGCGAGGGCCTGAGCGCGCCGAGCGCGTCCATGTCGGCGTGGAACTGGGCCTCCGTCTTCTCGGTGACCTTCCGGATCGCCTCGTTGAGGGGCAGATCCGGAAATTCCTCCGCCGCGCGCGCATTGATCTTGTCGTCGACGTCGGTGACGTTGCGCACATAGGTGACGTGCTCCGCGCCGTAGAGATGGCGGAGCAGGCGGTAGAGCACGTCGAAGACGATCACCGGCCGCGCATTGCCGATATGGGCGTAGTCGTAGACCGTCGGTCCGCAGACATACATGCGCACGTCCGCCGGATCGAAGGGAACGAAGTCCTCCTTCCGACGCGTCAGCGTGTTGTGGAGCCTTACGCCCCGGAACGCTTCAATCTCGCCCATGCCCACCTCGGCCGCTGGCCGGGGCGTTCGGATCGTTTGGAGCGAGATGCGCGAACGGGTCCAGCCAGCGGATTGCTAGCCGATAATGATGATCCCGCAGATGATCGCCGCCGAAGCGGTCGTGATCGGATCGCCGTTCATGCGCGGGCTTATGGACTGACCACCGCAGTTTCGTCAAGAGAGAGCGGCCGCAGCAATGCGAGGAAGCCGCTGATGGACTGGTTCGCTCCGATCGACCTCTATTGCGAACGGCTCGGTCCCGGCTTCTGGGCCGAGCCGTTCGGCGCGACGTCGAACCTCGCCTTCATCGGCGCGGCCTCGCTCGCCGGATTCCTCTATCGGCGCGAGCGCAGCAGCGACCCTGCCGTCGCGGCCCTCATCGCACTCGTCTTCGTGATCGGGATCGGCTCGTTCCTCTTCCACACTTTCGCGAACGGCTGGTCCGTGCTCGCCGACACGATCCCGATCGCCGTCTTCATCTACGGCTACCTGGCGCTCGCGCTGCGCCGCTTCGTCGGCATAAGCTGGCCCGCGGCGCTTCTCGGCCTCGTCGTGTTCGCCGCGCTGTCCTTCGCCCTGGAGATCGGCCTCCGCCCATTCCTCGGCGGCTCGGCCGGCTACGTGCCGGCGCTTTTTGCCATGCTGGGGATCGGGCTGCTCCTTTTTGCAAGGGGCCGCCCGGTTGGCGGCACCATCCTGGCCGCCGGAGCGATCTTCCTGGTCTCGCTCGGATTCCGGATCGCCGACCTGCCGCTCTGCCCCGCCTTGCCCATCGGCACGCACTTTCTGTGGCACATCCTCAACGCGACGACGCTCGGTCTCCTGCTCGTCGCCGCGATCCGCTACCCGCCCCCGGACGCAGCCGCGATCCGTCAACCATCCTGAACGCCTCCTGAATCCGCCCCTCAGCGAGGGTTCAAGCGAAGCCGGCTACCGAATCCCCCGGGCAATCGGGGAGGAACGGATGGTTCGCGTGCTCTATCTCGCAATCGTGGCCGGACTGATCGGGGCGGGCGCCGGCGCTGCCGGAGGGCTCGAGAGCCGGGACAGCCGGTTTCCGACGGAAGCGGGACTGGTTCTGATTTACGCCCTGCAGCGCTAGAATGCCGGACGGGGGCTTGCCAGCGTCGGCGAACGGTCCGAATAGACTGCGCCGAACGGACCGACAGTTCCAGCGAAGCCAGATGACCGAAAAGCCCCCGGCGAGCAAAGACCTCGACGCGAATGCGCTCTTCTTCCACCGCTATCCGCGGCCGGGCAAGATCGAAATTCAGCCGACCAAGCCGCTCGGAAACCAGCGCGACCTCGCGCTCGCCTATTCGCCGGGGGTGGCGGCGCCCTGCCGGGAGATCGCCAAGGATCCGAGCGTCGCCACCGAGTACACCGCCCGCGGCAATCTCGTCGCCGTGGTCTCCAACGGCACGGCCGTGCTCGGCCTCGGCGCCATCGGCCCGCTCGCCTCGAAACCGGTGATGGAGGGCAAGGCCGTCCTCTTCAAGAAGTTCGCCGGCATCGACGTCTTCGACATCGAGGTCGACGCCCGGGAAATCGAGCGCTTCGTCGACGTGGTGGCGGCGCTCGAGCCGACCTTCGGCGGCATCAATCTCGAGGACATCAAGGCGCCGGAATGCTTCGAGATCGAGGCCCGGCTCCGCGACCGCATGAACATCCCGGTCTTCCACGACGACCAGCACGGCACCGCCATCATCGTCGGCGCCGCGATCCGCAACGGGCTGGAACTCGCCGGCAAGCCGATCGAGGACGCCAAGATCGTCACCTCCGGCGCAGGCGCCGCGGCGATCGCCTGCCTCGACCTCCTCGTTCTCCTCGGCGCGAGGCGCGAGAACATCTGGGTCACCGACATCGAAGGAGTCGTCTACAAGGGCCGCGCCGCGCTGATGGACCGCTGGAAGGGAGCCTTCGCGCAGGAGACGGAAGCGCGCACGCTCGCCGACGTGATCGGCGGGGCGGACGTGTTTCTCGGCCTCTCGGCGCCGGGCGTCCTGAAGCCCGAGATGGTGGCGCGCATGGCCGAGCGCCCGCTCATCATGGCGCTCGCCAATCCGGAGCCGGAGATCATGCCGGACCTCGCACGGCAGGCGAGCCCGCGCGCCATGATCTGCACCGGCCGCTCCGACTTCCCGAACCAGGTCAACAACGTCCTCTGCTTTCCCTACATCTTCCGCGGCGCGCTCGACGTCGGCGCCACGGAGATCAACGAAGCCATGAAGATGGCGGCCGTGGACGCGATCGCCGCGCTCGCCCGCGAGGAACCCTCCGACATCGCGGCGCGCGCCTATGGCGGCATTTCCGGCGTGTTCGGGCCGGACTATCTGATCCCCTCCCCCTTCGACCAGCGGCTGATCCTGCGGATCGCTCCGGCGGTCGCGCGGGCGGCGATGGATTCGGGCGTGGCAACGCGGCCGATCGACGACTTCGAGGCCTATCACGACCGGCTGAACCGGTTCGTGTTCCGCTCGGGGCTGATCATGAAGCCGATCGTCTCGGCCGCGAAGGCCGCGCGAAAGCGCGTGATCTTCGCGGAGGGCGAGGACGAGCGGGTTCTCCGCGCCGCCCAGATCGCGCTCGAGGACGGCATTGCCGAACCGATCCTGATCGGCCGGCCGAGCGTCATCCAGACCCGGCTCGAGCGCTACGGCCTGCGCATCCGGCCCGACCGCGATTTCGCGGTGGTGAATCCCGAGGATGACCCTCGCTACCGCGAATATGTGGACCTCTACTTCTCGCTGGTCGGCCGCCGCGGCGTGACGCCGGAGGCCGCCCGCACCGCGGTGAGGACCAACACGACGGTGATCGGTGCGCTCGCCATGAAGCGGCGCGAGGCGGACGCCCTGATCTGCGGGATCGAGGGGCGGTTCGAACGGCATCTCCGCGACATCCGCGACATCATCGGCATGGCGCCGGGCGTGAAGGGGCTCTCGGCGCTGAGCCTGCTCCTGTCGAGCCATGGCGCGACCTTCCTCACCGACACGCTGATCCGCCAGGATCCCTCGGCGGAGGAGATCGCGGCGACGACGCTGCTGGCCGCACGCCACATCGAGCGCTTCGGCATTGCGCCCAAGGTGGCGCTCCTTTCGCACTCCAACTTCGGTTCGCAGGACAACCCGAGCGCCCGCAAGATGCGGCAGGCGCTCGAGATCCTCTGGACCACCGCGCCGGATCTCGAGGTCGACGGCGAGATGCAGGGCGACGCGGCGCTCTCGCAGGAACTCCGGCGCAAGAGCATGCCCGGCTGCCGGCTCGAGGGCGAGGCGAACCTGCTCGTGTTTCCGAACCTCGATGCGGCGAACATCGCCCTCAACCTGCTCAAGGTGATGACGGAGGGCCTCCATGTCGGACCGATCCTGCTCGGCTCCGCCATGCCGGCTCACATCCTGACGCCGACGGTGACCTCGCGCGGGGTGCTCAACATGACCGCGCTCGCCGCGGTGGAGGCGCAGGAGGTCGGGTAGCGATCGGCCGTCGCGGCCGGAGAAACGGCGGGCGAGCCGGACCGCGCGGATCCGGCTCCTACGGGCGGGCGGTCAGCGCCGCGACACGGCGTAGTCGCGCAGGACGTTCGCCTCGAGCTCGAGCTCCGCGAGGCGGTGCTTCACCACGTCGCCGACGCTGACGATGCCGATCAGCCTGCCGTGCTCGACAACCGGCAGGTGCCTGATCCGGCGCTGCGTCATGACGCGGGCGATCTGCGCGACGTGGTCGTCGGGCGAGCATGTGATCACGCTCTTCGTCATGAGCTCGCCGACCGGCTTGTGCATGAGCTCCGCCCCGTGATCGGTGAGCCCCCAGGCTATGTCACGCTCGGACAGAATGCCGTCGATGCTGTTTCCGTCGGAGCTCACGATCACCGCACCGATCTTCTCCATGCGGAGGCGATGGACAACCATCTCGATCGTCTGCTCGGGCCGCACGGTGACGACCGCAGAGCCCTTGGCGGACAGAATTTCGGCGACGTTCATACAAGATTCCTTTCGCAGCCAAGCCCCCTGTCCGAGGCGGGTGGCGCATGGACGTCCCCGTCGCGGGCGAACTCCCGCCGGAAGCTTATCACCGAACCCAACCGCCTGCGCCCCCTGCGCCAATCGGACGCTATGCCGGCATCGGCAGGGAACGGCCGGAGCCGGCATCATTCTTCCGCGTGCGGACGCGGCCCCCTCCAGGGCCGTTTCGACCAGGCTGCGGATGAAACCCTCCGGAAGGCGTTCGTCCGGCTGCATGCGGACAGGCCGCTGCACGACCGGCGTCACCAGCATCGCGCGCAGGATTTCCGGGTCGAGGTGATGGCGGGGCTCCCCGCGCTCGATCCAGGAACGGACGAGATGGCGGACCATGCGCGCCGAACCCGCGACCTTCTCCGTCGTCATCGCCGGACCTGATCCGGCGCTCCAGGGTGCGGCGAAGCAGACCGGACGCCGCCGGAAGCTTGGGATGAGGAGGTGCATCGCGGCGCGGCCCTCGGCCTCGTGCTGAGGAGCGAGGCGAAGCGGAGCCTCGAAGGGCGAGGCTGCCCCGAGAAACCGACGCTAGCCCCTCACCCAGTCCGCGCAGCGTGGCGGCTCTTCGTCTCCCCACGGCATGATCGGCACGGTCGAGGTGGAGTTCTTCGGCGAGCCCTCGATCAGCTTGTCGGAATAGACGAGGTAGACGAGCACGTTCCGCTTGGCATCGCAGCCCCGCACGATCTGCATCCGCTTGAAGATGAGCGAGCGCCGCTCGCTGAAGACCGTATCGCCCTGGTCGAACTTCTCCGTGAAGCGGATCGGGCCGACCTGGCGGCAGGCAAGCGAGATGTCGGACACTTCCTCCGCCACGCCGAACATGCCGGCCACGCCGCCCTTCTCCGGCTGCGTGTAGTGGCAGGCGACGCCCTCCACGACCGGATCGTCTATGCCGTAGACCGCGAGCTTGTGGTCCGGCGTAAGCAGCTTGAACACGGTCGACTTCTTGAAGATGAGGTCCGGCCCCTCGGCGAGCGCCGGTCCGGCAAGAACGAGGGCGAGGACGAGGGCAAGCCAGCGGCGCATGGGATCCTCCTTGGGGACGGCGGTCACATAGGTCGGCGCCGGCGCGGATGCGAGGCCGCCGCGATGCCGGCGGGTTCAGCCGACATTCAGCCGAGGCTTGCATGATGCGCCGCTCCGGCCCTTATGCTGATCGAGAACAGGGAGAACCGAGTTGTTCCGACGCGCGATCCTCTGCTTCGCCCTGGCAGCGATGGCGGGAGGCGGCCAAGCCGAGGCAGCGAGCTGCCGCGCGCTGCAGACCGAGCTCGCCCGGCTCCAGAACGGAGGAAGCCAGTCCGCGCTCGTCCTGCAGTACCAGCGGGCATACCAGGAGCAGGCCTATGTCCTGCAGCAGGCCCGCAACCGCGCGCGCCAGGCCGGCTGCTTCGGCGGCGGCTTCTTCATCTTCCGCGCGCAGCCGCAGCCGGCCTGCCGCACGCTCCTTCCGAAGATCGATGCGATGGAGGCAAATCTCGCCAAGCTCGACCGGCTGCGGGCGCGCGCCGGCGGCGCGGGCATATCCGGCGACGTCCGCCAGATCAGGACCCTGATGGCGCGGCAGGGCTGCGGGCGCGAGGCGCTCTCGAGCGGCTCCGAGAGCGGCGAAAGCCTGCGCAACCTGCCCGAGGCGCCGGCAGGCGCACCAGGCCCGGGCGCTCCGCAAACCTTCGCCGGGCGGGGCACCTACCGGACGCTCTGCGTGCGAAGCTGCGACGGCTACTACTTCCCGGTGAGCTTCGCGACCACGCGCGAGAAGTTCGCGAGCGATCTCGAGACCTGCCAGGCGCTCTGTCCCGGCACCAGGGTCGACCTCTATTTCCATCCGAACCCGGGGACGGATTCCGAGGCGATGATCTCCCTCGCCGGCACGCCCTATTCGGAGATGCCGAACGCCTTCAAGTACCGGCGGACGTTCGACAAGAGCTGCACGTGCGGCGCGGACCGGCCGCGCAACTTCTCGGTGGTCTCGACGGCGTTCAGCGCTCCCAAGCCTGCCGATGGTCCGGACCAGACCGCTTCCGTCGATACGGTCGCCCCGCCCGAGCCCCGGCCGGGATTCGGAGAGGACCCGGAGACGCTCGACAACAGGGCCGGGAACTACGCGCCGAAGGCTTCCGCGACCGCCGGCGCGGTCGCCTCCAAGGAGGTCAGCCCGCCGGAGGAGAAGAAGATCCGCATAGTCGGGCCAGCGTATTGGGGCGCCCGACAAAAGGAAGAAGTGCTGCTAACTCCGGTCCCGAACTGAGCCCGGTGAGCGCCAGGCGGAGCGGCATGAAGAGCGCCCTGCCCTTCCGACCGGTCGCCGCCTTCAGCCGTCCGGTCCAGACCGACCAGGTCGAGGCGTCCCACGGCTCGGGCGGAAGCAGCGCCGCCGCCTCGGCCAGGAACGCGCGATCGGCCTCGGCGACCGCCGGCTCGACCGCTCCGGTCGCGATCTCCCACCAGCGTCGCGCATCGGCCACGCGCTGGAGATTTCCCCGAACGGCGAGCCAGAACGCCGCCCCTCCGCCGATTCCGAGATCGGCGAGGCGTTCGGCCACGGCCTCATAGGGAAGCGTGGCGACCAGACGTGCGTTGAGGGCCTCCAGTTCCTCCAGAGCGAAGCGCGCGGGCGCCTTGTTCACCTTTTCGGGCGCGAAGAGCGCCGCAAGCTCGTCGAGCGACCCGACGGGCCGGATCGCCTCCGCCGTTCCGATCAGGGTGGCGAAGGCCGCAACCGCGAGCGGCTCGATGCCCGCGGCCCGCAGCGACGCAAGCGAGAGCGCGGCATTCCGCTTCGACAGCGCCTCGCCGCTCGATGCCTGCAGGAGATTGTGGTGTCCGAAGACGGGCGGCTCGGCTCCGAGCGCCCGGAAAAGCGCGATCTGCGCCCCGGTATTCGTGACGTGGTCGTCGCCGCGGATCACGTGCGTGATGCCGAGATCGATGTCGTCGACAACGGACGGCAGCGTGTAGGTGAAGCTGCCGTCCGCACGCACGAGGACGGGGTCCGACATCGAGGCGATGTCGATCCCCTGCTCGCCCCGGAAGAGATCCGTCCAGCCTATCTCGGTCCGGCGCGGCGCCGTCGGATCCTCGGCGAAGTTCGGTAGCAGAAAGCGCCAGTGCGGCCTGCGACCCTCCGCCTCGAGGGCATCGCGCTCGGCCTCGGAGAGTGCAAGCGCCCGCCTGTCATAGACGGGGGGGAGCCCGCGGAGCCGCTGTCGCCTGCGCTGCCTGTCGAGCTCCTCCGCCGTCTCGTAGCAGGGATAGAGCACGCCTTTGGCCCTGAGGCGGCCGGCCGCCGCCTCGTAGACCGCCAGCCGGTCCGACTGCCGCTCCACGCGATCCGGCGCGATGCCGAGCCAGCGCAAATCGGCCGCGATCGCCTCGGCAAATTCGGGCCGCGACCGCTCGGCGTCGGTGTCGTCGAAGCGCAGCAGGAAAGCGCCGCCCCGCGACCTGGCATAGAGCCAGTTGAAGAGCGCCGTCCGGGCATTGCCGATGTGAATGCGCCCGGTCGGCGACGGGGCAAAGCGGACGACCGGGCTCATCGCCGGCCCCTCTCGGCCTCGGAGGACCAAGGGCATGCGGGATCGCGCCCGGTCGGCGTTGCGGCACAGATGCCCGGCGGGTCGTCGCGGTGCGGATCGCTCATGGCGCGCCATGTAGACCGCCAGCCCCACCGCGGCAATCAGCGGGCGGGAAGCTTCTCCGGCGCTTGCGCGAGCAGGTTCGCGAGATCGAGCCGGCGCGTCACCATGGCAAGCTCGCCGTCCGGCCCGCGCGGCCAATCCGCTTCCGGCCTGTCCCAGTAGAGCTCGATCCCGTTCTCGTCCGGGTCGCGCAGGTAGAGCGCCTCGCTGACGCCGTGGTCCGAAGCGCCGTCGAGCGGAATGCCGGCTTCGACGAGACGCCGGAGGGCGTCGGCGAGTTCCGCCCGCGTCGGGTAGAGAATCGCGACGTGGTAAAGACCGGTCGTGCCGGGCGCAGGCGGATGGCCACCAAGGCTCTCCCACGTGTTGAGCCCGATGTGATGGTGATAGCCGCCCGCCGACACGAAGGCGGCGCGCGTCCCGTAGCGCTGCGTCAGCTCGAAGCCGAGGACGCCGCAATAGAAGGCGAGCGCCCGGTCCAGGTCGGCGACCTTCAGGTGGACGTGGCCGATACGCACGCCCGGACCGATCGGACCGCGCGGGCTCGCAGGCGGATCCGACGGATCGTGGTGGTGGTTCATCGTGAAATCTCCCCGGCCACCGGCGCGGCGGCCCGTCACGGGGAGAGATACGGAACAGCACCCGCCGCCGCCAGCCGCCGAATCGGCGACGCAGCGTTCACGGCCGGCCGTCAGGAGAGCAGGCCGAACCGCGTCAGCGCCGCGACGATCCAGACCAGACCGGCCGTCAGGAGCGCGAAGAACACGGCGGCGGAGGCGAGGTCCTTCGTCACCCGGATCGCCTCGTGCCGTTCCGGCGTGACGTGATTGCAGAGCCGCTCCACGGCCGTGTTGAGGAACTCAACGACGAAAACGAAGAAGAGGCTCCCGACAAGCGCCATCCAGGTCCAGGCCGAAGAGGCGACGACGAAGGAGAGCGGCAGGAGGATCGCGGCGATCGCGAATTCCTGCTGGATGGCCGCCTCGGTCCGCAGCCCGGCGCGGATGCCGCGGGCGGAGTTGAGCGCGGAATCGACAATGCGGCCGAGGCCACCCTGTCCCGGCAGCGCGGAGGGCCGGCGGCCATTGCCGAAGACGGCGCTGCGGGGCGGCTCCCCGATCTCCTCGGTGCTCATCTTCCCTGCCTGGTCGTGTTCGCCGCCCGCCCGCCGCGCGGCGGGCCGGCCGTGTGCCGCAGCACGCCGGTCACACGGTAGCGATCCCGGCGCCAACCGGCAAATCCCCGCGGAATCGGCCGGCCGGCGTCGCCGGCCGGAACGGGTCACGCGCCCTTCGCGACCCTGGCATGCTCCCCGAACTGCTCCTTGTTCAGGAGCTCGGCCACCAGGAAGGCGAGCTCGAGCGCCTGGTCGGCGTTGAGCCGCGGGTCGCAATGCGTGTGGTAGCGGTCGGACAGGTCCTGCTCGGAAATCGCACGCGCGCCGCCCGTGCATTCGGTGACGTTCTTGCCGGTCATCTCGATATGGATGCCGCCGGCATGGGTCCCCTCGGCGCGATGGATGGCGAAGAAGTTCTCGACCTCGCGCAGGATCAGCTCGAACGGCCGCGTCTTGAAGCCGGTCGCGGCCTTGATCGTGTTGCCGTGCATCGGGTCGCACGACCACACGACCGCGGAGCCCTCGCGCTCGACCGCCCGGATGAGGCGCGGCAGGCGCTCGGCGAGCCTGTCAGCCCCGAACCGCATGATCAGCGTGAGCCGGCCGGGCTCGTTCTTCGGGTTGAGAAGCGCGATCGAGCGGACGAGCTCGTCCGGCTGAATGTTCGGCCCGCATTTCAGCCCGATCGGGTTGTTGACACCGCGGCAATATTCGAAATGGGCGTGATCGAGCTGCCGCGTGCGCTCGCCGACCCAGATCATGTGGCCCGAGGTCGCGTACCAGTCGCCGGTCGTGGAATCGATCCGCGTCAGGGCCTCCTCATAGCCGAGGAGCAGCGCCTCGTGGCTCGTGAAGAAGTCGGTCTGGCGCAGCTCCGGCGTCCGGTCGGCATCGATGCCGATCGCCCGCATGAAGCCGAGCGTCTCGGTGATCCGGTCGGCGAGTTGCTCGTAGCGCTCGCGCTGCGGGCTGTCCGCCACGAAGCCGAGCATCCACTGGTGCACGTGCTCGAGGTTCGCGTAGCCACCCTGCGCGAAGGCGCGCAGAAGGTTCAGCGTCGCAGCCGACTGCCGGTAGGCCATTTCGAGCCGGACCGGATCGGGCGTGCGGGCCTCCTCCGTGAAGTCGGTCGCGTTGATGATGTCGCCGCGATAGCTCGGCAGCAGCTTGTCGCCCTGACGTTCCATCGGCTCGGAACGCGGCTTGGCGAACTGGCCGGCGATGCGGCCAACCTTCACCA
The DNA here is from genome assembly GCF_009866965.1 of Propylenella binzhouense. Taxonomy (GTDB): domain Bacteria; phylum Pseudomonadota; class Alphaproteobacteria; order Rhizobiales; family Afifellaceae; genus Propylenella; species Propylenella binzhouense. The sequence goes on along the minus strand of NZ_SPKJ01000015.1, from coordinate 15,362 downwards.
CCGGCGATTTCGCGGCGAATGTGAGAACCACCGCCATCTGCAGGAAGACGCGGAAGAAATCGCGAATGTTGTCGGCGCGGTGTTCGACGAAGCTCTCGGCGCAATCGCCGCCCTGGAGCAGGAACGCTTTGCCCGCCGCGACCTCTGCGAGGTGACGCTTCAGCGCCCGGGCCTCGCCAGCAAAGACGAGCGGCGGATAGGTCGCCAGGCGCCCTTCGACCTGCGCCAAGGCCTCCCTGTCCGGATAGTCCGGCACCTGCACGATCGGCTTCGACCGCCAGCTCGCCGGTGTCCAATTCTCGCTCATCACAGGCTCCCGAAACTCACCTGCCGCACTCCGGCGGCCACTTCTTCACTCCGAACGACACGGGTTCGGCGGAACGCCCCCGCCGCCAGGCCACAGCCCTGGCGGGAGCTTATATAGAGATCGCGCCGGTCCCGCCAGACAAAGGCTATCCCCGGGCGCGCCGGACCAAGCCCATCCGAGCCGCCGCGACATCATCCGGAATCGCCGGACCGCCGACAGCATGCTAGGGCTGTCGCCCCACCAGAGTCGGCCTCCATGCATTCGATCCTCGTCGCGATCCTCGCATTCTCCTTCATCAGCAGCGCTCCGGCCGAAACCGCGCATCCGGCAGAGGAACAAGCACGCCCGATCGAACGGCAGCTCTCCCCGGACGAGATGACCGACATCCGGGCCGGCCACGGCAGGGCCATGTCGCTCGCCGCCGAGATCAACGGCTATCCCGGCCCGGACCTCGTTCTCGGCCTGTCCGATGCGCTCGGCCTCGACGACGAGCAGAAGCGCGAGGTGGAGGAGATCGCGGCGGAGATGCAGACCGAAGCCGGCGAGCTCCGCGCCCGCCTCGCGCAGCAGGAGGCTGCGCTCGACCGCGCCTTCGCCGACCAGACGATCACGCCCGAGGGGCTCTCCGCCGCCATCCTCGAGATCAACCGGACGCAGGCCCAGATCCGGACCGCCTATCTCCGCCACCACATCGCGACGGCCGCCGTGCTCGATCCCGCCCAGCGCGCCCGCTATGCGGAGCTGCGCGGCTATTCCTCGCCCGCGCGCCAGGCCCGCCTTTAGGCGGCCGCGAGCACCAGGTGCGGCCGACGGCCTTGGCCGTCAGGCGGCGACGGTCTCTCCGGACCTGATCCGCTCGGTCGGACCGGAGAAGGTCACGAGTTCCTCCGCCGCGGTCGGGTGCACCGCCATCGTGCGATCGAAATCGGCGATGGTGGCACCCATCTTCAGCGGGATGCCGAGAAGCTGCGCCATCTCGCCCGCATCCGGCCCGAGCACATGGGCGCCGAGCACCTTCCCCGAGGCCGGCTCCACGACCAGCTTCAGGAGCATGCGGTCCGAGCGGCCCGACAGCGTGTGCCGCATCGGCCGGAACACTGCCTTGTAGATGTCGAGATCGCGATGGCGCTTGCGCGCCTCGTCCTCCGTGAGGCCGACGGTGCCGATCTCCGGATGCGAGAACACCGCGGTCGCGACGAGATCGTGGTCGGGCCTGGTCGGCCGGCCGCGGTAGACCGTCTCGACGAAGCACATCGCCTCGTGGATCGCGACCGGCGTAAGCTGCAGGCGGTCCGTGACATCGCCGATCGCCCAGATGTGTCCGGCGGCGGTCCGCGAGTATTCGTCGACGATGACGCCGCCGCGGGAATTGAGCTTCACGCCCGCTTCCGCCAGGCCGAGGCCCGCGCTGTTGGGAAGGCGCCCGACGGCGAGCATGATCGCGTCGGCCTCCTCCACGGATCCATCGGACAGCAGGGCCCGCAGGCGACCGTCCGAAAGCTTCTCGATCCGGCTGAAGATCGTCTTGCAGCGAACGCGGATACCTTTGTTTTCGGTCTCCGCATGGAGGAGGCGCCGGAGGTCCATGTCGAAGCGGGAAAGAAGCTCCGGGCCGCGATAGACCAGCGTCGTGTCGACGCCGAGACCGTTGAAGATCCCGGCGAACTCCACCGCGATATAGCCGCCGCCCGCAATCAGGACCTTCTCCGGAAGGCGATCGAGGTGAAAGGCCTCGTTCGAGGTGATGCAGTGCTCGTGGCCGGGCAGGTCGGCGTGCGGGTTCGGCCTGCCGCCGGTCGCGACGAGGATCGTGTCGGCCGTCACGGTCCGGCCGAGCGCCTCCAGCCGGACCTCGTGCCCGCCGGCGAGAACCGCCCGGCTCTCGAAGAGCTCCACGCCGGCACGGCCGAGATTCGCGCGGTAGATGCCCTCCAGGCGGGCGATCTCGCGGTCCTTGTTGGCGACGAGCGTCGGCCAGTCGAACCGTGCCTCCCCCAGCGTCCAGCCGTAGCCGGCGGAATCCTCGAACGCCTCGGAGAACTGCGATGCGTAGACGAAGAGCTTCTTCGGCACGCAGCCGCGGATGACGCAGGTTCCACCGACCCGATCGGCCTCCGCGATCGCCACCCGGGCGCCCGCCTCGGCCGCCTTGCGGGCGGCGCGCACGCCACCCGACCCGGCGCCGATCACGAAGAGGTCGTAGTCCCGCGCCATCGCAGGCCTACTGAGCCTGGGGCTTCGCAGTGGTGCCCGGCTGCTCGAGCTTGCTCGTTTCGTCCTTCACCATCGCGTTGAGCTCGTCGGTGACGCGCTTCGCGATCTCCTGCCCGATCTCCTGAGCCCAGTCATCCGCGACCTCGAGCTGGCGGCCCAGCACCTGGGGCTGGATTTCGGCGAAGCGCTGCCCGGCCGGCGAGTTGTAGAAGTCGAGCACCGCCCGCAGCTGATCCTTGTCGAAGAAGCCGGCCCAGACCTCGGCGAGCCTGTCGTCGAGATCCTTCCGACGATCGACGAGATCGAGGGCGACCTCGTCGACCACCTTGATGACGCCGAGCTGCATCTGCGGATTGGACCGGATGAAGGTGGTCTTGGCCCGCTCGGCGACGTTCGGCAGGATCTCGTCGAACATGCGGCCCGAACCGCTCGCCCGGACGACCTTGTGCGCGATCGCGAGGGTTTCGGCATCGGGTGCGGAAGCGGGAGCGGGGCTCTGCGCAGATGCCGGCGCGGCCATTGCCACGGCGAGCGCCAGAGCGGCGGCGCGTACGAAACGTTTCATCGAAGGGACTCCGTTTGCGGCGTCGGCCCGGACGCCGTGCATTCGTTGACAGGCCGGGCGCCTCACGCCCCGATCTCCTTCAGACCGTCGGGAAAGGCGACGAGCGCCAGATCGGCGAAGTCGAGGAACAGACCGTGCTCGACGACGCCCGGCAGCGCCGAGAGCCTGCAAGCCAGCGGTTCTGGGTCCGGAATGCGGCCAAATGATGCGTCCACGATCCAGTTGCCGCCGTCGGTCACGACCGGCGCGCCGTCCCGGGTCCGGAGATCGAGCGCGCAGCGAAGGCCGCAATCGATCGCCGCCCGCTCGACCGCCAGGGTGGTGGCGGTCGCGCCGAACGGAACGATCTCGATGGGCAGCGGAAATGCCCCGAGCGCATCGACGAGCTTGGAGCCGTCGGCGACCACGATCATGCGCTCCGCCGCGTAGGCGACGATCTTTTCCCGAAGCAGCGCCGCGCCCCCGCCCTTTACGAGCGAGAGGCCCGGGCCGATCTCGTCCGCGCCGTCGACGACGAGGTCGAGCTCCGGATAGTCGTCGAGCGTGGCGAGCGGGATTCCGGCCTCGCGCGCGAGCGCGGCCGTCGCCTCGGACGTCGGAACGCCGACGACCTCGAGCCCGGTCGCCACGCGCCGGCCGAGAGCCCTGACGAAATGGGCAGCCGTGGAGCCGGTACCGAGCCCGATCCGCATGCCGTTCCGGACATGGGAGAGCGCGGCCTCCGCAGCGGTTCTCTTCAGTTCGTCAGCCATCGCCCTACCGATCGGCCAGCGGCCAGTGTGGGCCGCATAACACAGGGCGTCCCTTATCGCCATCGCGGCATGCCGCCGGGGCCGTCCGCCGCATGCGCGGGCGTGCAGCCGCGGCCAATCCCGGTATAGTGCCGTGATGCCTGATTCCCTCCTCGTCTTCGATCTCGACGGCACCCTCGTCGACACGGCGCCGGATCTCCTCGCGGCGCTCGACGCCGTGCTCCGCGAGCACGGCTTTCCGCCCGCGGGACCATCCGCACGGGACGGGATCGGCCACGGCGCCCGCCACTTGATCGAGGTGGCGCTCCACCGCCAGGGAACGGTGGCGTCCTCGGCCCTCCTCGACCGCATGCACGCCGATTTCCTGCGCCACTATTCGGCGCATATCTGCGACGGCAGCCGCCCCTATCCGGGCGCCCTCGAGGCGCTCGACGCCCTCGAGGCGGCCGGCTGGCGCTTCGCCATCTGCACCAATAAGCTCGAGGGCCTGTCGCGGGAGCTGCTCACCACGCTCGGCATTGCCGAACGGTTCCTGGCGATCTGCGGCGCCGACACGTTCGAGATGCGCAAGCCGCATCCCGGACACCTGCTGCGCACGATCGCGCGCGCCGGCGGCGACCCGGACCGCGCCGTGATGGTCGGCGATTCAAGGACCGACGTGGAGACGGCCCGCGCGGCGGGCATTCCCTTCGTCGGCGTCAGCTTCGGCTACACGCCGGTCCCGATGGCGGAACTGGTGCCGGATCTCGTCATCGACCGCTATGATGCGCTCACGGCGGGCGTGCTCGACGGCCTGCTCGCCCGGCGCGCGCGGGCGGAGGCGTCTTGACGCCGCCGGAGGCGCTACCTATTAGTCACCCACCCGCGCGGGACCGCCGCGGAACGGGCGCGTAGCTCAGCGGGAGAGCACTCCCTTCACACGGGAGGGGTCACAGGTTCAATCCCTGTCGCGCCCACCATCCTCGCGATACCGCTTTTCGACGACCGATGCCGCGGCGCTCCGGAACGAGAGGCGCTGCCGAGGCCGCCCTGCAGCCGCCGGACAGGCGTCCTCCAGGCACCGAAGCACCTCGGGCTATTCCTTGCCGTCGACAGACTGTCGGCCGAAAGTGTTCAATTCTTCCCACTCCCGCCTTCTGGAGACCGCACGATGAATGACCCTCTGGACGAACTCGATCGCCGCGAGAAGGAGCTCGAGGCGCAGCTCGCGAGCCTCAGGGAGGAGCGCCACCGGATCGTCTGCGAAGCGGCGGGCGTGAAGGAAGGCTCGATTATCGAGAAGGACGGCAGGCGCTACCGGGTCGCGATGCTGAAGACGCATGGCCGTTCCGGCCCGACCGTCTACGGGAACCCGCAGAGGAAGGACGGGTCCTACGGCACCGATAGACGATATCTCGGCGGAGACGGCTGGCGGGTGGTGGAGGCGTGAACGAAAGGACGGGGCGGTAATAGGCCGCAGGCACCTGCGAGAATGCGTTCCAGGCAAGGATGTTGCAGGTGCGAGAACCCCGTTTCGCAGCCGCGTTCCCCTCCCGGCGCGCTGGACAACGGGAGTCGGAGGGGGAAGACTGCGCGCGCCGGAACCTCCGGTGCAAAATACAAAGGAGCAAGACATGGCTGCCAATCCTGATCGCAAGCGCCTCCGCGAGGTGAACGAGGAACTGAAGCGGACGCGCGAGACCGCAACCAGGGCACGAGACGAGGCCAAAACCGCCGCCGCCCGGGTGAAGGAACTGCAGGCCGAGCGAATCGAGCTGAAGGCGAAGGTCGACGCCGAACCGGCGAGCGCCTGATTTCCTCAGATTGGCGGTCGGGGCTCTCCCCGGCCGCCTTATCGGGTTCACGGCAATGCCGTTCTTGAACTGGAGGGTTGCTTGCGGACTTCATCTATCGGCGGCGGACTGTCGCTACAGACCTAAAGAGGCGGTCGTTGGGACTGCGCGGCCAACCAACAAAGAATCGAGACGAATAGCAGCGAGCCTTGAACAAAAGCGTTTGCAGGAACTTTGCGAAAAGATCAACTGCTTACGGACTCCGCGCCGAAGCGAACGCCGTCGCCGAGATGGCCGTGATCTAAAACATGGAGCGGCCTCTAGAACTCAGACGCTTGCCATCCCTAATGTGTGGATTGCACACTTCATTGACTCAACTTGACTTTCAATTCGGTTTCTGACGAAGTCATACACTTCGTAGTCGACCCGGTTCCGTTCTCGGAATAGCTCACGATATCGTTCCTTGTCGTCTATCTCATTAGGGACTGTTGGCGCGGACTCACGTTCGCGAGTTTCCTCTTCCGGCGCTTCAGCGTTTATCAGCTCGAAGAGCATGAGCCGACAAATTGAGTATCGCTCAATTGTCCCGACAAATACATAATCTCGCCGCAGAATTTCAATGCACTTCTCAGCACTTGGTTCTTCATCTCCGGTTATGTATTTGGCCATGGCATTTGCGGAGTGCTCGAATTCAATAAAATTAGAAAAATCCGGGAACCGAGCGATAAATTCGTTATGCTGTGGATGCGTTGGAGTCTGTTGATAGCGATATGATGATACCAAACGGTCGAATGGCTCACGCAATAACGTGAACATTTTCACATTTCCAAGAGAAAGTATTCTCTCAACGTGAGTACGAAGTAGATGTCCGGATACAAACCGGCGCGGACGCTCGGCGTGCTTAATAAAGAAGTCATCACATGCAAGATTTAGCAATATTATCGGCGTACGAAGCGCCGGATCATCCGGAATTACAGCGCCTTCATAAATGTTATATTGTGACCTCGTGGCGTTAACCAGCTCTGCACGGAGAGAGCTTCCAGCCGTTTTCGGGATGTGATGGAATAACCATAGCGTGTCCTTCGTTCCCATGTTTTCCAGCACGAACTGGATCATATCGTTACTATCAAGATTCCCAGTCACAACTGCCCTCCTGAGTTCGACCGCACGATAACGGCGGCTGCTCGGCCAGTCTATACCAGATCGATCCCACTGCTGAGACACGCGACAAGATGGCCATCGGAGACGACGGCATCACAGCGACGTTAGGCGCAACCCGTGGACCATTGACGCAACTTGGAGGCAACGACACACAAGAAAAACGCGCCATCAAAGAAAAGAAAACAGAGCAGATGAGGGACTAGCCGCCGAATCGACACGCTTTAGAAAGTACTGATTGACGACTTCTCGTGGCTGGTTTAGTTAGTTGACTATTTCCTAGTCACCGATGCTCTTGTAGAACAGAGAAGCTTCCTGATCATCCATGGTCCTGGGCCGTCCGCTCTCACCTTGATCTCGCGCTGAGTGGCCAGATTGCAACGCTTGAAAGGAGCCAGCGCGCCCAATTGGATACGACCCAGACGGGGTATGCGTGCGGGGTGGACTCTCGCTTGGAAACGATCACAATGACGGGGCTGGATTGACCGCGATCAAACCAACAAAGGAGCCGAGACATGGCACCGAATCCGATTCGTAAGCGCTTGCGTGAGGTCAACGAAGAAATCGCCTCCATTCGGGAGACAGCCGCCAGAGCCCGCGAAGAAGCTAAGGCCGCGAAGTTCCGCCTCGACGAACTCAGGGCCGAGCAGCAATCGCTGAAGGAGCAGGTTGCTGCGCTCCCGACGGAGTGAGGCTTGTTGGTGGCCGACTGCGGCCGGTCACCACCTCGTCGGTCGCGCGCGGCATATGGCCTTTGTTCATATTTTTTCGGAGCATTAGGAAACATGACGGACCACGCTCTTCGCCAACGCATTGTACAGGCCATCATTTATGCCGACGAACTGCCTTTTGTGTACATACAGAACCCCAAGGTTGCCTGCACAACTATCAAGGCTTCTCTCTGGGAATACATAGATACAATGCGTGGAAAGGTGACGTTCGTTGGAAATGCACATGATCGCAGGGCGAGCCCCTTTGTTAATGTGTTCAACGGCAATTATGATTTTTCGTCGTTCTCAGGAAAGCCGTTTGTGACAATGGTACGCAACCCGTTTTCCCGAGCTGTTTCGGCATATAGCGATAAGATTGGTAACGTCCGCAGCAATCATGCATGGGAAAACTTTTGTCGCATCCATGACATCGATCCAACTCTAACAAAGCGCGACTATTCCTTTCTAGACTTTCTACGCACCTTGGCGTCTAGCCCAGATACGACCACATGGGATCAGCACTTTCGGCCGCAATATCTTGATATTTTATACCATTCTACGGAATTTGCATTTATTGGGAGACTTGAATCGGCGCAGGATACTTTTGCCTATATGACCTCAGCCGGCGTTCCCATTGAGAACCGAGTGCTTGGCGCGAGTCGCATCAAAACTCCCACTGTCCAATATTATAATGACGAGGCAATTCATCTCGTCAGAACGATATATGCGGAAGATTTTCGACTGTTTGGCTATTCGACCGAGTTGAGCGAAATGCGTGAGTTTGGCGAGATGGTACCGCCCGAGCGGCCGGACGAGGTTATTAATATCATCCGAGGATCAGTGGAGGTGGCCCAACCCGCCTAGCCGGAGGGCCGAAGGCGGACGGGCGGAGATCGCCGCCCGTCATCGCCTCCTGGTCGGCCGCCGGCAGCGGGCGGCGTGCTCACGCGAATGCGAATGCCGCTCCGCCGCGTCCCGTGCGATGATCCCGCCGTCCGGAGGTGACGCGCCATGCAGCGCAGGGAAGCGGCGGTCGCATTGCTCGCCCGCGTTCTCCTTTCCTACTTCTTCATCTGGGAGGGGTGGCTCGCCATCCTCGGCTATGCCGGCGTGGCGGACTACATGCGGAGCTACGGCGTGCCCGCATTCCTGTTGCCGCTCGTCATCCTCTCGGAACTCGGGGGCGGCCTGCTCGTGCTCGCGGGGCTCCTCACGCGGCCCGCGGCGTTCGGCCTGACCGGCTTTTCCGTGCTGGCGGCGCTCTTCTTCCACCTCGATTTCGCTGATCAGATGCAGGCGTTCCACTTCCACAAGAATATCGTGATCGCCGGCGGAATGCTGGCGCTGGTGGCGTTCGGCCCGGGCGACTGGTCGCTCGACGCCTTGCTGGCCCGTCGGCGCGCGGCCAGGATAAGCGGGGGAGCGGCCGCCCGGGCCGCTCCGATCGGCCCTGTCTCGAGCCGGACCTGATGCCAGGGGTGTCCCGGGGCCCGGGTCAGCCCTTCACCGCTTCGATCGCCTCGGCGAGATCCTCGTATTCCTCGCAGGTCGTGCCGCAGAGCCCGCGGATCACGTCGAGCTGCTCCTGCGCGAGATCGAGCCTTCCCTTGATGACATAGGCCTCGCCGAGATATTCGCGGACCTGCGCATAGGTCGGGTCGAGCGCCGTCGAACGCAGGTAATAGCCGATCCCCTCGTCCAGGCGACCGAGCTTGCGGGTGGCGTAGCCGCGATAATTGAGCGCCCGCGCGGTGTTCGGATCCCGGAGCAGGTCGAGCACTCCGAGCGCCTCGTCGAAACGTTCCGCCTTGGCGAGCGCGAAGGCGTATTCGGCCATCTCCTCGTCGGGCAGCGCGTCGCGCGACGCGGTCACGCACATGTGCTTCTGGCGGTCCCAGACGAGGCCCTTCCGGCAGGTGTTCAGGTCGGTCGCGCGGCCCTGGCCGCGGGCACCCTCATTGCCGCCCGTGCCGCCGCCTCCCGCGCTGCCTCCTCCGGAACTGCCGGCGCCGCCCGCGCCGCCACCTCCTCCGCCTCCTCCGCCGCCGGCCGCCATCGCCGACGAGGCGAGCGTTCCCGACACCACCATTCCAAGCGCAAGCGCGGCAGCGAGCAACGCGCTCCCCGCCCGGCCATTCACTGCTGAGAACATGACGGCTTCCTCCAGCGGCGCGAGAGCCATCCAGCGCGGCTCCGTCGCGACTGCCGCCGAGAGACCGTAGCTTCCCGCCCCCCGATCTCGAATCACGCTTCGGCGCGAGACTTCACGTCTGCGTGGCCCGCGCGGCTTAACGGATTGCCAAGCCGGCAATGCTAAGCTCTTCTCACTCGAGTTGCTTAGCGGGTATCAGTCGGTCATGAAGTCCATACTTGCAGTCGCTGTCGCGGCCACGTTGTTCTCAGCGGTCCAATCCGAAGCGCTCGCGGCCATGACGGCAGGCACGCAGCGCTTCTTCGATCCTGCGACCAAGACCTGGATCACCTACGGACCCGGCGCGCGGTCCCACAAGAATCCCGTGCCGCGCACGGTGGTCGACTATGACGGCCCGTACGGCGCGAACACGATCGTCGTCAACACGAGCGAACGCCGGCTCTATTACGTCCTCGGCGACGGCACGGCGATCCGCTACGGCGTCGGCGTCGGACGCGAAGGCTTCCAGTGGGCGGGCACCCATCACATCACCCGCAAGGCGGAATGGCCGGGCTGGACCCCCCCGCCCCAGATGCGCAAGCGCCAGCCCGGGCTGCCGCTCCACATGGAAGGCGGGCCCGGCAACCCGCTCGGCGCGCGCGCCATGTATATCGGCAACACGCTCTACCGGATCCACGGCTCCAACGAGCCCTGGACGATCGGGCAGGCGGTCTCGTCGGGCTGCCTCCGGATGACCAACGAGGACGTCGTGGATCTCTACGAGAAGGTGAGCGTCGGCACGCGGGTGGTCGTCCTGCGCTGATCGCAGATTTCATCCTCCGGGGTGCGGCCGGCGCTTGCGCCGGCCGTTCGCGTCTCAGCTGCGGCGGCTCCGGGAGAGGCCCTTCTCCTCGATCTCGGCGAGATAGCGCGCCCAGATCTGCTCCCGGTCGCGGCCGAGCTTCAGCAAATAGGGCCAGGAATAGATGCCGGTGTCGTGCCGGTCGTCGAAGCGCAGCCTGACGGCGTAGTTTCCGACCGGATCGACCGCCGCGATGGCGACGTCCGCCTTGCCGGCGACGGTCACGCGCTGTTCCGGCGAGTGCCCCTGCACCTCGGCCGAGGGCGAGACGACCCGAAGCAGCTCCGCGCCGAGCTCGTAGCTCTCGCCGGTGTCGAAGCGCACGGTGAGGGTCCGCCTGTCCTTTGACAAACGGATTTCGGTCGGCCAGGGTTCGGCCATTCTATCCTCCTCATCGGACAGGCGCCGGGGCTTGGCCGGCGCGGGCAAATCACTACATTGGGCGGCGAAGCGCTTCGGGCATCACGGCCGCCCGGAGAGGGAGGCACAAGTGGCGATCACGCTCATCCAGACCGTGGAGCAGACCGGACCGCGCATGGTCGACCCGTTCGGGCGGGCGATAACCTATCTGCGCGTATCCGTCACCGATCGCTGCGACTTCCGCTGCGTCTACTGCATGGCGGAAGACATGACGTTCCTGCCGAAGAAGGACCTGCTGACGATCGAGGAGCTCGAGCGGCTCTGCATGGCCTTCATCGCCAAGGGCGTTCGGAAGATCCGGATCACCGGCGGCGAGCCCCTCGTCCGGCGCAACATCATGACGCTGTTCCAGGCGCTCGGCCGCCAGGTCGGCGCCGGGCTCGACGAGCTGACCGTGACCACCAACGGATCGCAGCTCGAGCGTTTCGCCCAGCCCCTCTACGATGCCGGCGTGCGGCGCATCAACGTCTCGCTCGACACGCTCGACCGCGCGAAATTCAAGGCGATCACGCGCTGGGGCGAACTCGGAAAGGTGATGGCCGGGATCGACGCCGCGCAGAAGGCCGGGCTCCAGATCAAGATCAATGCCGTTGCCCTCAAGGGCGTGAACGAGGCGGAGCTTCCCGAGATGATCCGCTGGGCTCACGGCCAGGGCATGGACATGACGCTCATCGAGACGATGCCGATGGGCGACATCGACGGCGACCGCACCGACCAGTACCTCCCGCTCTCGCTCGTGCGGGCACGCCTCGCCGAGCTCTTCACCCTCGAGGAGAGCGCCTATCGCACGGGCGGCCCGGCCCGCTACATGCGCGTGGCGGAAACCGGCGGCAGGCTGGGCTTCATCACGCCGCTGACGCACAATTTCTGCGAGAGCTGCAACCGGGTCCGCGTCACCTGCACCGGCACGCTCTTCATGTGCCTCGGCCAGGAGGACGCCGCCGACCTCCGCGCACCGCTCCGCGCCTCGGAGGGCAACGAGCTCCTCGACAAGGCGATCGAGGAGGCGATCTCGCGCAAGCCGAAGGGTCACGACTTCGTGATCGACCGGCGGACGAGCCGGCCCGGCGTCAAGCGTCACATGAGCGTCACCGGCGGCTGACGCCTTCCGGCTCCGCGCCGACATCTTTCCACGCCTCTTTGTCCCCCGGACCTGCGACAGGTCCGGGCGGATCCTCGATCGGTTCCCATGCGCCCAATCAGTTCCGGCTCGGACAATCGCCGCGGCATCGTCCTGATGCTCGCCGCCATGGCCGCGTTCCTCGGCAACGACACGCTCGTGAAGCTCACGGCGGCCGATCTTCCGGTCGGACAGATCATCTTCCTGCGAAGCCTCTTCGCGACACCGCTTCTGCTGGCGGTCGGCATCATCCAGGGCGAGCGCCTGCGCCATTCCCGGACGCTGCTCCATCCCTCCGTCGCGCTGCGGACGCTCGGAGAGATCGGCTCGACCAGCTTCTACTTGAGCGCACTCGCCCATCTTCCGATCGCGAACGCGACCGCAATCCTTCTTCTCGTGCCCCTCGCGACCACCGCAGGCGCATCGCTCTTCCTGGGCGAGCCGGTCGGCGCCCGGCGCTGGGCGGCGATCGCCACCGGCTTTCTGGGCGCGCTCGTGATCGTCAGGCCCGGAACGGCCGGCTTCGACCACTGGTCCGTGCTTGCGCTCGTCTCCGTGCTCTTCGTGACGACGCGCGACCTTTCGTCCCGGCTTCTCCCGGACCGGGTGCCGGTCTTCACCGTCTCGGCGCTCACGTCTCTTGCGACCGGTTGCGTCGGCCTGCTGATGCGGCTCGGAGAGGACTGGCAAGCGGTCCCCGCCGTCGATCTCGTCCGGATCGCCGGCTCGGCCGCCCTCCTCTCGGCCGGCTACGTCCTGATCCTCCGCGCGATGCGCAGCGGCGATGTCGCGGTCGTGGCCCCGTTCCGGTACTCCAACATGATCTGGGCGATCGCGCTCCAGGTCGTGGTCTTCGCCGCATGGCCGGACACGGCGACCCTGATCGGCAGTGCCATACTCGTCGGCACCGGCCTCTACACCTTTCACCGGGAACGCAGCCGCGGCAAGGTGAAGCCGGCGTCGGCCGCGCTCGCCGGGCCGAGTCCCGAATGAACGCGCCCGCTCCGGAAGCATTCGCCCCGCCCGGGAGCGGAACCGCGGGCGGCAGGCGGCGACCTCCGATTCTCGCGCTCGTGGCGATCTCGTCGGTCTCGCCGTTCGCAATCAACGTGATCGTGCCCTCGATGCCGGCAATCCAGCGCCATTTCGGCGCCGGCTACGGTACGGTCCAGTTCGTCCTCTCCCTCTTCCTCGTCGCGGTCGCCGCCGGCCAGATGCTGGTCGGCCCCGTTTCGGACCGCTTCGGGCGCAGGCCGGTCCTGCTCGCCGGCTTCGTGCTGTTCACGGTGTCGAGCGCGGCGGCCGCCGCCGCGCCGACGATCGGCGTCCTGATCGCCCTCAGGATCGTGCAGGGTGTCGGCGGCTGCGTCGGCATCACGCTCGGGCGCGCCATCGTCCGGGACCTCTTCGACAGGCGGCAGGCCGCGAGCATGCTCGGCTATGTCACGATGGGCCTTGCGATGGCCCCGATGGTCGCGCCGTTCTGCGGCGGGATCCTGCAGGAATTCATCGGCTGGCAGGCGGTGTTCCTGTTCATGGCGGCATTCGGGCTCGCCTGCCTGGCGATCACGTGGGCCTATATCGGCGAGACGAACCTCGCGCGCACGCCCCACCTCAGCTTCAGCACGATGGCGCGCGACTTCCGCCTGCTCCTCTCGGAGCGCCCGTTCCGCCTCTATACGGCGAGCACGGGCCTGACGGCGGGCGCCTTCTTCGCGTTTCTCGGCGGGGCGCCCTTCGTTTCGGAGCACATCCTGGAGATCGGCCCCTCGGTCTACGGCCTGTGGTTCGGCCTGCTCGCGATCGGCTACGCGATCGGCAACTACGTCACGGCCCGGCTCACGGAACGGCTCGGCCTGTCGGTCCTCATCCTCTGGGGTTCCTATCTCGCGCTGCTGGCGACCGCCGCGGCCATGGCGCTGTTCGCTGTGGGCTATCCCGAGCCCTGGGCGCTCTTCCTGCCGATGGCCGTCGCGGGAATCGCGAACGGCCTGGTCCTGCCCAATTCGCTGTCGGGCGCGATCAGCGTGCGGCCCGAGATCGCAGGCGCCGCGGCCGGCCTGACGGGCGCCATCCAGATCGCCACGGGTGCCGTGTTCTCGACCTTGGTCGGAACGCTCCTGCAGGGAAGCGCGACCGCCCTCCCGATGTTCTGGGTGATGCTGGCTGCCTCGGCCGTCGCCCTGGCGGCCGCCCACGCAATCGGCACCGGCCGCCGCTGAGGCGGTCCGCAGCCCGCCGCAGGGCGCTCAGCCGAGGTCGATCTCGCCTTCCACCACGTGATGCAGGTCGGTGCCCTCGGCCGTGACGACGGCGCGCACCTTGAGCTTGCCCCCGAGATGGGCCTCGCCGACGACGCGTTCGATCTCGCGCTGCGAGGTCACGCCGACCTGCTTCAGGAACTTCCGCATCGACATGTTGAACCGGTCTTCGTTGCGCTCGTCCGACATTGCCTACTCCTCGATCACGATCCGCGGCGCCTGCCGGGTCCCGCCCGCGCGATGGGCCTGAACGCCGTCCCAGGCCTTGCGGGCGATCTCCCTATAGATCGCCGCGTGCGGGCCGTCGGGATCGGCGACCACCACCGGCACGCCGGCATCGGAACGCTCGCGGATCTCCATGTGGAGCGGAACCGCTCCGAGGAACGGCGTGCCGATCCGGCCGGCTTCGGCCTCGGCGCCGCCATGGCCGAAGATGTCCGAGCGCCCTCCGCAATGCGGACAGACGAAGTAGCTCATGTTCTCGACGATGCCGAGGACCGGCACGTCCACCCGCCGGAACATGTTGAGGCCCTTGCGCGCGTCGATGAGCGCGAGGTCCTGCGGGGTGGAGACGATGACGGCGCCGGCGAGCGGAACCTGCTGCGCCATCGTGAGCTGGGCGTCGCCGGTGCCGGGCGGCATGTCGACGACGATCACGTCGAGTTCGCCCCAGGCGACCTCCCGCAGCATCTGCGTGAGCGCGGACACCACCATCGGCCCGCGCCAGATCATCGGCGTGTCCTCGTCCACGAGGAAGCCCATCGACATGACCTTCATGCCGTAGCCGTCGAGCGGCTTGAGCACGCGGCCGTGAAGCGGCTCCGGCTTTCCCGAGAGATGAAGGAGCCGCGGCAGCGACGGGCCGTAGATGTCGGCGTCGAGCATGCCGACCCGCAGCCCGTTGGCCTGGAGCGCGAGCGCGAGATTGACGGCGGTGGTGGACTTTCCGACGCCGCCCTTGCCCGAAGCGACGGCGATGATGGCGTCGACGCCCGGCACGCCCGGCTTCTGCTGCTGGGCGCCTGCTCCGGCCGGCGTCCGCGGCGCGGCGCCGCCCGCCGCCATCGGCGAACCGCGCGGAGCCGGGGCC
>NZ_SPKJ01000149.1 GCF_009866965.1 Propylenella binzhouense | reverse complement strand
GGCCTCGAGCCCCTGGCGGCTCGGGTCGGCGGAGCGTGCGCTTTCGGACGCGCTGGTGCGCGGCATCGCGGCGGCGGCGCGGCGGCACTGCGCCGATCGGGCGGCGATCGAGGCGTGGGAGGCGGCGCGGCTCGATCCCGCCGCGGCGCTGCGCGTCGAGATCGGGCACACCGACCTTCTCGGCATACCCGGCGGATGAGGCCGTCAGCGCCGCCGCAGCGCGCAGTCGAAGAGCACGTCGCTGCCGAGCGGATAGACCGTCGCCTCCGGGGTGATCGCGTCTGCGAGCAGGCTGATCGGCGCGCGCGCCAGGCCGGCCGGGCCTGAGCCGATGATCTTCGGCGAGATGGCGACATGGAGCCGGTCGAGCAGGCCGGAATCGAGGAACTTCGCGATGGTGCGGGCGCCGCCCTCGACGAGGATCCGCCTGATGCCGAGCGCGGCAAGCGCGCTCGCGATGCAGCGCGGATCGCTGCCCTGCTCGCCGTCGTGCCGGATCCGGACGATCTCGACCCCTTCCGGGCGCGCCACCTCGCAGGCCTGGATCGCGATCCGGCGCGAACCCGCCGCCCAGATGCTCGCATCGGCCGGCACGCGGCCATGCGGATCGACGACGAGCCGGGCCGGGTCGGGTCCCTCCGCGAGCCGCACGGTCAGGCGGGGATCGTCCGCGAGCACGGTGGTGGCGCCGACGAGAACGCCCTGGACCAGGGCGCGGGTGCGGTGGAGATGGGCCAGCCCGTCCGGACCGGACACCTCGCGGCAGTCGCCGGCCGGCGTGCCGACCCGCCCGTCGAGCGATTGTCCAACCTGGGCGAGCACGAAAGGCGCTTCCGCCGGGCCGAGGAGCGGTGCATAGAGGGCCCACGCCGCCTGCTCGCCGGCGCTCCAGCCGACCGGAGGCGGCTCCGGAAACCGATCGCGCTGGGCCAGGAGCCGGTCCCAGACGCGCGCGGTAACCGAGATAGGCTCTGGTGCGAACTTCATTATTGCCTCGGCGTGATGCAGAACGGACTTGTAAAGGCCCGCCGCGCCTTAAATCTAGCGCACGGCCGCGTGTCAGGTGACTGGGAAGGAACTCGATGACGGACTCCGGGGGATTCGACAGCGGACCGGAAGTGCGCGTCGAGCGTGCGGTGGCGGAGTTGCGGGCCGGACGGCCCGTCCTCCTCGCCAGCGATTCGGGCCCTCTCGCCGTGCTGGCCCTCGATGCGACGACGCCGGCGGTCTATGACCGCTTCGCCGCGCTCGCCGGCGGCGGGCATGCGCTCCATCTGACCCGCTGGCGCGCGGAACTGCTCGACATTCCGGGCGCGGCCGGCGTTCTCGTGCCGCTCGCGGGCCTTTCGCATGCGGAGGCCGTGACGATCGGATACGGCCCGATCGCCGAGGCCAAGGCCGTCCTGCCGGGTGTCGGGCCCGCGACGCCGGCGAGCACGGCGGCGAGCGAGCTCGCGCGGCTCGCGCTCCTGCTGCCCGCGGTGGCCGTGGCGCCGGTGGCGGAGCGCGCCGGCAGCGAATCCGGGATGGTGAAGCTCGGAGCCGACGATCTCGAGCTTGCCCGTACCGGCGCCGGGCGCCGGTTCGAGGAGGTGAGCCGGGCGCGCGTGCCGCTCGCCGAAATCGGCGACACCACCTTCGTCGTCTTCCGCGGCGGGCTGGCGCAGCGCGATCAGCTCGCCGTGATCGTCGGCGCGCCCGACCTTTCGGGCGTCGTTCCGGTCCGCCTCCATTCCTCCTGCATCACCGGCGACCTCTTCGGCTCGCTCAAATGTGATTGCGGCGACCAGCTCCGCGACGGGCTGCGCGCGCTGCACGAGCGCGGCGGCGGCATCCTCCTCTATCTGGACCAGGAGGGGCGCGGCACCGGCATCGCGGCCAAGATGCATGCCTACGGCCACCAGGATGCCGGGCTCGATACGATCGAGGCGGACGCCATGCTGGGCTTCGGGCCGGACGGCCGCGGCTACGACGCGGCGGTCGCGATGCTGCGCGGCCTCGGCGCGGATCGGGTCGACCTTCTCACCAACAATCCGTCCAAGGTCGAGTTCCTGCGCGAGGCCGGCATCGACGTGGTCAATCGCACGCCGATCTTCGGCCAGGTGACGCCGGAGAACCGCCGCTACCTGCGGACCAAGTCCGAGCGTGCCGGCCACCTCATCGAGTTCGGGGACGATCCGGGCCGGGACGCGGCGGAATAGCGTCCGGAGCGGCGGCGAGCGCCCGGCTCGGGCGCGGCGTGAAGCTTTCGAGGATCCGGGCGCGCAGATCCTCCATCGGCAGGGCCGCCGCCTCCGGTTCCGGCAGGAGCCCGGGCGAAAATCCCCAGTCCGCCGCCGCTTGCAGCACCTTGGGATCGGCGCTGATGACGTGGATCGGAACGTCGGCGCCCGCCTCCGCGCCGGTGACGAGCGGTGCCGGCTGGTGGTCGCCGACGACGATGAGAACGAGGTTCGGGTCGCGGTAGCGCGCGACGAAGCTGCCGATCGTCCGCAGCACGTAGTCGATGGAGAGGCCGTATTGGCTGCGGATCCTCTCGGGATCGCGCCACACGACCTCCGGCGGGTCGCCCGATTCGGCCCAGCGGTCGAATATCGTGCCGTCCCCGATTGCGTCCCAGTCGATGACGGGCGGGATCGGCGTCCAGGGCGCGTGGCTGGAGATCAATGCGATCTCGGCGAAGACCGGCTGCCTCGTCGTCGGCGCGAGCTCGCGATCGCGGAAGCGCTTCAGCGTGAACTGGTCCGGCATGGTGATCCAGTTGAACGGCCTGCCCGCATAATCGAGCGCCGCGGCGTCGAGGATGCGGTCGTAGCCGAAGAAGCGGCCTTCCGGCCAAGCCATGGTGATCGCCGGGACGACGGCGACCGTGCGCCACCCGGCCCGCGCGAAGTCGGAGACGAGCGTTGCCCGGCGGCTCGTCACGAGCGCGTCGTAGCGGTTCTGGTCGGCGATCCTGAGCCCGGAGAGGAGCGTCGCGTGCGCGAGCCAGGAGAGGCCGCCCACGGTGGGAGAGGAGAGCCAGCCGCTTGCCGCGGAGAAGCCGGCCCCGGCGATCTCGCTATCGGCGGCCTCGAGCGCGGCCCTCGTGCCCGCCGCGAAGCGCGGCGATTCGAGCGCGCTCCGGCCGTAGGATTCCACGAAGATCAGGGCGACGTCCCGGTCGTGCAGATCGGCGAGGAGATCGGCGTCGGGGATCGAGGCGAAGGGGTCGTGCGCCGCTTCGGAGCGGAAGCGCGGTCCGTCGGCGAGGCTCGCATAGGCGGACGCCGCCTGCGCGGCGGCGAAGCGGCTCGACCCGGCCGAGACCGGGCCGCCTGCGCCCGCGGCGAGGAAGAGCGCCGCCGATGCCGCCGCGAAGCCGGCCGGAGCCATGGGCGGCAGGGCGGGAAGCACCCGGGCGAGCGCGCGGCTCGCGCGGAAGAGGAGAAACGCGAGGCCCGCCGCCGCCGCGGCAAGGGCCGCTGCCGCGGCGAAGGCGAGCGGTGCGCCGAGGGCGCCGGAAGAGAGGTTCCAGGCCGCCGGCAGGAGCGCGAGGTCGAGCGCGGGCCTCGGCGGCCGGCCATAGGCCGCATGGGTCGCCAGGCTCGCGAGCTTCGCGAGCACGAGGAGGGCGAGGAGAAGGCCCGCGGCGGCTGAGACCGGCATGCGCCAGCGGGGGCCGAGAATTGCGAGCAGCCCGACGAGAAGGGCGAATTCCAGCGGCAGGCGCGCGAAGCCTGACGGCGTGAGCCGGAACGGATCGTCCGGGAGCGCCAGGGCGAGAAGGAGGATGAGCGCGGCGGCGCCTGCGGCGAGGACAGCACGACGCTCCGGGATGGCCCTTCCCGCAATCTCCGTCCGGTTCGCCGCATCGTTCATGGGGCGATCTGACGCCGGAGCGGGCGTCGGCTCAAGCGATATTCCTCTACCCTCACGAGCGGGCGCTCTCGAGCCGCGCCTAGAGGTCCCCGGAGCGCCCGCTCGCACGCAGGCCGGGCAGCCGCCGGCGAAGCTCCGCGGGGCTTGCCCAGTCCGGCCACAGGAAGGCCTGGGCCTCGCCCGTGACGGCGTTGAAGCGGTACCGGCCGAAGGTTTCGAGCCGCGCGAGGCAGGCATCCGTGATTGCGGGGAGGGCGGGCAGGTATTCGAAGGAGAGGAGCGGGACCGGCTGCGAGAGGCCGGCAAGGATGTCCGCCTCGAAGCCCTCGGCGTCGATCTTCACGAAGGCGGGCATGCCGTAGGTCTCGATCAGCCGGTCGAGGGTCGTCACGGGCACCCGCACGCGCCTGTCCCAGCGGACATGGTCGAAGCCGGCGGCCCCGTCCAGGCCCTTTGCGAAGTCGGGGCTGACCGTCGAAACGGTCGGATGTCGCCGGGAGACCAGAAGCTCGGTCTCGCCTTCATGCGCGGCGAGGGCGCAGGCGAGCAGCGTCATCCGCTCGCGCGGAAGGATCGTGCGGAGGAGGCCGGCGAAGAGCGGCTGCGGTTCGATCGCGACGACGCGCGCGCCGAGCGCATGGAACGCCCGCGCGCGGCTGCCGACATGGGCGCCCACGTCGAAGACGAGGTCTCCCGGGCGGACCATCTGCCGGTAGAACGCCCGCATCCGCCGCGCCCGGAGAGGGCGGCCGTAATAGATCGCCAGCGAGCGCAGCAGCCCGGAAAGCGCCGGCAGGTCGAGCGTGCCGCCCGGAAGGGCGAAGCCTTGGTGCGGGCGGTCAGCCTTCGGCGCGGCCGCCTCCATTCGCTCCGATGGCCGGATCGTTCCCGGATCTCTTTCCGTTCGCGACATCGCTCCGCGTCTACGCACCTTCGAGAGGCCAAATTTCGACGACGCCATGGGCGACCGCGCAGGGCGATCCGGAAACGAGCCGAATCGCTTCGTCGAGATCGGCAGCCTCGATGATCGCGAATCCCGCGACCGGCAGAGGCGCCGAAAGGAAGGCGGCGTTCTCCGTCCGAATGCCGGTGGCGTCGGGGTTGCGCACCTGAACCGGCGACCCCGCGATGCCGATCAGCGCTCCGCGCCGCTTGAGCGCGTCGTCATTCGCATGCGCGGCATCGCGGATGCCGGGGGCGGTCCGCTTGTAGCCGGCTTCGTCGCCGTACCCGATGGTCACGTATTTCGGCACGGGCTGCTCCCTTCACCTGCGAGGCGGCGGCCCAGGTGCGCGCCGCGCCGCCCTCACGTCGCGGACCGGCCCTGCCGCAGGATCCAGCCGATATCGACGGCGAAGGACCAGACGAGCGCCGCGAGCCCGAAGCAGGCGAGCGCGGATGCCGTGCGCGGTCCGACCGGCGGGGCCAGGGCGGCGAGCAGCACGACATATTGCAGCACGCAGACCGCCTTGCGCCGGAAGGAGGGGGGCAGCGGCGTCGCGAGCCTCGGAAACGCCCAGCCGACGGCGACGAAGACGTAGCGCGTCGCGCCGATCCCGAGCGCCCAAAGCGGGACCTTCGCGCTCGCGACCAGGATGGCCGAGACGACGAGCACGCAGAGCGCGTCCATCTCCATGTCGAAGCGTGCGCCGAAGGGGCTCGTGAGGTTGCGCCTGCGGGCGATCGGGCCGTCGATCCAGTCGAGCGCGAAGGCGATGCCGGCGGCTGTGACGACCGGCCAGTCGCCGGCCCGGAGCAGGGCGACGTTGGCGGCGAGGCGCTCCGCAAGGACGGCGACGAGCAGAAGGCCCACCGCTCCGCGCAGGAGCGTGACGACATTGGGCGCGCCGAACCTTTCGTGCCGGTGGTGGGACTCGGCCTGGGCGAGCACTGTGGCGGCGATCACGAGGTAGCCGAGGGCGGGCAGCGCGAAGAAGGCTGGCCCGCAGGCGAGCAGCCAGCCGGCGGCGAAGAGCGTGCTCGCAAGTGCCAGCCCGACCAGCGCGAGCGCCGGCCATGTGCCCGCGGGCGGGCCTTGCGGGGCGGAAAGGCGGGGATCGATGCCGATGCTCGACATGGCTGCGCCTGCTGCGGGCCGGAATTGGCGCAGGGCATGCTATGGAGGCGCCGGACGCGGCGCCAGCGGCGCCGCGATGAAAATCTGGTGATCGGGAGCGGGACCGGCGGACCGCTACCGCAGGCTCGCGTAGCGGAAGGCCGCGGCCGTTTCGCTGTCGGTGGTGTCGAGCGTGCCGCCGCTGAACCGGTCCGACGGCGGATTGGCGGGCAGCACGACGCTTTCCAGCCGGGCGGCCGATTCAGGCACGGCGAAGAGGCCGGTCCGGGCGCTCGGCCGCGGCATCGCGAGGCGGGCGAAGCCCTTCGTGTTCGCCGTGGCGTTTGCCATCAGCCTGCCGAGCGCCTCCGCGTCGGCCGTGCTCGGCGCAGCGGTTGCCGTCGCGCGGACCGGCCGGCTGGCAGCCGCCTGCTGCGCATCCGCCATCGGCGCCGCGGCCGTCGGAGCCGTGCCGGTCGCCGCGACCTTCTGCAGGGCGGCGGGGCGGAGCCTCGGCACGGGCAGTGCCGCGGCGTCACCGGGAACCCCGATTGCTGCGGAATAGGCGAGCTGATAGCTCGGCCGCGCCGTGGGCATCTGGGCGGCTCCGGCGCCGAGGGCGTTCGCAGCCGCGACGGCGGAGCCGGCGGCGAGCGGCCTGCCTTCCGGGATGGCGGCCGCCGCCATGGCGGCGTAGGCGGCGGTCGCGTCCGATGCGATCATCGCCACCTGGGTCGAATCGGCCGCGGGGATTGCCGCGGGCCTGCCCGAGCCGGCGGGCTTGGTCTTCGGGACCGGTGCCATGGCGAGATCCGTTGCCGCCGCGGCGGCGACGGCCGGCGCGGCTTCCGGCGTCACGTCCTGCGCCTGCGTCAATGGCTGCGCCTCGGGCCGCGAAAGCGCGGCGAGTGCGATCTCGCGCGTCTTCACGGGGACCGCCTTCGGCAGCGGCGCGGGCTCGGGCTCCGCTGCGGCGGCCGGCGCGGGCCGGGCCG
>NZ_SPKJ01000148.1 GCF_009866965.1 Propylenella binzhouense | reverse complement strand
GGCGGGCGCGCCCTCCGCGTCGGGCGCGATCTCGGCGGGCGCGATCTCGGCGGGCGCCGCCGCGGCGGCCGGGGCGCGCCGGAACGCGACCCGGAGCAGGATCAGGATCGCGAGCCCGCCCACGATGAGCGGCATCCGGACGACCGGCCAATCGTAATGGTCGATAGCCTGGCCGAGCCCGAGCGTGCCGGCGATGAAGAGGATGAGGAATCCCGCGAAGATCCGGTCAGTCATTGTCGTCCCCGGCCCTTCTCCTGAAATTCCGCCATAGCGGGAATGTCAGCGAGAAGATCAGGATGGCGATGAGGAGGAGCGAGATCGGCCGCGTCCAGAACAGCGGTCCGAAGGCGTTGAGCGAGATGTGGAGGTAGGTCTCGGCCGCGTTGCCGAGCACGAAGCCGAGAAGCAGCGCCGCCCGGCTGTACCCGAGCAGGACCATGAAGTAGCCGAGGAACCCGAACACGAAGGTGAAGAACACGTCGCGCACGTCGTTGGAGGTCGAGAGCGCGCCGAGCACGACGAGGACCAGGAGGATCGGGCCGAGCAGGGAGCCCTTGATGCTGGTGATCGCCCCGAACTGCTTGGCGAGCGCGAGCATCATGAGCGTCGCCAGCACGTTGGCGACCGCCACCACGGCCGCGAGCCCGAGTGCGATGTCCATGTGGTTCTTCAGGAATTCCGGGCCCGGCTGCAGCCCGAGGATGAGAAAGCCGCCGAGCAGGAGCGCCATGCCGGCGCTTCCGGGGATTCCGAAGGCGAGGGTCGGGACGAGCGCGCCGCCTTCCTTGGCGTTGTTGGAGCTTTCCGGCGCGATGACGCCCTCGATGATGCCCTTCCCGAAGGCTTCCGGATGCTTGGAGGACTGCCGGGCGAAGGCATAGGCGACGAAGGGCGAGGTCTCGCCGCCGACGCCGGGAATGATGCCGACGATGACGCCGATCACGGAGGACTGGATGAACAGCCAGAAATGCTTGAAGACCGAGGTGCATCCCTCCCAGACCTGCCGGTAGGAGACCTTCGTCGCCTCCTGGGACACCGCCGAGCCGGTCGACAGCATGGCGACGATCTCGGGGATGGCGAAGAGGCCGAGCGCAATGGGGATCAGCCGGAAGCCGTCGAGCAGGTAGTCGTAGTCGAACCAGAAGCGGGCGACGCCGCTCACCCGGTGCTCGCCGAACATGGCGAGGAAGATGCCGAGAGCGCCGGCGGCGAGGCCCTTGAGCGGCTGGTTCTCGCCGAGCACGCCGATGAAGCAGAGGCCGAGGACCGTGAGGATGAGGGTCTCGGGCGAGGAGAACGCCATCACGACCGGCTTCAGGAACGGGAGGATCAGCGCCAGCAGCACGACACCGAGCACGCCGCCGAGCGCGGAGGCGGTGAGCGCCGCGCCGATCGCATAGCCGGCCTGGCCCTTCCGGCTGAGCGGATAGCCGTCGAGTACCGTCGCAGCGTTCGGCGGGGATCCCGGAACGCCGATCAGCACGGCGGTGACGGAGCCGCCGGTATAGACCACGGAATGGAGCGCCAGCAGGAAGGCGAGTCCCGAAACCGGGTCCATGCCGTAGACGAACGGAAGCAGGATCGCGAGCGCGGTCAGCCCGCCGAGGCCCGGCAGGATTCCGAACACGAGCCCGATCGGAACGGCGATCAGGATCAGACCGAAGACATGGGGCTGGAAGAAGGCGCCGAGCGCCTGTTGCACTGCCTCGAGCATGGCGGCTCCCGAAAAGGCCCGGACCGGGGATCCGGTCCGGGCCGTTCGTCACGACACGTCCTGGGCGGTCAGAAGTACTTCTCGAGAAGCACCGTCTTCACCTGCTCGAGCCTGTCGCCCTCGACCGACTGCATGAGCTGGTCGATGATGGCCTTCTGCTCGGTGCCCGGCAGGTAGTTGATCTCGCGCCCGGTCTTCTCGACGTCGGCGATGACCTTCGGGTCCGTGAGGACGTCCTCGACCACCTTCCGCATGTAGTCGACCCTGTCCTGCGGCACGCCGGGTCCCATGGCGAGCGAGCGTCCGAGATTGCTCACGCTCTCGCGGAAGTCGATCCACCATTCCTTGTCGGCCGGAACCGCCGCCGCCTCGAACAGCGTGGGCGTGTCGGGCAGCGTCTTCCAGCGCTTGCGGGCGAGCACTGCGACCGGCTTCAGCTCGCCGCCCTTGCCGAGATCGGAACCCGTATTCGCTTCCACAGCGATCGCGTCGGTCTCGCCGCGGATCGCGGCGAGCGATGATTCCTTGCTGCCCTTGTAGCCGGTGATGATCTTGCACTGGAGCGAGAGCGTCTCGCAGAACACGGCGGCGAAGTCGCTCAGCCCGTCGGCCTTGGACCCGGCGGCGAACTTGATGGGAGCGCTCGCGCCTTTCAGGTCCTCGATGCTGCCATAAGGCGACTTGGCGCTGATCAGCACGGAGCCGGGCTCGGACGCGATCCGTCCGAGCCAGTTGAACTCCTTCACGTCGAACCGGCGGCCGGACTGGTCGGTAAGCTGGGTCAGCAGCGCCGCCTCGCCGTGCACGATGTCGATCTCGCGGCCGTCCTGGTCGCCGCGGACCATCTGGTTGAGCGCCCCGGTGCCGCCGGCGCCTGGCCGGTTCTCCACGATCACCGTCCCGCCGATCCGCTCCGCGATGTGCGGCGCCAGGATGCGGGCGAAGGTGTCGAACCCGCCGCCCGGGCCGAAGCCGACGACGAAGGTGAGCGTCTCGCCCTTGTAGAATTCCTCCGGGGATTCCGCCTTGGCGGCCCCCGCCGAAGCTGCCAGTGCGGCCGCCAGGGCGAGGCCCAGTCCGCGCATGTGCCAGTTCATGTCATCCTCCCGTTTTGTCTTGATTGAGGTAGTTTGATCTCCTACCATTCTGGCCACAATCGCCCCGCCATGCAACGCGCGATTGTCGTTGGCTCTTCGTCGTCGCTCCTCCCGGCCTTCCCCTTCCATACGCCAGTGGCAGATTGAATGCAATTCTTCATGAAATCCTGAAGGCGAAGCCGGGGCGGAGGCCCGCCCGTCCTCAGGCTGCCGCCTCAGGCGGCGCGCCGGTCCGTGCGGCCTCGAGGAGCCGGAGAAGCGCGTGCTCCTCGAGCGGGCGCGGGTTCCAGTAGGGGGCGGCGAGCGTGATCTCGACGGCGTTCCGGACGTCTTCCGCTCCGAAGCCGAGCGCGCCGAGCGAGGCTGGCGCGCCGACCCGCCGCGCCAGCGCAAACAGCCCTCCCGGCGCGTCGGCCGTGCCGAGGGCCCGCGCGATCCGCTCCATCGCCTCCGGCGCGGCCGGGGCGTTGTATCGGGCGCTGTAGGGCAGCAGCACGGCGTGGGTCTCCGCATGCGGCAGGTCGAAGCTGCCGCCGAGCACGTGGCAGAGCTTGTGGTGCAGCGCCATGCCGACGCTGCCGAGCGCCATGCCGCAGAGCCAGGCGGCGTAGAGCGCGTCCGCGCGCGCGTCCCGGTCGCCCGGGGCGGCGTCGATCGCCGGCAGCGCGCCGGCCATGCGCCGGATCGCCTCCTCGGCGAGGAGCGAGATCACCGGATTGCCGTCCCGCGCGTAGAGCGCCTCGACCGCGTGGGCCATCGCGTTGAGCCCGGAATTGGCGGAGAGCCGCGGCGGCAGCGAGAGCGTGAGGTCGACGTCGTAGATGATAGCGTCCGGCAGCAGCGCCGGCAGGCGCCGCGTCGTCTTCCGGCCACCCTCCGTCTCGCCGAGGATCGGGGTCGCCTCCGACCCGGCATAGGTGGTCGGCACCGCGATCTGGGCGAGACCGGTGCGCAAAGCGAGCGCCTTGCCGAGCCCGATCGCCGAACCTCCGCCGAGGGCGACGAGGCAGTCCGCCCCGGCGGCCGCGACGCGTTCGTGCGCCGCCGCCGTCACCGCGACCGGCGTGTGCATCGCCGGCTCGCGGAAGATTTCGGCGATCCGGTCGCCGAGCGACGCGCGGAGCGCCTCCGCCTTCGCGACGTGGTGGGGCGTGGCGATCAGGAAGGCGCGGCTGCAGTCGAGCTCGTCGAGCACCGTGCCGAGCGTGTCGAGCGTGCCGGACCCGAACCGGACGCGGCCGGGCAGCGAGACGTAGGAGAACGGCTTGAGCGCCTCCCCGTTTCCTCCGGCCCGGCGGTCCGGTCTCACGTCCAGTCCTCCATCTGCCGGAGGAGGCGGGCGCGGGCCGAGCCGATATGGGCGCGCAGCCGCTCGTCGGCCTGTTGCGGATCGCCGCGCTCGAACGCGTCGAGCAGCGCCTCGTGCTCGGCCACCGCCTCCTCGCCGAGCCGGAGCTCGTAGGTCTCCGTGCGCATCTTGAGGGCGATCCGCTCGAAGATCCCCGCGAGCAGCTGGACCAGATGGGAATTGCCGGCCTGGCCGGCGAGCGCGAGGTGGAACTCCGCATCGACCTGGAGCCGGGTCTTCGCGGTGCGGTCGGTGACCGCCTGGCGGTAGCGCAAGTTGATCGCCCGCAGCGGCGCGGTCTCGACCTTGCCCGCCTCGGCGAAGATGGTGCGCAGCGCGTGCAGCTCCAGCGCTTCCCGGACGCCGTAGAGGTCCCGCGCCTCCGCCTCGCCGATCTCGCTGACGAAGAAGCCGCGGCGCGGGACGTGGCGCACGTAGCCTTCCTGCCGCAGCCGTTCGAGTGCCTCGCGGACGGGCGTGCGGGAGACGTTGAGCCGGCCTGCGAGCTCCTCGTGCACGAGCTTGTTGCCCGGGCGGTAGCTGCCGGAAAGGATCAGCTGCTTCACCGCGTCGTAGACGCCGCCGGCCGATGTCGGCCCTTCTTCCATGTCCTTCTCCGGGGCGGTCCTCGTTCAGCCCTCGCCTATCAGACGGAGCGGATTGGCGACGAGGATTTCGTCGCGGACCGCCGCGTCGGGCGCGAAGTCGGCCAGGAGGTTCAGGAGCGCGCCGTCGTCCGGCATCGTGTCGAACAGCCCGGTATGCGGCCAGTCCGTGCCCCAGAGCATCCGCCTGGGCGCGGCGGCGATAAGGGCGCGGGCGATCGGCACGACGTCGCGATAGGGCGGCCCCTCGCGGGAGAGGCGGTCGGCGCCGCTGAGCTTGATCCAGACATGGTCGTGGCCGGCGAGCTCCGCGAGCAGGCGGAACGCCGCCCCTTCGGTGCCCTCGGCGACGTCGACCCGCCCCATGTGGTCGATCACGATCGGCGCGCGCGCCCGGGCGAGCCGCGGCGCCAGTGCCGGCAGGTCGCGCGGCGCGAAATGGAGCTCGATGAACCAGCCCCGGTCGGCGCAGATCGCCTCGGCACGCTCGAAGAGGATGGGATCGAAGACGCCGCCATGCTGCGGATTGAAGGCGAAGCGCACGCCGCGGACGCCGGCCGCGTGCATCGCGGCGAGTTCCGCCGCATCCGCCTCGTCCGGAAGCCGCACGACGCCGGCGAGGCGGCCCTCGCTCGCCGCGAGGATCTCGACGAGCGGGCGGTTGTCGTCGCCCTGGAGATTGGCGTGGACGAGCATGGCCCGCTCCAGGCCGAGATCCTGCATCAGCGCCGCGTAATCGGGCAGGCGGGCCGGCGGCGGCGAATATTTCCGCTCCGGCGCATAAGGCGCCCGGGCCGGGTCGAAGAGATGGAAATGCGTGTCCCAGGCGCCCGGCGGAACGGGGAAGCGCGGCGGCGTGCGGGCCGCAAGCGGGCCGAGGCAGTCCGGTATGCCGCGCGCGCCCGGCTGAGGCTCGGCGTGCTGCATGGTCGCGATGGGCTCCGAGTGAAAGACCAGCCGTCGCTTAAACCACGCCGAAAGTGAATGCAATTCTTCATGAAACGCGGCGCACCGTCTCCTTGACGCCCTTCCCCGCGCGCCCTTGCGGCCCGGTGCCGGCCGCGCATGAAAAAAGTTCGCGCCCTATGTCGATATTGTCGGACCTCGTTCGTCGTATCGGCAGGGTGGCCGATGCGGCCCCCCGCGAACCAGGGAGTGAAGGCGATGCGTGTGATGGTCATGGTGAAGGCTTCGGCGGATTCGGAAGCCGGCCTCCTGCCCGAGACCGAGCTGCTCGAGGCGATGGGCAAGTTCAACGAGGAGCTGGTGAATGCCGGCATCATGCTCGCCGGCGAGGGGCTGAAGCCATCGTCGGAGGGCAAGCGCATCGCCTTCGACGGCCCGGGCCGGACGGTGATCGACGGTCCCTTCGCCGAGACGCGCGAGCTCGTCGCCGGCTTCTGGCTCTGGCAGGTCAGGGACATGGCCGAAGCGGTCGAGTGGGCGAAGCGCTGTCCCAACCCGATGCCCGGCCCGAGCGAGCTCGAGATCCGTCCGCTCTTCGAGATGGCCGATTTCGGCGACGCGGTGACGCCGGAGATCGCCGACCAGGAGGAACGGCTCCGCACCAGGCTGGAGGGCCGCTAGGCCCCGGTCTCGCGCCCGCGATTCCGCCCGCCCGCTTGACCGCGATGCGCGGCGGCGGGCGGAACCGCGGAGCGGCCTGGATCGGGCGGGGTCAGCCCGCCAGCGCTCTCGGCGCGGGACGCAGCGCGAGAAGCGCGGCGAAGCCGGCGAGGCTGACCGCGATGCTGAGAAGGAGCGCCGAGGCGCCGTAGCGCTCCATGAGCAGCGCGAAGACGAACGGCGCCGCGGCCTGCGCGAAGCGCGCCGGCACCATCAGCACGCCCTGCCGGTAGCCGTAGCCGGCCGGGCCGAAGATCGCGAGCGGCAGCGTGCCCTTGGCGATGGTGAGGATGCCGTTTCCCGCGCCGTGAAGGACCGTGAAGACCATCGCCGCCGGCGCGCCGAATGCGAGCACCGCGAGCGCGCCGAGCGGGTGCGCGATCGCGGCGAGCCGCGCCGAGACGATCGGATCGAACCGCCGGAGGAAGCCGAATTCGAGAAGCCGGGCGGCGACCTGCGCCGGGCCGACGAGAGCGGCCGCGGCGACCGCCGCCGCCGGCGTCGCGCCGACCCCTTGCAGGAGCGCCGGCAGGTGCGCCGCCATCGCCGTGCTGGTGAACCAGGTCACCGCGAAGACGAGGGCGAGGAGCGGCATGGCCGCGTCCCGCGGGGCCGATGCCGCCGCCGGAACGGCCGGCGCCGGGTGAGGGAAC
>NZ_SPKJ01000147.1 GCF_009866965.1 Propylenella binzhouense | reverse complement strand
CCCGCCGCGGCAGATGCGCGCGCTCGCCGGGCACGTGCAGTTCCGTCCCGCCCGGCCCGGGCGCGAGCCGCATCAGCCCCCGGCCGCCGCGATGGACGATGCGGCACGCCTCGCCGCGCAGCGGGAAGGCGGAGCCGTCGGCGAAGGCGGATGCGCCCGGCGCGTCGGCCAGGCGGGCGGCCAGCCAGCCGGCATGACGGTCGAGGAAGCGCTGTCCCTCGGCGAGCGGGACGCGCTTCGGCAAGGTGAGGACCGGCGTGCCCTTGCGCGCGTCGAGCCTGAGGACGAGCCGGCGCGCCCGCTCGCTCCGCCGCACCGCGACCGGGACGGGGCTGCCGCCGATCGAGACGGCTAGGCTCTCCGGGCCGCGCTTCCAGGCGATTCGCATGGGACGGAGTATCGTCGGCCGCGGGACCGGCGCAAAGCGGGTTCGCGCCCGCGCGCGGCCGACTCGACAGGCCGGATTGCCGGTTCTACTTTCGTTCCGTGAACCGACCGATCCACAGGACGCCGCCAGCGGAGACGCTCCTGCCGCCCCGGTTCGGCGGGTGGTTCGCCGCGCGCGGATGGGCGCCCCGGCCGCACCAGCTCGCCCTTCTCGAAAAGGCGCAACGCGGCCTCTCCTCGCTCCTCATCGCGCCGACCGGCGCCGGCAAGACGCTCGCCGGCTTCCTGCCGAGCCTCGTCGAGCTGTCGGAGGAGGTCCGGGCGCCCGGCGCGCCGGTATTCGGGCCCCACACCCTCTACGTCTCGCCGCTCAAGGCGCTCGCCGTCGACATTGCCCGCAATCTCGAGCAGCCGGTCGCCGAAATGGCGCTTCCCGTCCGGCTCGAGACGCGCACCGGCGACACGCCGCTGCACAAGCGGCAGCGACAGAAGCTCGATCCGCCGGACATCCTGCTCACGACCCCCGAGCAGGTCGCGCTCCTCGCCGCGTCGAAGGATGCGCGGCGGTTCTTCTCGCGCCTCTCCGTCGTGATCTTCGACGAGCTCCATTCGCTGGTGGTCTCCAAGCGCGGCGACCTCCTCGCCCTCGATCTGGCGCGGCTCAGGACGCTCGCGCCGGGGCTGCGCACGATCGGGCTCTCCGCAACCGTCGCCGAGCCGGACGATCTCCGCGCCTGGCTCGTCGCGCAGTCCGGCCCGGAGGGGGAGCGGAACCTCTCCGAGCTCGTGCTGGTGGAAGGCGGCGCCCGCCCCGATCTCGCGATCCTCGCCTCCGAGGCGCACATTCCCTGGCAGGGCCATTCGGCGCGCTACGCGCTGCCCGAGATCTACCGGGCGATCAAGGCGCACCGCACGACCCTCCTCTTCGTGAACACGCGCTGGCAGGCCGAGATGCTGTTCCAGGAGCTCTGGACCATCAACGAGGACGCGCTGCCGATCGCGCTCCACCACGGCTCGCTCGACCGCGGCCAGCGCCGCCGGGTCGAGGCCGCGATGGCCGCGGGCTCCCTGCGCGCGGTGGTGGCGACCTCCACGCTCGATCTCGGGATCGACTGGGGCGACGTCGATCTCGTGGTGCATGTCGGCGCCCCGAAAGGCGCGAGCCGGCTCGCGCAGCGGATCGGCCGGGCGAACCACAGGATGGACGAGCCCTCGAAGGGCATTCTCGTGCCGGCGAACCGGTTCGAGGTGCTCGAGTGCCGGGCCGCGCTCGACGCCAACTATATCGGCGCGCAGGACACGCCGCCGCTCCGCGCGGGCGCGCTCGACGTGCTTTGCCAGCACATTCTCGGCATGGCCGTCGCCGAGCCGTTCGACGCCGTCGCGCTCCACCGCGAGATCGTCTCCGCTGCGCCCTATCGCCGGCTCGACTGGGAGACGTTCGAGCGCGCCGTCGATTTCGTCGCGACCGGCGGCTATGCGCTGCGCGCCTACGAGCGCTTCGCCAGGATCCGCAGGCGCAAGGACGGCAGCTGGGGCATCACCCACCCGCGCATCGCGCAGCAGTACCGGCTCAATGTCGGCACGATCGTCGAATCCCCGATGCTCAACGTCCGCCTGGGGCGGAAGGGCGGAGCGGCGGGGCGCGGCGGCCGCATGCTCGGGCAGGTCGAGGAATATTTCGTGGAGACGCTGGTGAAGGGGGACACGTTCCGCTTCGCCGGCCGCACGCTCCGCTTCGAGGGCATCCGCGACAACGAGGCATTCGTCAGCAACGCCGCCAGCGAGGACCCGCAGATCCCGTCCTATGCCGGCGGCAAGTTCCCGCTCACCACCTATCTCGCGGCGGGCGTCCGCCGGCTCCTCACCGAGCCGGAGAGCTGGCGGCGGCTGCCGCCGCAGGTGCGCGAATGGCTGGAGATCCAGCGCGAGAAGTCGCGGCTTCCCGGCGCGGACGAGCTCATGGTCGAGACCTTCCCGCTCCGCAGCCGGCACTACATGGTCGCCTTCCCGTTCGAGGGCCGGCTCGCGCACCAGACGCTCGGCATGCTGCTGACGAGGCGGCTGGAGCGGGCCGGCGCGCGCCCGCTCGGCTTCGTGGCGACCGACTACGCCCTTGCGGTCTGGGCGCTGCGCGATCTCGGCGCGCTCTTCGCGGACGGGCGGCCGTCGCTCGCGGCGCTCTTCGACGAGGACATGCTCGGCGACGATCTCGAGGCGTGGCTCGCCGATTCCTACCTGCTGAAGCGCACCTTCCGGACCTGCGCGGTCATCGCCGGCCTGATCGAGCGGCGGCATCCGGGGCAGGAGAAGACCGGCCGGCAGGTGACGGTCTCGACCGACCTCGTCTATGACGTCCTGCGCAGCCACGAGCCGGACCATATCCTGCTCCAGGCGACCCGGGCCGACGCCGCGACCGGGCTCCTCGACATCGCGCGGCTCGGGGAAATGCTCTCGCGCGTGAAGGGTCGAATCGGGCATCAGAGGCTCTCCCGCGTGTCGCCGCTCTCCGTGCCGATCCTGCTCGAGATCGGGCGCGAGCCGGTGTTCGGCGAGGCGCAGGAGGACATGATGGCGGACGCGGCGGAGGATCTCCTCCGCGAGGCGATGGGAGAGGCGCATTTCGGCGACGGGGCGGATCGAGTGGCGGGAGGCGGCCTTGGCTGAGCGGCCCGAGCTCGCGCTGCAGCTCGCGGGCTGCGAGGCGGTGCTCGACGCGGCCGGGGCGCTCTGGCTGCCCGGCGCGCGGACGCTCGTCGTCTCCGACCTTCACCTGGAGAAGGCGTCCTCGCTCGCCCGGCGCGGCATGCTGCTTCCGCCCTACGATACCGGCGCGACGCTGCGGCGCCTCGAGAGCGCGGTGCGGGCGCGCGATCCCCGAAGCGTGATCTGCCTCGGCGACAGCTTCCACGATCGCGCCGGACCGGAGAGGCTCGCCGGGGAGGCGCGCGCGCGGATCGCGGCCCTGCAGCGCGGTCGGGACTGGGTCTGGGTGACGGGAAACCACGATCCGGAGCTGCCGCCCGCGATCGGCGGCGAGACGGCGGCGACGCTCGTCCTCGGCGCGCTGACGTTCCGGCACGAGCCGTGCGGCGGCATTCGGGGGGAGGTGGCGGGCCATCTCCATCCGGCCGCGAAGGTCGCGCGGCACGGGCGTTCGGTCCGTCGGCGCGCCTTCGTGAGCGACGGCGAACGCCTGGTCCTGCCGGCCTTCGGCGTGCTCGCCGGCGGGCTCAACGTGCTCGACCGCGCCTTCGCGCAGGTCTTTCGCGCCGATGCCTTCCTCGCCTTCATGCTGGGCGAGAGGCGGCTCTACCCGGTCGCCCCGCACGCGCTCGCGGGCGACTAGGCGCGCCCGGACGAACCGCGTGCGGCGGCGCGTGGCGCCCCGAGGCGGGCCGGCATGCGCCGGTCGAGCCTCAGCGTGCGGTCGCCGCGCTCATCTGGCCCTTGATGAAGGCGAGCAGCGAATTGGCGATCCGATTGAGCGCGACCCCCACCATGGCGATGCCCACCACGATCAGGATGATCCCGATGACGACGAGGAGCGGCCCGGCCCCCGCCGCTGCGACCGCGGCCGCCCCGGCCTGTGCGTAGACCATCCCTCCCGCGGTCGTGACGAGCGCGCCGAACACGACCTGCAGCGCGTCCGAGTTCTTGATCGCCGGCCCGACCGAGGCGTTCACCGTCGAGAAGAAGGCGTTCCGGCCCGCCGCGGACGTGCCGAACACGTTGGCGATCAGGCCGACGTCCCTGTTGGAGCCGATCGAGCGCAGGAAGGCGTTCGCCGCGTCGGCCTTCCCCTGCGCGAAGGCGTCGGCCACCTTCGCGATCTCGGTTCGCGACGATGAAACGAAGTGGCGTACCAATGACGTCACGTCGGGTGTGCATTGCCCCATCGGATCCGCTCCTCGGCCGGGAAGCTCCGGCCGGTCGCAAGAATTCGTCAGGCATATCCCGGCGTCAAGGCGTTGCGCCGGCCGGCCGCGCTCGCGGGCGACTGACCTAGCCGCGGCGGAACACGACGCCGCCGAGCCAGCCGGTGAAGAGCGAGAGCGCGACCGTGGCGAGGCCGTAGACGAGGGGCTGGTTCTCGGAGAACCGCGCGATCTCGTCGTTGGTGCCGCTCTTCTCCACGATGAGGCTCTGCGTCTGCCCGGCGAGGAAGGTCTCGTTGCGGAAGACGTAGACGGCGACGGTGTATTGGCCGGTCGGCACGTTCGCCGGCAGGAAGAAGGTGGTCCGGAACACGTGCGAGCCCAGGAACTCGACCGCGTTCGGCCGCTCCATGTAGAGGCCGCGGCCGTTCTTGATCCGCACCACGGCCTCCGCGAAATCGGCCGTGACGGCGTTGCCGGCGGACTCGCGGACGAACGGAAGGTTGTCGATCCCGAGCCGGTACTGCTCGAGCCGTTCCAGGCTCGCCTGGCGGCTGAGATTCTCGCTGAAATGCACGACGTAATAGGACGGGACGTCGTCGAACTCGCGCGTGTCGCGGTTCGCCCACACCCCGAACACCCGCCCCTTCTGCCGCGCGACGATGTCCTGCGGCGGACCGGACACCACGATCGCGACCTCGTAATCGTCGGAATCGGCCGGCGCGTGCTCGATCGCGCCGAAGACCACGATGCGCGAGCCCGTGAAGCTCGAATTGATCTCCACCGCCTCGTCGGAAAGCGCCGAGACGAGGCTCTCGGCCCGCGCCGCGGCCGGCGCCGCCAGAAGCGCGAGGCCGAGAAGCGCGCGGGCGATCATGCGACGGCCCCCAGCATCTCGATGGAATAGGGATCGGGCGGGGCGACGAAGAGGTCGAACAGGAACCGCATCGCCACCGCGAGGACGATGATGGCGAGCAGCGCGCGCAGGTGCTCGCCCCGGAGCGTCTGGCCGATCTGGGCGCCGAACTGCGCGCCGATGACGCCGCCGATCATCAGGAGGAAGGCGAGCACGATGTCCACGCTGCCGTTCGCCACCGCATGGAGCACGGTCGCGAGCGCCATCGTGCAGACGATGTAGCCGAGCGAAGTGCCGACGACGACGGTGGTCGGCACCCGCAGCAGGTAGATCAGCGCCGGCACCAGCAGGAAGCCGCCGCCGATGCCGAGCACGGTCCCGAGAAAGCCGACGCCGAAGCCGAGCGCGACCACCGGGAGCACGCTGACATAGATCTTGGAGCGCCGGAAGCGGACCTTGAGCGGCAGGCCGTGCACCCAGTTGTGCTGGCCGGGGCGGCGGCCGACCGGCGGGCGGCCGGCCCGGCTGCGCATGATCGCGCCCACGGATTCCCGGAGCATCAGCCCGCCGATCACGCCGAGCAGGGTGACGTAGGCGAAGCCGAGCAGGAGGTCGAGCTGGCCGAGGCTGCGGAGCGCCCGGAACACGTAGACGCCGAGGCCGGAGCCGATCATGCCGCCGGAGAGAAGGATGAGCGCCATCTTCTCGTCGATCAGCCGGCGCCGCCAGTAGGAGACTGCGGCGGAGGTCGAGGACGCGACAATCTGCGGTGCGACCGTTGCGACGGCCACCGCGGGGCTCACGCCGCTGAAGATGAGGAGCGGGGTCAGGAGGAAGCCTCCGCCCACCCCGAACAGCCCTGAAACGAACCCGACAGCACCCCCCACGCCCAGGAAGATGAGCATGTTCACAGTGAGTTCGGCGATCGGCAGGTAGAGCTGCACCCGAAGCGCCAGTCCGGTCTGGAAGGTTGATGACGGCGTGCCGGACTAAGGGCTTAACAGCTCTGTCCTGTCAAACGCTTAAAGATGCGAATGCATCTATGGAAGCCGGATCCGCGCCGGCCGCGTCGCCTGGTCGCGCCGCTCAGACGGCGCCTTCCGAAAGCGCCGCGATCAGGCCGGTGTCGATCTCGCCGGTGACCGGCAGGCCGGCCTCCTTCTGGAACAGGGCGATGGCGCGGCGGGTCTTCGGACCGTCCACGCCGTCCGCGGTGCCGATCTCGAATCCGTGCCTGGCGAGCAGGGTCTGGACGCGGGCCACGAGATTCGACGAGGTGCCGAGGCTCACGTCCTGCTTCGGCGGGCCCCAGCCGCCGGGCGGCTCCGCCACGACATTCGCCGCGCGGTCGGCCTCGAGCGGGACGAAGGCGTCGGCGGCCGCCTCCGCCTTGGCGCGGTCGCTGGAGCTCAGCGCCTTGGCGATGACGTCGCGGCGCTTCTCGGCCTCCGCGTCGCCGGCGCGGCCGGCGACCGCGAACCACTTGTAGGCCTCGATCATGTCCTGCGGCACGCCGAGCCCGCGCGCATAGAGGATGCCGATGTTGAACTGGCTGTCGCGCACGCCGTGATCGGCCGCGCGCCGGAAGAGCCCCGCGGCCTTCCCGAGGTCCGGCTCGCTCGCCGCGCCTTCGGCGTAGAGGACGGCGAGGTTGTGCATCGCCTTCACATTGCCGGCCGCGGCGGCGCGCTGGTACCAGGCCTGCGCCTTGGCGAGGTCCTTCGGCACGCCGAGGCCCTTCTCGTAGATCGAGCCGAGCCGGTACTGCGCCGGGGCGAGGCCGCCCTCGGCGGCGCGCTCGTACCAGGATGCCGCGATGCCGAGATCCTGTCCGACCCCGAGCCCTTCCGCGAAGCGGGCGGCGACCTCGAACTGCGCCGCCGGGTCGCCCTGCGCGGCGGCGGCGCGGAGCTTCTCCGGCCCGATATTCTCGGGCGGCATCGGCAGGGAGGCGGGCGTGCCGGCCGCGGCGGTCTCCGGAGCCGCCGCGGCGGGCGGCGCGGACGCCG
>NZ_SPKJ01000146.1 GCF_009866965.1 Propylenella binzhouense | reverse complement strand
CGCCGCGCGCGGCCGAGATCGATCCCGGGCCCGGCGGCCCGCCCGACGCCCGCTACCGCCGGTTCCTCGCCGCCGGCCAGCTCGCGATCCAGCGCTGCCGCGCCTGCGCGCGCCACATCTTCTATCCGCGCAGCCTCTGCCCGGCCTGCGGAGGCGGCGAGCTCGCCTGGGTCGCGCCGGCGGGCACCGGCGCCGTCTATTCGACGACGATCGTCCGCCGCAAGCCGGAGCAGGGCGGCGACTACAACGTCGTCCTCGTCGATCTCGACGAAGGCGTCCGGATGATGAGCCGCGTGGTCGGGCTCGCGCCGGAGGCTGTCACGATCGGGCTGCGGGTCAGGGCCGAGATCGCCCGCGAGGGCGACGCGCCGATCCTGCTCTTCCGCCCGGAGGAGGCGCCGTGAGCTCCGCCCATTCCCTTCGCGGCGCGGCCGCGATCGCCGGGATCGGCACCGCCGGCTGCGGCGACGCGACCGGGCGGAGCGAGATCGAGATCACCGTCGAGGCCTGCCGCAAGGCGGTCGCCGATGCGGGCCTGCGCATGTCCGACATAGACGGGCTCATCACCGCGAGCATGACGAGCCCGATGCCGACGCTCCGGATCACGCAGGAGCTCGGCCTCGACACCACCTTCGTCGACGCGACCTGCGTCGGCGGCTCCTCCTTCCTCCTCCACCTCCTCGTCGGCGCGATGGCGCTCCGGAGCGGGATCTGCAGCGCCGTGCTCGTCTGCTACGGCAGCACCCAGCGCTCCGGCGTCCGGCGGAGCACGATCAGCGCCTATCGCGAGGCGGTCGACCCCGACCTCTACGAGCTGCCCTACCGGCCCTTCAACCCGCCGACCGCCTACGCGCTCGCCGCCGCGCGGCACATGCACGAATTCGGCACCACGCGCGCCCAGCTCGCCGAAGTCGCCGTGGCGGCGCGGCGCTGGGCCGGGCTCAACCCCGAGGCCTTCGCCCGCGAGCCGATCACGATCGAGGACGTGCTCGGCGCCCGGCTGGTGAGCGATCCGCTCGGCGTGCGCGACTGCTGCCTCGTCACGGACGGCGCCGGCGCCTGCGTGCTGGTCGCGGCCGAGCGCGCGGCCGACCTGCCGCATCCGCCCGCCTACGTCCTCGGCGTCGGCGCCGCCCATACGCACCGCCAGATCTCCTCCATGCCGGACCTGACGGCGACGGGCGCGCGGCGATCGGGCGAACGCGCCTACGCCATGGCCGGCCTCGGCCCGGCGGACATCGACCTCCTCCAGCTCTACGACGCCTTCACGATCAACGTGATCCTGTTCCTGGAGGATCTCGGCTTCTGCCGGAAGGGCGAGGGCGGCGCCTTCGTCGAAGGCGGCCGGATCGGGCCGGGCGGCGCGCTCCCCGTCAACACCAACGGCGGCGGGCTCTCCTGCGTCCATCCAGGCATGTACGGCATGTTCCTGCTCGTCGAGGCGGTCCGGCAGATCCGCGGCGAGGCGGGCGAACGCCAGGTCGGACGCGCCGAGACGGTCCTTTGCCACGGCAACGGCTCCGTGCTGTCGAGCCAGGTCACGGCCATACTGGGCGGGCGCTCGGCGCTGGCATGAGGCGGCCGGAGAGGCTCGAGCTGCGGAGGAGATGATGAACGCCCGGGATCGGAAGGATATCGTCGGCGGCCTGCTCGTCACGGCCGTCGGGCTGTTCGCGGCGGTCTACGCCATGACGCACTACCGGCTCGGGACGGCCGGGCGGATGGGCCCGGGCATGTTCCCGGCCGCGCTCGGCGGCATCATGGCCGTGCTCGGGCTGGCGATCCTCGTCCCGGCGCTCTTCAGGGCGGGCGAGGCGGTGAAAGTCGACATCCGGCCCGTCCTCGCCATTCTCGGCGGGCTCGCCGCCTTCGCGCTGGCGATCGGCACCGTCGGGCTCGCGCCCGCGATCCTCTTCCTCGTCGTCATCGCCTCCTTCGCCGATCCGCACGCGACGCTCCGCGGATCGCTCGCGCTCTCCGCCGCGCTGATCGTGATCGCGACGGCGATCTTCAAGATCGGCCTGCAGTTTCCGTTCCCCCTTCTCGCATGGCCGGTCTGATGGGCGATCTCCCCTCTCTCTTCGCCAATGCGGCGCTCGGGCTCGAGACCGCCTTCCTGCCGCAGAACCTGCTGTGGTGCCTCACCGGCGTCGCGCTCGGCACCTTCATCGGCGTCATCCCGGGCGTCGGCGCGCTCGCCGCGATCTCGATGCTGTTTCCGCTCACCTTCCACCTGGCGCCGACCTCGGCGCTCATCATGCTCGCCGGGATCTGGTACGGCACCGCCTATGGCGGCTCCACCGCCGCGATCCTCCTCAACGTGCCGGGCACGCCGTCCTCCGCCGTGAGCTGTCTCGACGGCTACCCGATGTCGAAGCAGGGGCGCGGCGGCATCGCGCTCCTGATGACGGCGCTCGCCTCGTTCGTCGGCGGCAGCATCGGCATCCTCATCATGATGTTCTTCTCGCCGGTGATCGTCGACTACGCAATGAAGTTCGGGGAGGCGGAATATTTCGCGCTGATGCTGCTCGCGCTGATCGCCGCCTCGACAGTCTCCTTCGGCTCGACCGCGAAATCGCTCGCGATGGTGGCCTTCGGCGTGCTCCTCGGCACCGTCGGGCTCGACCATTACACCGCGGTCGCGCGCTTCGATTTCGGCAGCCTGTCGCTCTACGAGGGCATCAGCCTGGTCGGGCTCGCCATGGGCCTCTTCGGGGTGGCGGAGGTCGCCGCGAATGTCGGCGTCGTCGCAACGGGCGATGTCGACCGCAAGAGCTTCGGGCTCCGCGCCATGGTGCCGACGCGCGACGATCTCCGCCGCTCCTGGGCCCCCGTGCTCAGGGGCTCCGGCATCGGCGCCTTCTTCGGCGCGCTGCCGGGCGTCGGGCCGGCGGTCGCCGCCTTCGTCAGCTATGCCGTCGAGAAGCGGATCGCGAAGGAGCCGGGCCGGTTCGGGAACGGCGCGATCGAAGGCATCGTGTCGCCGGAGGCTTCGAACAACGCCGCCGACCAGACCGCCTTCATCCCGACCATGACGCTCGGCCTGCCGGGCAGCCCGAGCATGGCGATCATGCTCGGCGCGCTGATGATCCAGGGCATCGCCCCGGGCCCGACGCTGATGCGCGAGCACCCGGACCTCTTCTGGGGGCTGGTGATGAGCTTCTGGATCGGCAACGTGCTCCTCCTCGTCCTCAACATCCCGCTCGTCGGGATCTGGATCCGGATGCTGATGATCCCCTACCGGATCATGTTCCCGTCGATCCTCGCCTTCATCTGCATCGGCATCTACACGGTGAACATGAACACGTTCGACGTGTGGCTCGTCGCCTTCTTCGGCGGCCTCGGCTTCCTGATGCGCGTGCTCGGCTTCTCGCCCGCGCCCCTCATCCTCGGCTTCGTGCTCGGGCCGATGATGGAGGAGCATTTCCGCCGCGCGATGATCATCGCGCGCGGCGACTTCACCGTGTTCCTGGACCGCCCGCTGAGCGCGGCCATCCTGGCGGCGACCTGCCTGCTCCTGCTGTGGCGCGGCTGGCAGATCCTGCAGCCGCGGCTGCGGCCGGCGCCGGCGGAATGACGCGGCAAGGCGCGCGGCCGACCGACGAGACCCTTTCGCCAACCGCCCGAACGGAAGAAGGCATCAAGATGTACGATTTCCAGCACCTCGAGGTCGAACGCCCGTCGGAGGGCGTGCTGCTCCTGCGGTTCAACCGGCCGGAGGTCCTGAACGCCGTCAACACCCAGCTCGGCCGCGAGATCGTCCGGATCTTCGGCGATCTCGCCGCCGGCGCGGTCGAGGACGTGCGCTGCGTGGTGCTGACCGGGGCCGGCGAGCGGGCCTTCTGCGTCGGCGGCGACCTCAAGGAGCGCAACGGCATGACCGACGCGCAATGGATGGCCCAGCGCGTCATCTTCAGGCAGTACAACCTCGTCATGGAGCGCTGCCCGGTGCCGGTGGTCTGCGCCGTGAACGGGCTCGCGCTCGGCGGCGGCGCCGAGATGGTGCTGCGCAGCGACTTCGCCTATGCCGCCGAGGACGCCCGCTTCGGCTTCCCGGAGGTGAAGCGGGGCTTCATGCCGGGTTCCGGCGGGACGCAGCGCTTCGGCCGCGTCGTCGGCGAGCCCCGCGCCAAGGAATACCTGATGACCGGCGAGCAGTTCACCGCCGCCGACGCGCTTGCCTGGGGCATGGTGAACCGGCTCTTCCCGCGAAGCGAACTCCTGCCCGCCACGCTCGCGGTCGCCGCGAAGATCGCCGCCAATCCGCGCGAGGCCGTGCGCGTCATCAAGCAATGCGTCCATGCCGGGCTGCAGACGGACATCGAGACCGGCCTCGTCATCGAGGCGCTCGGCCACCAGAAGCTGACGTCCTCGCCCGACCGCATGGAGGGCATTGCCGCCTTCGTCGAGAAGCGCAGCCCCGAATGGCAGAAGGGCTGAGCGCGGCCGGCGCGGCATCGGTCGCGTGAGCCGGCCCCCGGCTCGCCGCGGCTGCGGCCTCGCGGGCGCATCTCAGCCGGAAGGGGCGTTGACCGCCAGCTGCGCGGCGAAAGCCCGCCGGTAGGCCGGCCGCGCCTCGCCGCGGGCGACATAGGCGGCGAGGTTCGGGTACTCGTCGAGGAGGCCCGAGCTCCGCAGGCGGAGCAGCACCGACACCATCAGCAGGTCGCCCGCGCTGAACGCGCCGTCGAGCCAGTCGGCATCGCCCAGGCGGGCGGACAATTGGCCGAGCCGGACGCGGATCCGGTCCATGACCAGCGGCAGGCGCTCCTCGGCCCAGGGCCTGTCGCCCTCCACCATCCTGGCGGTCGAGAGATCGAGGATCGGCGGCTCCACCGTGCTGAGCGCGGCGAACATCCATGCGATCGCCCGCGCCCGGGCGTCGCCATCCTCAGGCAGCAGACCCGCGTGCCGCTCCGCGATGTGAATGACGATCGCGCCCGTCTCGAACAGGGCGAGACCGCCCTCTTCGTAGGTCGGAATCTGGCCGAAGGGATGCAGCGCCAGATGCGCGGGTTCCTTCATCGCCCGGAACGAGACCAGACGAACCTCGTAAGGCTGGCCCACTTCCTCCAGCGCCCAGCGGACGCGCGTGTCGCGCGCCAGTCCCATGCCGCCGTCGGGCGAGCGTTCAAAGGCGGTGATGGTGGGGGTCATCGCGTCCGTCTCCCTGCCTCGGCCGGCAGCCCGGCGTCACATGATGGCGACGAACGGGCCCGCCCGAAATCGACATCGCTCTCCGCAGATCATCGCGCAAGCGACGATCGCCGGGACGCGCTGCCCGCGGTGGTCAGTTCCGATCCCGGCCGGTCAGGCCTTCTCGGCGGCGCGGCGGAACGCCCGGCCCATGTCGGCGACGAGGTCCGAAGCGCTCTCCAGGCCGGCGTGAATGCGGATCCGGTAGCCGCCGCCTTCTCCGGCTAAGGGCTTGTCGGAGAGCATCACCAGGCTTTCGAAGCCGCCCCAGGACAGGCCGATGCCGAACAGTTCGAGCCGGGAGAACAGGTCGCGGATCACGGCCATGCCGACCGGCTGCAGCTCGACGCCGAAGACCCCGCTCGCCCCGGTGAAGTCGCGCTGCCAGATCCGGTGGCTGCGCCCGCCCGGCTGAGGCCGCGGGCGGGATCCCCGCCGGCGCTTGGGGCGCCGCGCCTCACATCGGCGGCAGTCGCGGCCACCAGACCGGCGGCGGCGGCGGCGGCTTCGGATCCTTCCTGAACAGATGGCGGTTCCGGTTGGCGAGCTCCCGGAACGGGTTGAACGGCGCCTGCACCATCGCGAGCTTGTCGAAGGTTGCCCAGACGAGCTGGTGGATCTTGAGGAGGTCGAGGTTCGGCTTGAACTTGTTGCCGGGGTCGCCCATCTCGAAATCGAGAAACCCGGCCGAGGTGTTGAGGGGCGGGGCGAGCGGGATCAGCAGGCCGTGCCCGCGGCGCAGCCGGTGCCCGCCGGCGGCCGAGACGTAGACGTTCTCCACAATGACGGCGAGATATTCCTCCTCGTTCTCCCAGACCGCCTCCTTGGTGGGGATGGGGTTCTGCAGGCCCTGCAGGTAGCGCAGCGAATGGACCAGCTCGTGGACCAGCACGGCGTCGGGCCATTTCGCAGGTATCTTGCTGGTCGGGTCGTAGAGTTCGGGGCTGAAATAGACGCGGCTTCCCGTGCCCGCGCCCGTCGCGGTCGCCGAAGGGGGCATGAGCGTGTCGCGCTCGTCGCGGAGCGGCGTCCTCGGATCGTCCGACCTGCCCCGGTACCAATATCCCGGGCCCCTGCCCGAAACGCCGTCCGGGGCGCCGGCGAGGAGGTTGTCCTCCGAGACGGAGGAATTGGTGCCTCCGTGCAGGGCCTGCTTTCCCTTGTTGTACGGCTCTATCCGGACCTCGTCGGAAAAGCCCCTGATCTCGCCGAGGACGACCTTCCCGGCCGGATTTGCCTCCAGTTTCTGCAACAGGCCCTCGACCGTCTTCCTGTAGTCGTCGGGTCCGGTGACCTTGATCGGCATCTCACCCTCCCTGCGTGAGACATGCGGGAACGCGCGCCCGGCATTCCCGGCGGCGGCATGCTCCGAGCCGCCGCGTTCGGGACGATGC
This sequence comes from Propylenella binzhouense, assembly GCF_009866965.1. GTDB lineage: Bacteria > Pseudomonadota > Alphaproteobacteria > Rhizobiales > Afifellaceae > Propylenella > Propylenella binzhouense. The sequence continues at coordinate 543 of NZ_SPKJ01000146.1, read as the reverse complement.
GCGTGCCGGCGGATCCGGCAACCGTCGCGGCCGGGGCCGCCCATCGCCCGCGACGATGCTACGCCTGCTGCCGCTCCCGCGCATCAGCTCTCTGGCGCCGCCCCCGTGCTGCCCCGCCGGCGGACGCCCCCACGCGGGAGCGGACAACCCGCCGCCGGGACGGCCCGCGGCGGTGTCGCGCGCGGCTGAGCCAACAACATCGCGGCGGCGTTGCGGCGCTGCTTGCTCGGTTCGGAGAACCTGCCGCTTAGTCCGCTCGGGGGACCTGCCGCTCGTTCCGCTCGGGGGACCTGCCGCTTGCTCTGTCGTCATGCCCGGGCTCCGACCCGGGCATCCAGCCGCGCCCGATCGCGGTTCGGCTCCCCGTGGATCGCCGGATCAAGTCCGGCGATGACGACGGGGAGGGAGGAGGAGGCGGCGTCCGCCTCGGCCGCCCATGGATCGCCGGATCAAGTCCACTGCTGTCCGGTTTAATTTTCTGGACTGGGTGCACGGTGTTGATTCTACTCGTGTTCAGACGTTGGCGCGTCTTCCGGACACGAC
>NZ_SPKJ01000145.1 GCF_009866965.1 Propylenella binzhouense | reverse complement strand
CACCGAGCGGCCGGTCGCGGAAGCCTCGTAGCCGGCGGCCGGTCCGCCGGGATCGGGGCGGGCCCCGAGGGGGGCTTCGCGGATCGCCCGCGGGCCGCTAACCTGCCGGATGTGAGCGGGCGGCCCGCTGCCGCGGAGGGGCGGGCCGTGCCGTCCGGGAGGCGAGCGGCGGCGTGGGCGTGACGCGATCAACGGATTCGGGCCGCTCCCGGCAGGCGGTCGGCGTGACGCTGCGCGTCGACATGGGGGTGCACGGCGCGCTCGGGCCGGGGAAGATCCACCTTCTCGAGCTGATCGGGAAGCACGGCTCGATCAGCGAGGCCGGCCGCGTGATGGGCATGTCCTACCGGCGCGCCTGGCGCCTGGTCGACGAGCTCAATTCCATGTTCCGGGAGCCGGTGGTGGCGGCAAGGGCCGGCGGCGCGCGCGGCGGCGGTACCCATCTGACCGAGCTCGGAGAAGAGGTGGTGCGCCGCTACCGGCGGATGGAAAGGAAGACGGCGGGCGCTGTGGAGAAGCATCTGCGCGCGCTCGAGGCCAGGCTGGCGACCGCGCCCCCGGAGGCAGAGGGGAAGGAAGCGGCCGGCACCCAGGGGGACAAGCCGGGGGACTAGCCCGCAGGCCGTGCGGCCCGCGCCGTTCCGGCCGCCCGCCTCAGTCCCGGCCGAGCCGCCTGGCGACCCGGTTTGCCACCATGTTCGAGGCGAGCAGGGCGGCCATCGAGATCACCACCGAAATGACCGTCAGGCGGAGCGCCTGCAGGTCGCCGCCCGGCACCTGGGTGAACGTATAGATCGCGGAAGGCAGCGTCTGCGTCTCGCCCGGTATGTTGGAGACGAAGGTGATGGTCGCGCCGAACTCGCCCATCGCCCGCGCGAAGCTGAGGATCGTGCCGGCGATGATGCCCGGCAGGATCAGCGGCAGCGTGATCGTGGCGAACACCCAGGCGGGATTGGCGCCGAGCGTGCCGGCCGCCTCCTCCAGGCCGGCATCCACCGCCTCGATCGACAGCCGGATGGTCCGGACCATCAGCGGGAATCCCATGATGGCGCAGGCGAGCGCCGCGCCGGTCCAGCGGAATGCGAAGACGATTCCGAACGTCTCGGCAAGAAAGGCGCCGATCGGACCGCGCCGCCCGAACAGGACCAGGAGGAGGTAGCCGGTGACGACCGGGGGCAGGATGAGCGGCAGATGGACCAGCCCGTCGAGGAGCGACTTCCCCCAGAACCGGCCGCGCGCCAGGACCATCGCCACGAGGATGCCTGCGGGCAGCGTCCAGACCACGGCCCAGAACGATACCCGCAGCGACAGGCGGACGGCCGTCCATTCCTCCGGCGACAGACTGATCCAGTTCGGCATCCCGATGCAGAAACCCGTTCGCCGGACCCGTGTCTAGGGCAGGAAGGCGAAGCCCTGCTCCTCGAAATGGCGGGCCGCCTCCGGAGATTTCAGGAAATCGAGCAGCGAGCTTGCCGCCGGATTGTCCGAGTCCCTGACGAGCGCGGCCGGATAGACGACCGGCTCGTGCGATTCCTCGGGGAATGTCGCCACGACCTTCACGTTCGGGTCGGCCGCGGCATCGGTCGCGTAGACGATCCCGAGCGGTGCCTCGCCACGCGAGACGAGCACCAGCGCGGCGCGCACGTCCTGCGCCTGCGCGATGCTGCGGGCGACCTTGTCCCATGCCCCGAGCCATGTCAGGGCCGCCTTGCCGTAGATGCCGGCGGGAACCGAATCGGTGTTCGCCATCGCGAGCTTGCCCGAGCCCAGCACCGCGGCAATGTCGACGCCCCGCGCAAGCGTCACGGCGACGTCGCTGTCCTTCGGCGCAATCATGACGAGCCGGTTCCTGAGCAGGTCGGAACGCGTCTCCGGCACGATCAGCCCACGCTCCTGGAGGTAGTCCATCCAGGACTGGTTGGCGGAGATGAAGAGATCGGCAGGCGCGCCCCGTTCGATCTGCTTGGCGAGCGTCGAGCTTCCCGCATAGGAGATGGAGGCCCGGCCGCCCGTCGCGCTCCAGTCGTCGACCGCCGCATCGAGCGCGTTCTTGAGGCTTGCGGCCGCGAACACCAGCACGCGCGCATCCTCCGCAGCCCGCGCGGGGAAAGCGGAGACGAGAAGCGTCAGTCCGAGCAATGCGAGCCGTACCGGCATCATCCGCCTGCCGAGCATTTCAAACCTCCATTCAGCTCACCGCGATATCCAAGTGGATACAGCGCGCGCATCCGGTTGCCAAGCGCTATGTTCAGACAAGCATAGCGCTCGGCGTGGACCGGAGAGCCGGCGCGCCTGCGTGGCGGGTCGGGCAGGTCCGGCAGGCGTCGAGGCCCAGATTCCACTGGTTCGTCCGGCCGCTTCCGCCTATGCGGGGTGCAGTAACCGGCGCCTGGCACGCCGGGCCGAACGACAAGGCGGACCAAGAGGAGATCGAGATGGCGGACACCACGACGGGCACGACGCGCGAACGCGGGTGGCGACCGGCCGAGCCGCCGGCCTTCAGCGCCCGGAAAGTGGGCGAGGTCGTGGTCACCACGATCGCGGACGGCTACCGCACCTTCCCCCTCGCCGACGGCTTCGTGCAAAACGCGGGGCGCGACGAGATCAATGCCGCGCTCGCCGAGGCGGCGATGCCCGCGGACGAGATGACGATCGTCTTCAACCCGGTCCTCCTCGAGCGCGCGGGCCAGCGGATCCTGATCGACACGGGCTATGGTCCCGCCGCCGGGGCGCAGCCGGGAAGCACGGTCGGGCAGACCACGAAGAGCCTTCGGGCGGCCGGCCTTGCGCCGGAGGCGATCGATCTCGTGATCATCTCCCATTTCCACGGCGACCACATCAACGGCCTTCTCGACGGCGACTCGAACCCCGTCTTTCCGAACGCCGAGATCGTCGTTCCGGAGAAGGAATGGGCCTACTGGATGGAGAGCGACGCGGCCGAGACGGCCGGCGGCCCCCGGATCAAGGAGAATCTCGACAACGCGCGGCGCGTGTTCGGTCCGTTGCGGGAGCGGGTCGCCCGCTACGCCTGGGACGCGGAGGTCGCACCGGGCCTGACGGCGCTCGGCACGCCCGGCCACACGCCGGGCCACACCTCGTTCCGCCTGGAATCGGCCGGCGAGTCGCTCTTCATCCAGTCCGATGTGACGAACCATCCGGCGCTCTTCGCGCGCCACCCGGGCTGGCATCCCGCCTTCGACATGGACCCGCAGCAGGCGGAGGCGACCAGGCGCCGCGTCTACGACATGCTCGCGGCGGAGAAGCTGATGGTGCAGGCGTTCCACTACCCGTTCCCCTGCCGCGCCAGGATCGAGAAGGCGGGAGACGGATACCGGCCGGTCGCGCTCGACTAGCGCGACGCGGGAGCGCTCAGGTCGCCTTCTTGCGGCAGTAGAGTTCGAGCTTGTGGCTGACGATCTCGTAGCCGTGGCGCTCGGCGATCTGTTCCTGCAGCCGCTCGATCTCCGGCGAGCGGAACTCGATGATCTCGCCCTTGTCGATGTCGATGATGTGGTCGTGGTGGCGCGCGTCGGCGATCTCGAAGCGCGCCGACGCACCTTCGAAGACGTGGCGGTGCACGAGCCCCTGCTGCTCGAGCGCCGTCAACGTCCGGTAGACGGTCGCAAGCGACATGGTCGGGTCGATCTCGCGGGCCCTGCTGTGGAGTTCGTTGGCATCCGGATGGTCCTTGGCCTCGGCGAGCACCTTCAGGAGCGCCGTCCGCTGACGCGTGATCCTCACGCCGTCGGCACGCAGGGCCTGCTCCAGATAGCTCGCCTGGCTCTTTGCCCTTCCCATCCCGCAATCCACCTCACCTGTCGGCACCGGCGCCGACCGATGCAATCGCAATAGCGCTGGCGGCACGGCCCGTCACCCTCTTCAGGCCGGGCGCCTGCCGGCGCGCGCGGCCGTGATGGTCGCATAGAGATAGGCGGCGATGAAGATGATGGTCATCAGGAGCACGATCGTCGGCGCCGGCGCGCTGTCTATGAAGAAGCTCGCATAGACGCCGACGAAGGATGCGAACGTTGCGATCGCGACGGCGACGGCGAGCATTGCCCCGAAGTTCCGCGTGAGCAGGTAGGCGCATGCGCCGGGCGCGATCAGCACGGCGATGGCGAGGATGATGCCGACCGCCTTGAGCGCCGCGACGATGGTGAGCGAAAGGATCGCCAGCAGCCCGTAATGGAGGAGCCGCACCGGAAGCCCGAGCGCCTTCGCCTGCACCGGGTCGAAGGCGTGAAGGAGGAGGTCGCGGCGCTTGGCGACGATAATCCCCGTGACGAGGACGGCGATCGTGCCGGTCTCGAGGATGTCGGGCCAGCCGACGCCGAGCATGTCGCCGAACAGGATGTGGTCGAGATGCACGTCGGACTGGATCTTCGTGTAGAGCACGATGCCGAGGCCGAACATGCCGGAGAAGACCACGCCCATCACGGTGTCCTGCTTGACGCGGCTGTTCTCCTTCAGGAACCCGGTGGCGAGCGCGCAGACCATGCCGGCCACGAAGGCGCCGACGGCGAGCGGGAGCCCCGCTATATAGGCGAGCACGACGCCCGGCAGGATGGCATGGGAGATGGCATCGCCCATCAGCGACCAGCCCTTGAGGACCAGGTAGCAGGAGAGGAGCGCCGCCGGCACCGCGACGAGGACGGCGATGATGAGCGCGCTCCGCATGAACTCGAACTGGAACGGCATCAGGGCCATGTCGAGGAGCCGGCTCACGACGGAAGCTCCCCGGCGCCCGCGGCGAGCGCCTCGGCCGCCCTGCGCCGGGCGGCCAGCATGCCGTGCTTCGGGGCAAGCAGGAAGGCGGCCAGGAAGACCAGCGTCTGCAGGACCACGATGATGCCGCCGGTGGCGCCGTCGAGGAAATAGCTCGCATAGGCGCCGACGAAGCTCGTCGCCGCGCCGATGGCCACGCTGACCAGGATCAGCCGCGGAAAGCGGTCGGTGAGGAGGTAGGCCGTCGCGCCCGGCGTCACCACCATCGCGATCACGAGGAACGCGCCGACCGTCTGCAATGCGGCCACCGTGCAGGCGCTGAGGAGCGTGAAGAAGATCAGCTTCAGCAGCCGGGGCCTGAGCCCGATCGAGCGCGCATGGCTCTCGTCGAAGAAGACGACCATCAGGTCCTTCCACTTGACGATCAGGACGGCGAGCGAGACGAAGCCGATGATCGCGAGCTGCACGGTGTCCGCAGGCGTGATGGCGAGAATGTTCCCGAGCACGATGGTCTGGATGTTCACGGCCGCCGGCGACAGCGAGACCATGAAGAGGCCGACGCCGAAGAACGAGGTGAAGATCAGCCCGATCACCGTGTCCTCCTTGAGCCTGGTGCGCTGGTTGAGGAACAGCATGGCGCCGGCGGCGAGCGCCCCGGCGAAGAAGGCCCCGATCGAGAACGGCAGGCCCAGCATGTAGGCGCCGGCGACGCCCGGCACGATCGAATGGGAGAGCGCGTCGCCGATGAGCGACCAGCCCTTCAGCATCAGATAGGCCGAGAGGAAGGCGCAGACGGCGCCGACGAGCGCGCTCACCCACATGGCGTTCACCATGTAGCCGTAGCCGAACGGCTCGAGGAGCGCGCTCATCGCCGCTTCGCCCCGCCGGGCGGCTCGGCGCCGCCCGGGCTGCCGTTGCCGTAGAGCACGAAGGGGCGCTCGTCGTCGGTGAGCACGCCGACCGGCCGGCGCCGGTCCTCGCCGACATCGCCGAGGACGAAATGGCGGAGCACGCCGCCGAAGGTGCGCTCGAGGTTCTCCTGCGTGAAGATCTCCGCGGTCGGGCCGTAGGCGAGCACCGTGCCCTTGATGAGCACGGTGCGGTCGCAGAATTCCGGCACGCTGCCGAGATTGTGGGTGGAGACGAGGATCACCCGGCCCTCCTCCCGCAAGGCGAGAAGGAGCGCGATGATCGCCTCCTCCGTCTTCACGTCGACGCCGGTGAACGGCTCGTCGAGCAGGATCACCCGCCCGTCCTGCGCCAGCGCGCGGGCGAGGAACACGCGCTTGCGCTGTCCGCCCGAGAGCTCCCCGATCTGGCGCTTGCGGAAATCGAGCATGCCGACCCGGGCGAGCGCAGCCTCGACCGCGGCCTCGTCCTCCGGGCGCGGGATCCGCAGCCAGTTCATGTGGCCGTAGCGCCCCATCATGACGACGTCCTCGACGAGGACGGGGAAGCTCCAGTCGACCTCCTCGCTCTGCGGGACATAGGCCACGAGGTTGCTCTTCAGCGCCTGCTCGACCGACTGGCCGAGGATCGAGATCGAGCCCTTCGAGATCCGCACGAAGCCCATGATCGCCTTGAAGACGGTCGACTTGCCGCTGCCGTTGACGCCGACGAGCGCCGTCACCGTGCCGGTCGGGACCGCGAAGGTGGCGTTGCGGATGGCGGTGTGGCCGTTCCGGTAGGTGACCGTCACGTCCTGGACGGAAAGCCCGGATCCGGCCTCGGCCGGCGCGGGCCCGCCGGCGCGCGGGCGGGAGAGTTCGGCGACCGTCATTGCGAGAGCCCCTTCGCGATCGTGTCGGCGGTGACGCGCAGGAGGTCGAGATAGGTCGGCACCGGGCCGTCCTTCTCGCTGAGGGAATCGACGTAGAGCACGCCGCCATAGCGGGCGCCGGTCTCGCGCGCCACCTGCTGGGCCGGCTTGGCGGAGACGGTGCTTTCGCTGAAGACGACGCCGATCCTGTTCTTCTCGACGGCGTCGATCACCTTGCGGACCTGCTGCGGCGTGCCCTGCTGGTCGGCGTTGATCGGCCAGAGAAAGAGCTCCTTCAGGCCGAAATCGCGCGCGAGATAGCTGAACGCGCCCTCGCTCGTCACGAGCCAGCGCCGGTTCTCCGGAAGCGCCGCGAGCTCCGCCCGGATCGGCGCGACCGTCGCCGCGATGCGGGCCTTGTAGGCCTCCGCGTTGGCGGCATAGACGGCGGCGTTGGCCGGATCGTATTGCGCGAGCGCCTTGCGGATGTTGTCGACATAGAGGAGGGCGTTCTCCGGCGACATCCAGGCATGCGGGTTGGGCTTTCCCCGATAGGGGCCCTCGCCGATGCTCATCGGCTCGACGCCCTCCGAGACCACCACGCTCGGCACGTCCCGCAGGTTCCGGAAGAACTTCTCGAACCAGAGCTCGAGATTGAGGCCGTTCCAGAGGATGAGCTGCGCGTCCTGCGCCTTCAGGATGTCGCCCGGCGTCGGCTGGTAATTGTGGATCTCCGCGCCCGGCTTGGTGATCGATTCCACGTCCGCGGCCTCGCCGGCCACGTTCCGCGCGATGTCGGCGATCACCGTGAAGGTCGTCACGACCTTGAGCTTCTCCGCCGCCGCGGCGCCCTGCCCGGCCCATGACGCGACCGCCGAGACGGCGAGGGCCGCCACGACCCGCCTGAAATTCCGCACCATCCGCATTCCCGCTATTGCGAACCACTTGCAACAGAGTGCCACAGCCGTCCTGAACGTGCAACTCATTTGCATGAACCGGAGCGACGTCTCTATGAAGTGGAGCGTCCGGCATGAACTGGAGGGAGGTCCGGCGGGTTCCGCAGGCGGCCGTCCGGCGGGTTCCGCAGGCGGCCGTCCGGCGGGTTCCGCCGGCGGCCGGACCCGGGCACGGGC
>NZ_SPKJ01000144.1 GCF_009866965.1 Propylenella binzhouense | reverse complement strand
GGCACCGCCGATCAGCGCGCCGCCGACCACGCTCCCGCCCGAGGCCGCACCGACGACGGCGCCGCCGGCCGCGCCGATCGCGCCGCCCGTCGCGGCGTAGCGGCCCGTCTTCGAGCAGCCGCCGATCGAGACGAGGCTGAGGCTGGTCACGAGGGCAATGGCAACGGAACTGCGGGTCATCGCGCGTGTCATGTCATCCTCCGGACCGGAGCGCCGGGAGTTCGGTTTCGCTCCTTCAACACGGGCTACAACGCCCGTTTCCGGCCGGCGTTCCGGCAGTTGCCCGGCGGGGCGGCCTCGGCCAAGATAAGGCGTCCCATTTCGAGACGGGCTGACGACGTGCTGAACCATCCGCTCTCCGAGCGGCCCGAGATCCGGTCCCTCCTGCAGGACGGCCGCCAGTCCGAACGGGCGCTCGCCATCCGGCGCGGCGTCTGCCGGCGCTTCCGGTCGGAACGCTTCGCCCTCATCCCCGAGCTCACGCTCGCCTCGGGGCGGCGCGCGGACCTTGTCGCGCTCTGTCCCGCCGGAACGATCACGATCATCGAGATCAAGTCGTCGGTGGAGGATTTCCGCGCGGACCAGAAATGGCCCGAATACCGGCGCCATTCGGACGCCCTCTACTTCGCCACCTCGCCCGAGGTCCCGCCGGAGATCTTCCCGGCTGCGGCCGGGCTCATCGTCGCCGATCCCTATGGTGCGGAAATCCTGCGGCAGGCCGAGCGGCACAGGCTCGCCCCCGCCACCCGGCGGGAAATGCTGATCCGGATCGCACGCGCCGGCGCCCTGCGGCTGCACGACCTGGAGGATCCGGACGCGGCGCTGGGCTTCTCCTGAAGAGACGCGATGCGTCAGCGCGGAGCGCGCTTGGCGAGGATGCGCTGGAGCGTCCGCCGGTGCATGTTCAGCCGGCGCGCCGTCTCCGAGACGTTGCGGTCGCAGAGCTCGTAGATGCGCTGGATATGCTCCCAGCGCACCCGGTCGGCCGACATCGGGTTCTCCGGCGGCTCGGCCTTCTCCTTGGTCGTCTGGGTCAGCGCCGCATAGACGTCGTCGGCATCGGCGGGCTTGGAGAGATAGTCGATGGCGCCGAGCTTCACCGCGGTGACCGCGGTCGCGATGTTGCCGTAGCCGGTGAGGATGACCGCGCGCGATTCGGGCCGGCGGTTGCGGATGTGCTCGATCACGTCGAGACCGTTCCCGTCCTCGAGCCGCATATCGACGACGGCGAAGGCGGGCGGCGCGGATTCGACCTTGGCGATCGCCTCGGAGACCGAGGCTGCGGTCTCGGTCGCGAAACCGCGCTTCTCCATCGCGCGGGCGAGCCGCTGCAGGAAGGCGCGGTCGTCATCGACGATGAGAAGGCTCGGATCGTCGCCGGGCGGTGATGCGGGTTGGAGCTCCTCGGTCATGGTCGCTTGTTCTTCATTGTGGGCGCGACGGTGGGTCGCGGGTCCAACGTAGGCACTATGCCCGTCGAATCAAGCTTCGTTCCGCAGTGGCTTGGCTTCCTCGAGCCCTTCGAAGTCGCGCCGCGCCCACGTCACCGTGACGACCGCGCCGCTCTGCGCTCCGCGCCGGTTCTCCAGCGAAAGCCGCGCCCCCGAGCGCTCGATCAGCGTCTTGGCGATGAAGAAGCCGAGGCCGAGGCCGCCGTGCTCGCCGGTCGGGACCGGCCCCTCGCCGAGCCTGGTGGTGACGTAGGGTTCCCCGATCCGGTCGATGATCTCGGGCGCGAAGCCCGGCCCGTCGTCGGTGATCTCGATGGCGACGCCTGCGTCCGACCACGACGCGACGAGGCCGACCGTGCTCTCCGCGAAGTCGACGGCGTTCTCCACCAGGTTGCCGAGGCCGTAGATCACGCCGGGATTGCGCGCCGTCACCGGCTCCGGCCCGGCTCCGTCGAGCGCGACCTCGATCTGGATCCCGAAATTCCGGTGGGGCGCGATCACCTCCTCGAGGAGGTGCGAGAGCGGCATGCGGCCGAGATGCTCCTCGGCGCCCGCCCCGAGGGACGTGAGCTTGGAAAGGATCTCGCGGCAGCGCTGGGACTGGCTGAGGATCAGGCGGACGTCCTCGCCGTGCGGGTCCCCGGGCGGAAGCTCGCGGTCGAGTTCCTTCGCCACCAGCGCGATGGTGGCGAGGGGGGTGCCGAGTTCGTGCGCCGCCGCCGCGGCCAGGCCGTCGAGCGCGGAAAGATGCTGCTCGCGCTGCAAGACGAGCTCGGCGGCGGCGAGCGCGTTGGAGAGTTGGCGCGCCTCCTCCGCGACCCGGAACGCGTAGAAGGCGATGAAGATGAGCGACGAGACGAGCGCCACCCAGACGCCGCCGAGATAATGGAGCGGCGCGGTGAAGGTGCGGCCGGGGAACCATGGCAGCGGCTGGTGGACGAAGATCAGCGCGGTCGCCGCCGCGAGCGCCAGTCCGCCGAGCAGGAACGTCTTGTCCGGAGCGAGCGTCGTGGCGGAGACTGTGACGGGGCTGAGGAGGAGGATCGAGAACGGGTTCTGGAGCCCGCCCGTCAAATAGAGAAGGCCGGCGAGCTGCAGGATGTCATAGGCGAGGAGCGCCGTCGCCCAGTTCGGGTCGACCCGCAGCGTCGAGGGGAAGCGGATGCGGAGTGCGATGTTGAGCCAGGCCGAGAGCGCAATCAGCAGAAGGCACCAGCCGGTCGGCATCGGGAACCCGAACCAGAAGTCCACGACGACGACGGCGAGCGCCTGGCCGGCGACCGCGAGCCAGCGCAGCCTGACGAGCGTGGAGAGCCGGAGCGGCCGTCCCGAGAAGCCCGTACTGCCCTCCAGCCTGGGAACCATGCCGCTCCTTAGCGCCGCCCGGACCCGCTGTCATCGGCGCCCCGACGTCTTTTCTCCCGGCCTCGGCATGCTATAGGAGCCCGAAAGGAGCGCCCATGACGCAGCTGCGGGTGGTGATCGTCGGTGCCGCCGGGCGGATGGGGCGGACGCTCGCCCGCACGGTGCGGGCGGAGCCGCGCCTCAGGATCGTCGGCGCGCTCGAGCGCGAGGGCGATCCCCTTCTCGGCCGCGACATCGGGGAACTGATCGGGGAGCCGCCGGTCGGCGTGGCGCTCAGCTGCGATCCGCTCCCGCTCTTCGCGGCGACCGACATCGTGCTCGACTTCACCTCCCCCGCCGCGACGCTCGCCTTCGCGGAACTGGCCGCGCAGGCCCGGATCGTGCACGTGATCGGCACCACCGGGCTCGGTCCGGCGGACGAGGAGAAGATCCGCGCTGCCGCCCGCCACGCCCGGATCGTGAAATCCGGCAACATGAGCCTCGGCGTGAACCTCCTCGCCGGTCTCGTGCGGCGCGCGGCTGCCGCGCTCGGGCCCGATTTCGACATCGAGATCCTCGAAATGCACCACCGGCACAAGGTCGACGCGCCGTCGGGAACCGCGCTCCTCCTCGGCCAGGCCGCCGCCGAGGGACGCGCCCTCGACCTCGACGCGGTGGCGGTCCGCAGCCGGGACGGCCATACCGGCCCGCGGCCGCCGGATGCCATCGGCTTTGCGGCATTGCGCGGCGGCTCGGTGGTGGGCGACCATACCGTCGTCTTCGCAGGAGAGGGCGAGCGGATCGTGCTCGGCCACCGGGCCGAGGACCGTTCGATCTTTGCCCGGGGCGCGGTGCGTGCCGCGCTCTGGGCCTTCGACAAGAAGCCGGGCCTCTACGGCATGGCCGACGTGCTCGGGCTGCTCTGACGCTCGCAGCGGTTGAAAGGGACAGGACAATGGATCGGCTTCTCGTATTGGTGCGCCACGGCCAGAGCGAGTGGAACCTCAAGAACCTCTTCACCGGGTGGCGCGACGTCGGCCTCACCGATGTCGGGCGCGAGGAGGCCCGCGAGGCGGGGCGGCGGCTGAAGAATCACGGCCTCCGCTTCGACGTCTGCTATACGAGCGCGCTGATCCGCGCCCAGCACACGCTCGACCTCGTGCTCGACGAGATCGGGCAGACGGGACTGGAGCGCCATTCCGACCAGGCGCTCAACGAGCGCGACTACGGTGACCTGAGCGGGCTCAACAAGGACGACGCGCGCGCGAAATGGGGCCAGGAGCAGGTCCATATCTGGCGCCGCTCCTACGACGTGCAGCCGCCCGGCGGCGAGAGCCTGAAGGACACCGGCGCGCGCGTATGGCCCTATTACATCACGCGGATCCTGCCGGACGTGATGCGGGGCCGGCGCGTGCTCGTGGCCGCGCACGGCAACTCGCTGCGCGCACTCGTCATGGTGCTCGACAAGCTGTCGCCGGACGCGGTGACGCAGCTCAACCTGGAGACCGGCATCCCGCTCGTCTACCGGCTGAACGCCGACACCACCGTCGCCGAAAAGCTGGTCTTCTCCGAGCCGGTCGCGGGCACGGACGTCCGCAGCCCCGCGCTCGCCGGAGACAGCGCCGCCCGATGACACGGATCGCCTTCGTTGCCGCCGTCGCCGCGAACGGCGTCATCGGCGCGGGCGGGGGCCTTCCCTGGCACATCCGTGCCGATCTCCGGCGCTTCCGGGCGATCACGATGGGCAAGCCGGTCATCATGGGGCGGCGCACCTTCGAATCGATCGGGCGCCCGCTCGACGGGCGCCTCAACATCGTGGTGAGCCGACGCCGCATCGAAGCCGGCACCGATGTCGAGGTCCTGGCGGACTGGCCGGCGGCGCTTTCCCGCGCCCAAACCGAGGCCGCACGCACCCACGCCGATGAAATCTGCGTGATCGGTGGCGGACAGATCTATGCGCACGCGCTGCCCGACGCCGACCGCCTCTATCTGACCCGTGTCGACGCCGCCCCGCCGGGGGACACCTATTTCCCCACTCTGGAGGTCGAGGATTGGCAGGAAACGGCGCGCGAGGCGCTGCCCGAATCGCCCGGCGACACGGCGCGGGGGGAACTGGTCGTCCTCGACCGCGTCCGGCGCGCATGAATCCGACGCCGCGGCCACGTGTCGGCGGCGCCTGCGTTGAGGCAGCGAAGGGGTTCCTCTATAAGCGCCGGAACCCCGGCCGACAGCCGGCGAGCGAGGAGTAGGGATGCCCTGGAGCAATAATTCCGGCGGAGGCGGCTGGAAAGGTGGCGGCGGCGGGCCGTGGGGTTCGGGTCCGACGCCGAAGGGACCGCAGCCACCGGATCTGGAGGACCTTCTGCGTCGGAGCCAGGACCGGCTGAGACGCGCGCTGCCGCCGGGCGGCCGCAGCAATGTCGCCGTCATCGCGGTGATCGTGGTCCTCCTCCTCGCGCTTTGGCTCATGCAGTCCGTCTACACGGTCCAGCCGGACGAGCTCGGCCAGGAGCTGGTGCTCGGAAAGCCGAAGGACGAGGTTTCGGAACCCGGGCTCCATTTCCACTTCTGGCCGATCGAGACGGTGGAGAAGGTCAGCATCCGGCAGCGCCGCGACACGATCGGCAACAGCGCGTCGAGCCGCGCTGGAACCGGCGGCCTCATGCTCTCCGGCGACCAGAACATCGTCGACGTCGTGTTCTCGGTGATCTGGCGCGTGAACGACCCGAAGAGCTATCTCTTCAACGTCAAGGACCCGGAACTCTATGTCCGGCGGATCGCCGAGAGCGCCATGCGCGAATATGTCGGCCGCTCGCGGGCGGAGGACGTCCGCACGGAGCGCCGCGCCGAGGTCGAAGAGGCCGTGCGCAATCTCCTGCAGGGAACGCTCGACGCGTATCACGCGGGCGTCGCCGTGATCGGCATCCAGCTCGAGCGCGCGGATCCCCCGGCGGAAGTGGCCGACGCCTTCGAGGAGGTGCAGCGCGCGCAGCAGGATCTCGACCGGTTCCAGCGCGAGGCGGAGCAATACGCCAACCGCCGGCTGGGCGAGGCGCGGGGACAGGCATCCCAGGTCCGCGAATCGGGCGCCGGCTACCGCGACCAGGTGGTGGCGGAGGCGCAAGGCGAGGCGCAGCGCTTCACCTCCGTCTACAACCAATATGTCGGCGCGCCGGAGGTCACGCGGAAGCGCCTGTTCCTGGAAACCATGGAGAACGTGCTGAGCAAGTCGAACAAGGTGATCCTGGAGGGCGATGCCGGCCGCGCGGTGCAGCCCTATCTCCCGCTCGACCAGCTTCAGCGCCGCTCCTCCGAGGCGGCCGCGGGCCAGCAGACCGGCCGCGGCACGCAGCAGGGGGGCACCCAGTGACCCGGCTCGCCACGGCGGTCATCGCCGCCCTCGTCCTCATCGCGCTGCTCTGGTCCTCGATCTTCATCGTGAACGAGCGCGAGCAGGCGATCGTCCTGCGGTTCGGCCAGATCACCCGGGTCGTGAAGGAGCCGGGACTGAACTTCAAGACGCCGACGAACTTCGTCGATACGGTGCAGATCGTCGACGATCGCGTGCTCAATCTCGAGCTCGACGACATTCGCGTCCAGGTGCGGGACGGCAGGCGCTATCTCGTCGACGCCTTCGTGGCCTACCACATCACCGACCCCGAAGCGTTCCGGCAGAACGTTTCGGGCAGCGTGACGCTGGCGGAAGAGAACCTGCGCACCCGCCTCGACGCCGCGCTCCGCCGCGTCTACGGCCAGCGCAGCTTCGAGGCCGCGCTCTCCGACGAGCGCCTGCAGATGATGATCGAGGTCCGCGACCAGCTGCGTCCGCTCGCCGCGCAGCTCGGAATCGATGTCGTCGACGTGCGGATCCTGCGGACGGACCTCCTCCCCGAAGTGTCCCAGCAGACCTTCGAGCGCATGCGCGCCGAACGCCTCGCCGAGGCGGCCCAGCTGCGCGCCCGGGGCACCCAGGAGGCCGCGCGCATCCGCGCCGAGGCGGACCGCGAGGCCGTGGTGACCGTCGCGGAGGCGCAGCGGGACGCGGACATCCTGCGCGGCCAGGGCGAGGCGGACCGGACCCGGATCCTCGGAGAGGCGTTCGGCCGCGACCCGGCGTTCTTCGAGTTCTACCGCTCGATGCAGGCCTACGGCGCGGCCCTCGAAGGCAGCGGCACCACCATGGTGCTGACACCGGATTCCGAGTTCTTCCGATACTTCCAGGAATCGGGGACCGGCGAGCTGCCGGCCGGCAGCGCCACGTCCGAGGCGCCGGCACCTTCGAGCGCCGCGATCCCGCCCCCGGCGGAATTCCTGGCACCGCCCCAGGGCGCCGGCGACGCGGCCGCCGCTTCGGGTTCGGCCGGCAGCGGTCCCGCGGCGACGCCGGAGAACCGGGGCAACGGCCGGCTGCCCTCTCCCTCCGACCTGCAGCCGCCCGTTCTTCCCGAGACGCCTCCTGCGCCGGGCGGCCCCGCCGCCGGGCAATGAGGGATGCGCTGGTCGCGATCGGCCTCCTCCTGGTGCTGGAAGGCGCACTCTATGCCCTGTTTCCGGACACGATGAGGCGGATCGCGACGCAGGCCGCGCAGACCCCCGGCGAGCGGTTGCGCGTGATCGGATTGATCTCCGCCGTGCTCGGCGTGGGAATCGTCTGGCTGGTGCGCGGCTGATAGAATGGGGCATGCCCACGGCCGGGCGGCCCCGTTTCATGCGTCTCGGTTCCGCCTTCTTTGGCCCGACATTGGGCAGGTCAGCGATTGCTGAAAGGATCCGTGATGTCCCTATTCTCCTGCCGGGACGGCCTGCTCGCCCCCTTCGCCCTCGCGCTCGCCCTGACGGCAGGCGCGATCGCGCCGGCCGCCGCACAGACGCCCGGAGGCCAGGCCGCGCCCGCGCAGGCCGCACCGGCGGCTCCGCCCGC
>NZ_SPKJ01000143.1 GCF_009866965.1 Propylenella binzhouense | reverse complement strand
CCCGGCGGCGCGCCGCCGCGGCCGCAGGCGCCGGCGGCGGACTGGCTCGGCGGCAGCCCGGGCGCACAGGGCTTCTTTCCGGAGATCCGCGCGCCCGCCGGCCCGGCCCAGCCGGACACGCCGAAAATCCCGCTCGAAGTCGCACTCAACGCGCCGGACGCCGCTGAGTTCGGCAGCGCCAATCCCATCACCGCCGCCGCGGCGCCGATCCTGATCCTGCTCGGGAGACTGCGCCTGCTCATCATCGACATGCAGGCCGTGCCGCTGATGCATCATGTGGCGGGCGCCATCGAACGCGCGGAGCGCGCGATGCTCGGGGCGGGCGTCGACGCCGAGGACGTCCGGATCGCGAAATACGTGCTCTGTGCGACGGCGGACGACATCGTCCAGAACCTGCCGGGCGGCGACCGGCACGTCTGGATGCAGTACAGCATGCTCGCGCGCTTCTTCCACGTGCGCACGTCGGGGATCGGGTTCTTCGAGGAACTGAAGAAGGTCCTGGCCAATCCGGCCCCGCATTACGACCTGCTGGAACTCATGCATGCCTGCCTCTCGCTCGGCTTCGAGGGCCAGTTCAGGGGAGCCGCCGGCGGCGACATCGAGCTGCAGCGGGTCCGCAGGGATGTCTACCAGACGCTCCGGCACATGCGCTCCCGGCTCGACGACGACATCTCCCCGCACTGGCAGGGCATGGCCGTCGCGCAGAAGGACGCCGGAACCCGAATCCCGATCTGGGCGATCGCGAGCGGCGCCGCACTCCTTCTGCTCGCCGCGTTCTTCCTTCTCCGCATCCTGCTGAGCTCCGACGGCGAACGGATTTCCGACGAGCTTCTGGCGCTCAATCAAGGCGGTCCGATCAGCATCGCGCGCGCCGCCTTCGCGCCGCTCAAGGACCCGGTCGACTTCAACAACACGACGCAGATCCAGCGCATCCGCGCCGCGCTTTCGGACGAGATCGCCGCCGGCGGGGTCGATGTCGAGGCGGTCGGCGAGGAGATCGTCGTCCGGGTGAACAATCTCGTCCTGTTCGGCCTCGGCGCGGCGGAGGTGCAGCCGGAGTTCGAGCCGATCGCCAAGAAGATCGCTGCCGCGCTCGAGCCGGAGCCGGGGCCGATCAACATCATCGGCCACACCGACAACGTGAAGGTGCGGCCGACGGGCCGCTTCAAGTCGAACTACGATCTCTCGGTCGCGCGCGCCAAATCGGTCGAGACGATCTTCGAGAAGAACATCTCCGACCCGAGCCGGCTGCAGGTGGCGGGCCGCGGCGAGCAGGAGCCGATCGCCACCAACGATACCAAGGAGGGGCGGGCGCAGAACCGGCGGGTGGAGATCATGATCCCGCGCGAAGAGACGCTCTGAGGGGAACGGGAACGGCCATGAGGAAATGGGTCGCCCGCGCCGCTATCCTTCTCGGCCTTCTCGCGTTCGCGCTGGTGGTCTGGTTCGCGGGGCCGTTGATCGGCTTCGCCGGGGTGCGCCTGTTCGAGCCCGTCTGGGTGCGGCTCGCCATCATCGGCGTCGCCTTCGCGATCGCGGCCATCGTGTTCGGCATCCGCTACTGGCGCCGGCGCAAAGCCGAGCGGGCGCTCGAAGCGGCGCTCGTCGACCAGGAGGCCGAGGACGGCGACGGCAAGATCCTCGGCGAGCGCATGCAGGAGGCGCTTGCGACGCTGAAGCGCTCAAGCGGCAGGAGCAGCTACCTCTACGAGCTGCCCTGGTACGTGATCATCGGCCCGCCGGGCGCGGGCAAGACTACGGCGCTCGTCAATTCGGGGCTGAAGTTCCCGCTTGCCGGCGGTAATCCGGCCGCGGCAATCGCCGGTGTCGGCGGCACGCGCTACTGCGACTGGTGGTTCACCGAGGAAGCCGTCCTGATCGATACGGCCGGCCGCTACACGACCCAGGATTCGCACCAGGAGAGCGACAACAAGAGCTGGCTCTCCTTCCTCTCGCTCCTGAAGACGAACCGTCCGCGGCAGCCGATCAACGGCGTCATCCTGGCGATCAGCCTCGAAGACATCATGAAGCTCGACGGCCAGGAGCTCGGCGCGCACGCGACCGCGATCCGCAAGCGCCTCCTGGACATGCACCGGGAACTCAAGGTCGACTTCCCGGTCTACGCGCTGTTCACCAAGGCCGACCTCGTCGCGGGCTTCTCCGAATATTTCGGGAACTTCGCCGAGAGCCGGCGCCGGAAGGTCTGGGGCGCGACCTTCCGGACCCAGGACCGCACCAAGAACCTCGTCGGCGAGGTGCCGGGAGAATTCGACGCGCTCGCCCGGCGGCTCACGGAAGAGGTGCCCGACCGCCTGCAGGAGGAGCCCGATCCCGTCGCCCGGATCGCGATCTTCGACTTTCCGGCCCAGTTCGGCTGCCTGAAGCAGCCCGTCACCGAGTTCCTGAACCGGATCTTCGAGCCGAACCGCTACCAGGCGAACGCCAATCTCCGCGGGTTCTATTTCTCGTCCGGCACGCAGGAAGGGACGCCGATCGACCAGGTGCTCGGCGCCATCGGCCGGAGCGCGGGCGGAATGGCCGCCGCCCGCCACCTCTCGGGCTCGGGCAGGAGCTACTTTCTCCACGACCTCCTGACCAAGGTCATCTTCGCGGAGGCCGGCTGGGTCTCCTTCGACCGCGCGGCGGTGCGGCGGGCCCGGGTCCTCCGCTTCGGCTCGATGGCCGCGATCGCGCTTGCCGGCGCGCTGCTGCTGGGCGCCTGGGGCTGGAGCTTCGCGACCAACAAGGCCCTCATCAACGCGACGGAGACCGCGGCCGACGAATACCGCGTCAACGGCGCGGAGCAGCTCGCCGCCACCACGATCTCTGACAATGACCTGCACACGGTCCTCGGCCTCCTCGACACGCTCCGCGACCTGCCGGCGGGATATGCCCGGCGCGCGACGGCAACGCCGATCGGAGAGACGTTCGGGCTCAGCCAGCGCGACCGCCTTGAGGCGTCGTCGCAGGAGAGCTACCGGCAGGCGCTCGAACGCATGTTCCGGTCCCGCCTCATCCTGCGTCTGGAGCGGCAGATCGAGACGAATCTCAACGATCCGATCGCCGTCTACGAGGCCCTCAAGGTCTACCTGATGCTCGGAGGGAAGGCGCCGAAGGTCGACGACGAGCTCATCGTGGCCTGGATGCGGCAGGACTGGGAGCAAAACCTCTATCCCGGCCCGAACAATCGCGGCGGCCGCGAGGCGCTCGAGGCGCATCTGCGCGCCATGCTCGACCTCGATCTCGCGCACCGGCCGAGCTTCGAGCTGAACGGACCGCTGGTGGAGTCGGCGCAGCGCTCGATCGCGCGCATGAAGATGGCGGACCGGGCCTATGCGCTCATCAAGTCCGCCTCGCGCTCGGCGATCCTCGAAGACTTCTCCGTGGCGGCGCGCGCCGGCCCGGATGCCGCGCTGGTGTTCGAGACGGTCGACGGCTCGGATCTCGACAAGCTCGTGATCCCGGGCTTCTACACCTATGCCGGCTTCAACGACTTCTTCCTGAGCCAGCTCGCGGCCGTCGCCGAGAAGCTCGACAGCGAGCAATGGGTCCTCGGCGAGTCCGGCAAGCAGGCCGCGATCGAGGAGCAGTTCAGCAATCTCGGGCCGACGCTCCTCGATGAATATGCGGAGGATTTCGTCCGGGTCTGGAGCGACGTCCTCGACAACCTGAAACTGCGGCCGCTCGCCGCCGACCGGCCGCAATATGTCGCGCTCTCCGCCGCATCGTCGCCGGCGTCGCCGATAAAGCTCCTGTTCTCGGCCATCCGGGACGAGACCGCGCTCACGCGGGAGCGGGACGGCGGCGAGCAGGCTCCGGATGTCGCCGGGCTGCCGGGAGGCGAGATTGCGGGCGAGCTGACCAAGGTGGCCGCCCAGCGCGCCGCCGACCGCGTCGGCGGCCTCGCCAGGATCGGCATCGACCTCGCCATGCGGAAGTCCCAGAGCCGCGCCGGCGCCGTGTTCGGGAGCGGCTCGCAGGCGCGGATGATCCCCGGCGCCAGCATCGAGGCCCAGTTCAAGCCGTATCACGTGCTCGTCGAAGGCGAGGCGGGCGCGCGGCCGATCGACAAGCTCGTCGAGAATTTCTACGAGATCTACCGGAGCCTCGTGCTCGCCGCGAACAACCCCTCGCAGGCGGAGCAGGCAGGGGCAAACCTTCAGATGCAGGTCGTGAACCTGCGCACGAACACCTCCAGGCTCCCGCCCGCGCTCGCGCGGATGGCGCAGGCGGCGATCGACGATTTCGAGGCCGATGCCGCGGGCAATTCGATCGCGCAGCTCAACCAGATGCTGGCGAGCACGGTGACGCGGGCCTGCCAGCGCGTGATCGCGAACCGCTATCCGTTCTCGCGCCGCAGCGACCGCGACGTCCCGATGAGCGACTTCGCCCGGCTCTTCGCGCCGGACGGCATCCTCGACCGCTTCTTCAACCAGAATCTCGCGCCGCTCGTCGACATGAGCGGCGCGACCTGGACGTGGAAGCAGGACACGCGCATGGGCCGCGACCTCTCGAAGGCCGCGCTGCGGGAATTCCAGCGCGCCACCGAGATCCGGGACGCCTTCTTCGCGCAGGGCGGCCCGATGCCGCGGGTCAGCCTCTCCGTCGCGCATCTGTCGCTGAACGGCGGCGCGGCGATGGCGCTCCTCAACATCAACGGGCAGGTGATCCAGACGCAGCATGTCGGCAGCGCGCCGCAGACCATCGACTGGCCGGGCAGCATGGGGGCGGGCACCGTCAGCGTCAGCCTGACGCCCGAGCTTCCGGGGCGCGTTTCCTCCGCCGCCTTCAACGGCCCCTGGGCGCTGATGCGGTTCCTGGACAGCGGATCGGTGACGCGCAGCGGCGACGACATCCGCGCGCGCTTCGTGATCGGCGGACGGGACGTGGCCTATACGATGCGGGTAGGCACGATCGCCAACCCGTTTTTCCTGCCCGCGCTCGCCGAGTTCAGCTGCCCGACGGGACTCTGAGATGGCGATCGGCGTCTTCGGCAAGCTTCCGCAGAAGCGCGATTTCGTGGCGCTCGGGCTTCCGCACCGGATCCTCGCACCCTTCGAGACCTGGCTCCAGTCCGCCGTCGCCGCAAGCCGGAACGAACTCGGCCAGGCCTGGGAAACCTATTACCTCGTCGCGCCGATCTGGCGGTTCTGGATCGGGCGCGACGTGTTCGGTGAGAGCTGCGCCGGCGCGCTGATGCCGTCGGTCGACAAGGTCGGCCGGTTCTTTCCGCTCGCCGTCATTCATCACGACGCCGCCCGCGAGCTCCTCGAGCCGCCGACCCTCGCGCCGCAGGACCCGTGGTACGCGGCGCTCGAGGCGCGGCTCCTCTCGGTGCTCGACGAGGGCCGGGAGACCGAACTCGAGGCATTCGCGAGCGGGCTCCCCGACTATCCGGCAGCGGCGGAGGCGTCGGACATGGGAACGCCCTTCAAGGGCGGCATCACCTGGGAAGGGGAGGCGGCGCGCGCGGCGGGCGCCTTCATGGCCTCTCTCGCCCCGGCCGATTACCGGCAGGCGGCGGCTTCGCGGAGCTTCTGGTGGACGCAGGGCGGCGGCGCGGGGAAGCCGCTCGCTTATGCCGGCCAGGGCCTGCCGGACCCCTACTTCTTTTCAAGGATGCTGCTCGCCCCGGCCGCCAGGACGCCGGATGCGGCCGAAGCCGATGCCTGAGCCGCGCTCCGGCCGAGGCTCGCCCGCGGACGGCCGGGCACAATCTCGACGGAGCGTTCGAGCGCCATGACGACGGGGACCTTCCGGTTCGATAGCTGGGGCGTCACGGATCGCGGCTGCGCGCGGGAGCTGAACGAGGACCGCTTCATCATGGAGCCGGCGATCGGGGTCTGGGCGGTCGCCGACGGCATGGGGGGGCACGATGCGGGCGAGGTCGCGAGCAGCGCCATCGTCGAACAGCTCGCCACCATCGGCCTGCCGACCTCGGCGCCCGACCTGAGGGCGCGGTTCGAGGACCGGCTGCTCCGCGCCAACCGGCAGATCCAGGACTTCTCGCGCCAGCGGAACGGGGCGATCGTCGGCTCCACCGTCGTCGCCCTCATCGCCTATGAGGGCCAGTATGCCTGCATCTGGTCGGGCGACAGCCGCATCTATCTGGTCAGGGGCGGGCGGATCACGCAGCTCTCCTCGGACCACACCGAGGTCCAGGAACTTCTCAATCGCGGCCTGATCGACGCGGAACAGGCCCGGACATGGCCGCGCAGGAACGTGATCACCCGCGCGATCGGGATCGCTTCGGATATCAGCTTCGACATCGAACAGGGGCAGATCCTGCCGGACGATACCTTCGTGCTCTGCAGCGACGGCCTGACAGCTCATGTCTCCACCGAGGAGATCCTGCAATCGGTCGAGAAGAATCCGCCCCGCGCTGCCTGCGAGGACCTACTCGCCAGGACGCTCGCGCGCGGCGGCTCCGACAATGTCACGATAATAGTCGTTCATTGTGAAGAAGGCTCTGGTACGCTGCCCGTCGTTGGAAGCGGCCGGATGCCCTCCGCGATCTCGAGTTGACGCATGCCTTCCGACGACCAGACCCGCATCGCTTCTGCTCCGGTCACCGTCGGACCCGGAACCCAGCTGAACGGCATCTACGAGATCGACGAGCGGATCGCCTTTGGCGGCATGGGCGAAGTCTATCGCGGGCACAACATCCAGACGGACGATCCGGTCGCGATCAAGATCGTGCGCCCGGAATTCGCACGCGACAGCATGATCGTGGCGCTCTTCCGGAAGGAGGCGGCGGTGCTCTCGCACCTCTCGCATCCGGCGATCGTGCGCTATTACGTGTTCACGATCGAGCCGACGCTCGGCCTGCCTTACCTCGCGATGGAATATGTCGACGGCGAGTCGCTGTCGAACGTGATCAAGCGCGCACCGATGGACGCGGAGACGGCGCGCAGGCTCGTCACTCGGATCGCCTCCGGCCTCGCCGCGGCCCACGAAGCCGGGATCGTCCACCGCGATCTTTCGCCCGACAACGTGATCCTGCCCGGCGGGAACGTGAACAAGGCGAAGATCATCGATTTCGGCATCGCGAAGGCGGCCGCGATCGGGGGCGGGACGCTGATCGGGGGACGCTTCGCGGGGACCTACAACTTCGTTTCGCCGGAGCAGCTCGGCGATTTCGGCGGCGAGATCACCGAGCGGTCGGACATCTACAGCCTCGGGCTGGTCCTTGCCGCCGTGCTGCGGGGGGCGCCCCTCGACATGGGCGGCTCGCAGGTCGACCTGATCGAGAAGCGGCGGCGGATGCCGGACCTCACGCCGTTCGATCCGGGGCTGCGGCCCGTGCTGGAAGCGATGCTTCAGCCGGATCCGCAGAACCGCCCCGCCGACATGGAGGCGGTCGTTCAATGGCTGTCGGCGCTCGCCGCCCCTCCGGCCCACGCGCCGCTTGCCGAGCGAGCGCCTTTCGGGGGGCCGGTTTCGCCGGCCCCCGGCGCCGGCGGGCCGTCGTCGCCGCCGCCACAGGCCTCCGCACGGCCAGCTGTCGAGCCGGCGCCGCATTCTTCCGAGCCCACGGCCGTGAGCGGGCTTTCGGCGGGAGCGCCGACCGGGGGCGGGGCGAGCCCCGCGAGTGCGCCGCCGGCCGCTTTCCCGGAGATTTCGGCCCGTCCCGGCCCGGCAGGCCCGGGTTCGGCGTGGCCCGGGCAGGCGAGCCTTCCCGCCGCAGAGGCACGGCCGGGCGAACCGGCCGCGCCCGGCATGCGC
>NZ_SPKJ01000142.1 GCF_009866965.1 Propylenella binzhouense | reverse complement strand
CGGACCGCGGCCGCCGCCCCGTTCGGGGACTGGCCCGCCGGCTCGATGCGGGCGGGAGCGGCCGGCAGGCGCGGTTCGGCCCGGCGCGGTGCCGCCTCCGGATGCCGGGCCTCGGCCCGGCCGCCCGCTATCTGGTCCGACTCGCCGGCATAGCGGGCGACGAGCCGCGAGAGCTCGGTGATCGCCTCGACCTGCTCGCCGATGGCGCGCCGCATGGTCGACGTGATCTCGCGCGCCTCCTCCGGCATGTCGAGGATGCCGCGGCGGAGCTCGCCCCGCGTCTCCGCCAGCTCCTGCTCGATCGCCTTGGCGGAAGTCCGCATCTCCTGTGCCGTGTCGGCGAAGCGGCGGGTCGCTTCGGCGACCGCCTTCGTCACCTGCTCCACCAGCGCCTCGGCGGCGGAGCGCACCGCCTCGTCGGTGCTCGCGCCGGCGCTCGCAAGCGTCTTCTCGAGCTCGGTGCGGGCCGCCTCGACGCCTTCGACGGCGCGCCGGCCCTCGGCGATCGCGGCCTGCCGGAGCGCCTCCATCTGGCCGATCGCGTTCTGCGCCGATTCCTCGGCGCGGCGTCCGAGCGTCTCGCTGACCTCGCCGATCCGGCGCTCCAGCTCGCCGAGCGCGTCGCCGATCCGTCCGGTGGCCGCGCCCGTGACGTCCTCGGACACGCGCCGGAGCGAGTCCGCGAGCGCCTCGATCCGCGCCTGGGCGGTCTCGACGGTTTCGCCGACCCGTTCGGACGCGCCGCGGCTCGCCTCGTCGGTGACCCGGCCGAGCTCGAGCGCGACCTTGGAGAGATCGCCGGTGAAGGCCTCGATCTGGTCGCGCGCCCTGGCAAGCGTCTCGGTGACGAGGCTGCTCGCGCGGAGCGTGGTATCCTCGGTCCGCTTGCCGATGCCGTCGGCGAGCGCGCCGATCCGGTCCTCGGCCGAGCCGAGCGTCTCGGAAATGAGGGCGGTGAGGCCGCTGAGCCGCGTCTCCACGATCTCGGCCTGGGCCGCGAGCGCCGTGCCGACGGATTCGAGCGCCCCCCGCCGCTGCTCCAGATCGGTCCGCATGGCTTCGCCGGTCTCGTTCAGGGCGGCGGTGGCGCCCTGCAGGGCGTCCGTGTGCTCCTGGAACTGGGTGGCGATCGCCGTGATGTCGCGGAGCACGTAGGTGGAGACGTCGCGGAGCGTCCGGATCTGATCGGAAAGCGCGGAATGCGACGTCGTGGTCTCGCTCGCCGCGCGGTCGAGCGCGGCCCGCAGGTTCTCGGCATGACCCGCGATGTTGCCCTCGATCGCGGTGAGCTGGTCGCCCGCCGTCCCGACCACCACCTGCAGCTCTTCGTGGGTCTTGGCGAGCCGGCCGAGCATGCCCTCGATATCGGTGCGGAAGCGCTCGTTGGTGCCGGTGATCGCCTCGATGATGCCGCGCGTCTGATTGCCGAGCGTGGAGAGCAGGCGCCGCACGCTGCCGTCGAGCGCGTCGCGGGCTTCCGAGCTCTCGCGGCCGATCGCCTCGACGACATCCCGGCCCGATCCCTCGATGCTCTCCACGATGCCGCTTCTGCGCTCCTCCAGCGAATCGAGGAAGGTGCGGGCGCGGGTGTCGACGCCGTCGAGAATGGTGCGGGCGCGCTCGTCGAGGCCGGACGAGAAGCCCTGTGCGCGGCTCGACAGCTCCTCCAGGATGAAGCGCGTGCGATCGTCGAGCCCGCCGGTGAGCTCTTCCGTGCGCCGCCCGATCTCGTCGAGGAGCCCGCTGTTGCGCTCGCCGATGCCCTGTTCGAACTGGGCGAGCCTGTCGGCGAGTTCCTCGAGCAGATGCTGCGTGCGGCCGTCGATGCCGGTCGAGAGCGCGTCCGCGCGCTCGGCCAGCCCTTCGAGGAGCGTGCGGCTGCGCTCGTCGAGCCCGCCCGTCATCGCCTCGCTCCGCGCGGCGATCTCCTCCAGAAGCTGGCGGCTGGTGCGGTCGAGCCCGTCGACGAAGCCGCGCGTGCCGACCTGCAGTCCGTCGACGAGCATGCTCGCCCGGCTGTTGAGATCGTCGACCAGCGAGCGGCCATGGCCTTCCACGGTCTCGACGAAGCTCTGGCCCCGGCTCTCCAGGTTCTCGAGCACGAACTGGCCGCGGTCGGTGATCGCCTCGACGAGCGTCGAGGAGCGCGTGTCGAGCAGGTCGGCGAGCTCCGCCTGGCGCGCCGCGAGCATCGCGTTCAGCTCTTCGGTGCGCCGGCCGAGGCCGCCTTGCGCATTCTCGAGCGTCGATTCGAGGCTGTTGGCGCGATCGGCGAAATCGTGCTGCAGGGTGCCGAGGCGTTCCGCGAGACCCTGGTTGATCTCCGTCATGCGCTCGGCGATGGACCGCGTGAGCTCCTGCGTCCGGGCGCCCAGGCTCTCCTTCAGCTCGGCGAGCCGATCGTCGAGGGCCGTCGACATCTCCGACTGGCCCTCCTGGAAGGCATCGACGATGCCGCGGGTGCGCGCGACGAGCGTCTCGCTGATCTGGCGGGCCCGGTTGTCGAGCACCTGGTTGATCCGGTCGAGCCGCTCGTCGAGCGTGCCGGCAAGGGTGTCGGCGCGCTCGCCGAAGGTCTGCGTGACCTCGCCGATGCGGGTGGTGACGCGGGTCTCGAAATTGGCGAGCCGGCCCGCCACCGCCTGCTCGACGGAGGCGGCGGAGGTCGCGAGGCGTTCGGCGGCACCGAGCGCTGCGGCGCTCATCCGTTGCTCGAAGCCGCCGAGATTGGTGTCGAGCGCCTCGCCCATCTGGCCGATGCGCGCCTCCACGAGGGAGCCGAAGGCGTCGCTCCGCTCCGAGATCATGGTCGACAGCTCGCCGCCGCGCGCGCTGAGGACCTCCGCGAGCTGCTCGAGATTGCGTTCGATGTCGCGCCGGATCCGGTCGCCGCGCGCGGAGATCACCAGGCCGGTGCTCTCTCCGGCGGTCGTGATCGAATTGCGGACCTGGTCGAGCTGGGATTCCAGGAGCGCGGAGGCCTCGCGGCCCGCATCGGAAAGGCGCTGCTGCGCGACGTCGAGCCGCGCCGCCATCTCGTCGGACTTCTCGGCGACGGAGGCGATCAGCCGGTCGCTCGTGGCGGAGAGGCCGCCGGCGACCTCGGAAAGGGCCGCCTCGATGGTGCCGAGCTGCGAGCGCAGCGTTCCGGCGACGCGATCGCCGGTGGCCCCGAGGCGCTCGTCGGCGCTCGCCAGCACGGCCTGGGCATGGCCGATGCGTTCCTCGATGGTCGCCGCGATGCGGTCGCCCGACGAGCCGAGCCGGTCGTCGGCGGAGGCGATCGCCGTCTCGACGATGCCGAGCTGGGAGCGGATCGTGCCGGCGACGCGCTCGCCGGCCCCGCCGAGGCGCTCCTCGCCGCTTGCAAGCGCCGCCTCGACGAGGGCGATCCGCTCGGCGATGCTGGCGACCAGGCGCTCGCCCGTCGCGCCCATGCGCTCGTCGCCGACGCTGAGCGCGGCCTCGATCGACCCGACGCGCTCGTCGAGCTCGGACGTAAGGCGCGCCGTGGCCGAGCCGACCCGGCCGCCGATCGAAGCGAGCGCGGATTCCACGTCCGCGATCCGGTCTGCGATCGCGCCGACGATCTCGCCGCCGGTCTTCCCGAGCCGCTCGTCGGCGGAGGCGATCGCCGTCTCGACGATGCCGAGCTGGGAGCGGATCGTGCCGGCGACGCGCTCGCCCGTGGCCCCGAGGCGCTCGTCGGCGCTCGCCAGCACGGCCTGGGCATGGCCGATCCGTTCCTCGATGGTCGCCGCGATGCGGTCGCCCGACGAGCCGAGCCGGTCGTCGGCGGAGGCGATCGCCGTCTCGACGATGCCGAGCTGGGAGCGGATCGTGCCGGCGACGCGCTCGCCCGTCGCGCCGAGCCGCTCCTCGCCGCTCGCAAGCGCCCCCTCCACGAGGGCGATCCGGTCGGCGATGCTGGCGACGAGGCGCTCGCCCGTCGCGCCCATGCGCTCGTCGCCGACGCTGAGCGCGGCCTCGATCGACCCGACGCGCTCGTCGAGCTCGGACGTAAGGCGTGCCGTGGCCGAGCCGACCCGGCCGCCGATCGAAGCGAGCGCGGATTCCACGTCCGCGATCCGGTCGGCGATCGCGCCGACGATCTCGCCGCCGGTCTTCCCGAGCCGCTCGTCGGCACCGGTCAGCGCCGTCTCGATCCCGCCGACGCGTTCGGCGATGGCGTCGACCATGCGCGCGCCGGTCGCGGCGATGCGCTCGTCGCCGGCGGTGAAGGCGGATTCGATCAGCTGGACGCGCTGGTTCACCTGGGCGGCGATGCGCTGGGCGGCCGTCCCGATCCGCTCGTCCGCCGAGTTGATCGCGCTCTCGACCTGGACCACCCGGTCGGCGACTGCCGCGATGACGCGCTCGCCGGTCTCGCCGAGCCGCTCGTCGGCGCTCGACAGGGTCGATTCGACATCGGCGATGCGGCGCGACAGCCCGCCCATCATGCGGGCGCTGGCGGCCTCGATCCGCTCGTCGCCCGCGGCGAAGGCGGATTCGACAAGGCCGATCCGCCGGTCGAGGTCGGCCGCGATCGCTTCCGCGGCCGTCCCGATCCGTCCGTCCGCCGCGGCAAGGGCGGCCTCGACGGCTGCGACGCGCTCCGACACGGCCGCCACGACCCGCTCGCCGGTCTGGCCGAGCCGCTCGTCGGTCGCGCTGAGGGTGGCCTCGACCTGCGCGATCCGGCCCTGCAGGCCCTGCATGACGCGACGGCCGGCAAGCAGGAAGCGCTCGTCGGCGGCGCCGAGCGCCGTCTCGATCTGGCCGATCCTCTCCTCCACGCCGCCGAGAAGCGTGCTGCCGGCCTGCTCGATCCGGCCGCTCACGGCGGCCATCGCGTCCTCGGCGGCCGCGATCCGCGCCGAGATCTCTCCGGCTGCCCGCTCTCCCGCGCCGCCCAGGCGGTCGGTGGCGGCGCCGATCTCGGCCTCGAGCGCGTCGATCCGGGTGCGGATCGCGGAGGTCGCGTCCGCGCTCGCCCCGGCGAAGCGATCGGATGCCGAGGCAAGGGCGGTCTCGACACGCGAGAGCTGGCTGTCGATCGTGCCGGCGATCTCCCGGCCCGAAACGGAGAACCGCTCGTGCGCCGCCGCGAGGCCGCTTTCCGCGTGCTCGATCTGGTCCCGGAGAGCCGCGGTCACCGTCTCGTTCCGGCTTGCCAGACGCTCGCCGGCTTCGCCGAGGAGCGCGCCGGCATCGTCCAGGCGCCTGGCCACCGCCTCGGTGACGTCGCGCCCGACCCCTTCGAACCGCTCGCTCGCCGCGTCGAGATTCGACTGCACTTCCTGGAGCTGCGCCGCCATGCTCCGGGACACGTCGTGGGCGGTCGTCCCGAGATGCTCGATGACGCTGCGGGACCGCTTCTCCATCGTCTCGACGACGATTTCGCTGGCGCGCTCCATGCGGCCCGCAACCTCGTCGGAGCGCGCGCCGATCGCGGCCCCGATCGCGTCGTTCTGCGCATTGAGGCGCGCGACCAGCGCCTCGCCTTCGACGGTGAGGCTCGCGTGGATGCGCTCGCCGGCCTGCGAGAGCTCCGTCACGAGGGCGGTCGAGCCGTCCCCGAAGAGCGTGGTGAGCCGGCTCTGGGTCTCGCGCAGCCGCAGATCGAGGTCGGAGGTCTGCTTCGTGATGACGTCGCTGATCGCGGTGCCGGCGGTCCCGAGCCGCTCGACCGCGTCACGCCCCTGGGTGGCGAAGGTCTCGGCGAAGGCGTCGCTCGTCCGGCTCACGCTCTGGACGAGCTCGTCGGTGCGGCTGGAGAAGTTCGTCGTCGCGTCCGCCACCGCCCGGTCGAGCCGGTCGGCAAACTCCGCCGCCTGTGCGGCGACGGCCGTGGTGAGCTGGGAACCGGATTCGCCGAGCCTTGCGAGCAGCCGCTCGCCGCGGTCGAGCACGGCATCGGCGATGGTGTCCGTCGTCGCGTTGAGCCGCGAGATCAGATCCTCGCCGCGGCTCGCGACCGTGTCGGAGAAGCGGTCGCTCGCGCTGTCGAGCCGGCGGAACACGTCCTCGGCCTTGCCGGAGACCAGGGCGACGAGCGCGTCGCCCCGGGATTCCAGAGCCGCCGTGATGGTCTCCCCGCGATCGGCGAGGACGCCGGTGATGCGCTCGACGGCCCGCTCGGCCGCCTCGGTGAGCTGTTCGGAGGTGCGGACGAGCTCGCTCGAGAGGTTCTCGTGCGAGCCGGTCATGGCCTGGCGGACGCGGTCGGCGTTCTGCACGATCGCCTCGCGCTCCGTGACGAGTTCGTCGACCAGGCGCCGGACGCGGAGCTCGTTGTCCGTGTAGGAGCGCTCGAGCGTGGCGACCTCGTTGCGCACCAGGACCTCGAGCTCGCTCGCGCGGGCGAGCGCCCGCTCGATGCCGTCGCCCATGGCCGCGACCTCGCGGCGGATCGCCTGGCCGACCGTGACGACGGATTCCTTCGCGATGTTCTCCGGCTCGGCGAGACGGAGCGCGACCTCGGTCATCGTGCGCGAGACCAGGCGGAGCTCGTGGCTGCGCCAGATCAGCGCGGCCATGGCCCAGAAGAGGAGTGGCGGCAGCACGATGCCGGCGAGAAGGACCAGCACCTGCGGCGCCTGGCGGACGTCCTGGAGGGAACCGAACGTCCCGAGATCCCGGCCGAGGATTCCGGCGCCGAAACTCAGCCCGAGCGCGACCCAGAGGATCGTGAGCACCAGCGCCGTCCAATAGGGCGTGTAGGCCGGCCGTCGCTGCAGCGCATAGAGGATGTTGCCGACCGACCGGACGTCGTCGTTGGCGGCGCGGCGCGTGCGGATCCTGTCCTGCTCCTTCCGGGCGCCGGGCGCGCGTCCGGCAGGCGCTTCGGCCGGCTCGGCCGCGCGCCGCCGGCTAAGCGGCGTCGGCTTCCGCGGCGCGGCTTCCGGAGGTGCCGCGGTGCCGGCTTCCGCCGCCTCGGCCGCGAAGTCGATCTTCAGCGCCTCCTCGACCGCCGAAAGGGCCGCTTCAGTCGCGTCGGTCTTCGGAAGTTTGCTCATTGACTGCTCGCCCCGCCCCGTACTCGTGAACTCGCTTCGGATGCGCCGTGACCGCAGGGACGGCAGCCACGCGCCGATCCCGTCAGAAACGGACGACCGATCCGCCCCGCCGGTTCAGAGCGAGGACCCCCAAACGGAGCCGGGCAGAACGGCGCCGGCGCGCGAACGAGGACCTGCTTTCCCATGCTGTCGGACCGGCATATTAGTGGCACCAACACTCTCACGGAAGGGTGAAACGCGCGATGAAGGCCCGATTTCCCAAGCTTTGCGAACGGCGTGAAGCCGGGCTCGCAAGTATCGTCTCAATTTCGGACAGTCGGTGCACCCAATTCCCCCCGAAGAGCCGTCCGGGACCCTGCGCATGAACGGTCCGGAACGCCGCCGATCCGAATGCGCCGGCACTGTGGCGGCGAGAGGGCAGGCCGGGAAGCGTGGCGAGGACGGAACGGCCGCGGTGCTCGACGCCGTTCATCTGGAGCGGCAGACGCTGGCGGACCCGGCCCTCAAGCGCGAGGTGCTCGGGCTCTTTGTCGCGGCGCTGGAGGATCTCGTGCGGGATGCGGGGGCGCCGGGCGCATCGCCGTCCGAGCGCGACCGGCACCTCCATGCCATCCTCGGGCTCGCCCGGAACGTGGGCGCGTTCCGCCTCGCCGCGGCCGCGGCGGACGCGATGGGCGCGCGGCGCGGGGCGAGCGCCGGGCTTCCCG
>NZ_SPKJ01000141.1 GCF_009866965.1 Propylenella binzhouense | reverse complement strand
CGGCCTGCGGTGCGGGCGCGGCGGCCCGTCCGTGCGGCCGCATGGCGCGGACCGCGCTGCAGCGCTTCATCCGCGGCCGCGCCATCGAATGCGAGCTCCCCCGGCACGCGGAGGCGAAGCGCGCGCACGAGACCCGCTGCACGGTCGGCGGCGACGACATCGCGCTCTGGCTCGTGGAGCAGGGCTGGGCGAAGCCGGCCGGCGACCGCTATGCCGAGGCGGGCGAGAAGGCGCGGGCGGAGCGGCTCGGCCTGTGGCAGGAAGGCGCCGCTCCCGGGGCGCAGATGGCGGGCGGGAGCCCAGCGCCGCCGCAATGATGCGGGCTCTGGCCCATCCCCGGCGATCCGGATAGAACGCCCGCGACCATGAGAGGAGTGTGTGCGATGGCGGCGATCCGCGACGTCTATATCTGCGACCCGGTGCGGACCCCGATCGGCCGCTATGCCGGCGCGCTCGCCAAGGTGCGCGCGGACGACCTTGCCGCGGTCCCGATCGGGGCGCTCGTGGCGCGGCATCCGGCGATCCGCGACCATGTCGACGAGGTCTTCATGGGCTGCGCGAACCAGGCCGGCGAGGACAACCGCAACGTCGCGCGGATGGCGCTCCTCCTCGCAGGCCTTCCCGAGACGACGCCGGGCACGACGCTGAACCGCCTCTGCGCCTCCGGGCTCGACGCGGTCGGCGCGGCGAGCCGCGCGATCCGGGCGGGCGACATCGACCTTGCCATCGCCGGCGGGGTGGAATCCATGTCGCGTGCGCCCTTCGTGATGGGCAAGGCCGAGCAGGCCTTCCAGCGCGCCGCCGAGATCCACGACACGACGATCGGCTGGCGCTTCGTCAACCCGCTGATGAAGAAGCAATACGGCGTCGATTCCATGCCGGAAACCGGCGAGAACGTCGCCCAGGACTTCCAGGTCGGGCGCGCCGACCAGGACGCCTTCGCCCTGCGTTCCCAGGAGCGCACCGCGCGGGCGATCGCCGAAGGGCGGATCGGCGGCCAGATCGTCCCGGTCGAGGTGCCGGGCGGCAAGGCCGGCCCGACGATCGTGGAGAAGGACGAGCACCCGCGCCCGGACACCACGATGGAGGCGCTCGCCAAGCTCCGGCCGATCGTGCGCGCCGACGGCACCGTGACCGCCGGCAATGCCTCGGGCGTCAATGACGGCGCCGGCGCCATGATCGTCGCGTCCGCCGAGGCGGTGGAGCGCCACGGCCTGACGCCGCTCGCCCGCGTGCTCGGCATGGCGTCCGCCGGCGTGCCGCCCCGCATCATGGGGATCGGGCCGGTGCCGGCGGTCCGGAAGCTGCTGGAGCGGCTCGGCCTGCGCGTCTCCGATTTCGACGTGATCGAGCTCAACGAGGCTTTCGCCTCGCAGGCGCTCGCCTGCACCCGCCAGCTCGGCCTGCCGGACGATGCCGAGCACGTGAACCCGAACGGCGGCGCGATCGCGCTCGGCCACCCGCTCGGCATGTCGGGCGCGCGGATCGCCTCGGAGGCGGTGCGCGAGCTCGACCGCCGCGGCGGGCGCTACGGCCTCGCCACGATGTGCGTCGGCGTCGGCCAGGGCGTCGCCATGGCCTTCGAGCGCGCCTGAGGGGCCGCCGCCGGCGCGGCCGGCGGCATGCTGCGGGGGATGGCCGGGATGAGCGACGACGAACGGACCAGGCTCCCGATCCGGCGCCTCGCCGGGATCGCCCTCTGCCTCCTCGCCGCCACCTTCGCGCCCGGAGCGGGGGCGGCCGAGCTCAGGGGCCATGGCGGCCCGGTCCGTGCCCTTGCCATCACGGCGGACGGCGGGACGGCGGTGAGCGGCAGCTTCGACACCGCCGTCATCCTGTGGTCGCTCGCCTCCGGATCGGCGCGCCAGGTCCTCCGCTTCCATGCGAGCCAGGTGAACGCCGTCGCCGCGCTTCCAGACGGCCGGGCCGCCTCGGCGGGGGCGGACGGACAGATCGCGCTATGGAAGCCCGGAGAGGCCGCGCCGGAGCGCGTGCTCGAAGGGCACACGGCACCGGTCGCGGCGCTCGCGGTCTCGCCCGACGGGGCGACGCTCGCCTCCGCCGCATGGGACGGCACGGTGCGGCTCTGGCCGCTCGGCGGCGGCGCGCCGCGCGTGCTCCGCGGCCATGACGGCAATGTCAACGCCGTCGCGTTCCTCGCCGACGGCACGCCGGCGAGCGCCGGCTACGACCTCACGGTTCGGTTCTGGAAGCCGCCCGACTTCGCCCCGGAGACGGTCACGCTGCCGAGCCCGATCAACACGCTCGTCGCGCTCGGCGGGGACCGGCTCGCGGCCGGCTCCGCCGACGGCCGGGTCCGGCTCCTGGACAGGACCGGCCGAGTCCTCGCCGACGCGGAGGTCTCGCCGACGCCGGTCATCGCGCTCGCCGCCTCGCCCGACGGCACAATGCTGGCGGCGGCGGGCCTCAGGGGCGCGATCGCGCTCCTCGACGGCAGCACGCTCGCGACCATCCGCACGCTCGTCGGCCCGGGACTGCCGATCTGGTCGGCCGCCTTCTCGCCGGACGGCGGCACGCTCCTCACCGGCGGGGCGGACCGCGTCATCCGGGCGTGGGACGTCGCGACCGGGGCCCATCGCGGCGGCATCGTGGCGGGCGGGCCGGCCGATCCGCTGGCGGCGTACGAAGGCGATCGCGGGGCCGAAGTCTTCCGCGCCTGTATCGCCTGCCACACGCTCGACCCGGCCGAAGGCCCCCGCGCCGGCCCCACGCTCCACGGCATCT
Source organism: Propylenella binzhouense (assembly GCF_009866965.1). GTDB lineage: Bacteria > Pseudomonadota > Alphaproteobacteria > Rhizobiales > Afifellaceae > Propylenella > Propylenella binzhouense. Next base: position 5,222 of record NZ_SPKJ01000141.1, on the reverse strand, counting down.
TCGGGCGGCGGATCGCGTCACTCCCCGGCTATCCCTATTCCCACGCGCTCGAGGGCATGGACATCGTCTGGACGCCGGAGACCGTCGCGAAGCTCTTCGAGGTCGGACCCATGCGTTACACGCCGGGCACCAAGATGCCGGAGCAGCGGATCGGCAGCGCGGAGGACCGGGCCGCCCTCGTCGCCTTTCTCGCAAGGGCGGCGATGAAGAAGGATCAGCCGGACCCCTCGGCAGGATCGCCTGCGCGCAAGTGAATCCCGCCCGTCATCGGGGCCGGCCGCGGCTGCGCGTAGGGATCGAAGCTCTCGTTGGTCACCGCCTCCACCCGGCAGGTGTCGCACATGCGGATGACGTCGATCCGCTTCGCCGCGGATCCCGAGAACATCCAGTGCCTATCCGCGAGCTTCGCCACCACGCGCTCGATCGAGCTCCGCGTGCCGAACGGCTTGCCGCAGGCGATGCAGTGGAACGGCTCCTCGGCCTTCACGACCCGGCGCGGCGCGTTCCAGGCGGTGAAGTCGATGCGCGGTTCGAGCGCGATGACCTTCTCGGGACAGGTCGCGGCACAGAGGCCGCACTGGACGCAGCGATCTTCCGCGAAGGTTAGGGCCGGCCGGTCCGGATCGTCGCCGAGCGCGCCGGTCGGACAGGCCGCGACACAGGAATGGCACAGCGTGCAGCCCTCGACCTCGATCGCGAGGCCGCCGAAGGGCGCGCCGGCGGGCAGCGCCACCCGGTCGACCGGGCTCGGCGCGACGGCATGGAGCTCCCGCATCGCGGTCGCGAGCACGGTGCGCTTGCCGCCGGCGGGCATGAAGGTCGCCGCCTTCCGCTCCCGCTCCTGCCGCGGGACGGCATCGAGCGCCGCGCGCAGCCGGTCGGGGTCGTCGGTCTCGATCACAGCCATCGCCCCGCCCCAGCCGAGCGCCGAGGCGACCCTGTCCGCCATGTCGAGCGTTGCGAGCAGCCCGGCAGGATCGTGCCGCGGCTTCTCCCGCGAGAGCGCGCGGACGGCGGCCGCACCCCATGCGAGCGGCGCCACGAAGGATTCGAGGCCGAGCTGGGTCACCGCGTTCACGGCCACCGGTACGACGCGGGCCGGCAGGCCGGGGCCGAAGCGGCCGAGCGCATCGACCAGCGCCTCGCCGTGCTCGCTATCGTGGTAGAGGATGACGGCGTCCCGTCCGCCCGCTGCCCGGTAGGCGGCAAGCCCGGCGCGCACGCGGCGGAGGAGCACCTCCACGGCCGGCAGCGTGTAGGACGCGGCACCGGTCGGGCAGGCGGCGGCGCAGCTTCCGCAGCCGGCGCAGACGAGCGGGTCGATCGCCACGTGGTCGCCGGCGGGCGCGATCGCCCCGGTCGGACAGAGATCGAGGCACCGGGTGCAGCCCGCGATGCGCGAGCGCGAATGGGCGCAGAGATCGGCGGCGTACTCGACATAGCGCGGCTTGTCGAACTCCCCGACCAGCTCGCCCGCCCGGGCGATCGCCTCCGCGACGGCGGCGGGGCGGCCGGGATCCGCTTTGATGTAGCCGTCGAGGAGCTCGCCTGCGGCGAACAGGGGCGCGCCGCCGCTGAGGTCGAGGATCAGATCGCAATGCGAGGTCGCGCCGTCGCGCGCCGGCCCGAAGACGAGCCGCCCGCGCGAGGACGGCAGCGGCGCGGCGAGGTCGTCCACGCGAAGCGTGAAGCCGCCGACATGGCCGGTCGCCCCGGTAATCGTTCCCCGCATCACGGGCACATCCCAGACCCGCGGCGGAGGAACATCCGCGGGCCGCGACAGGAGCACGGTGACGTCGAGCCGGTCCGAAAGCGCCCGCCCCGCCGCGACCGCAACCTCGTCGCTGCCGTAGACGAGCACCACGCCGCCGCTCGTGACGCTCGTCACCGGCGTGTCGCCGAGCGGCTCCGCCGCCATCGCCAGGAGAGCGGCGGCCTTGGGACCCGCGTCCGCGCCCTCGTCCGACCAGCCGCCGGTCTCGCGGATATTCGCGAAATCGAGACGGCCGCGATAGCCGGCCCCGTCCGCGAGCTCGCGGAAGAGCGGCGCCTGCTGGGTGCACGAGATCGTGATATCGCCCGTTCCCCGCAGAAGAGCGCGCACGCGGTCGAGCTCCGCCCCGCAGAGCCCGAACGCGCTCTCCACCGCCGCGCCGGGACAGCCGGCGCGGACGCTCTCGCCGAAATCGGGCATCGTCCGCTCGCAAGAGCAGACCAGGACAGTGCGCGCGCCTTCGAGCTTCATCGCATTCCCCGCCGCAGCCGAAAGCAGTGTGGCGCCGGCCTCCGCACAAGGATTATAACCGCTTAGCACCGCGGCACCAGCGCACAGGACTTCATGGCCGTCACGGCTTCGGCCAAGGGCCGGACGATCGATCTGCCACCGCTTTATCGGCTCGTGACCCTTCGCGAGGCCGGCGACGCATTCGCGCATGCCTGCGCCATCGCCGCCGAGGCCGGCGCGGGCACGCTCGTCTCGGTTGGACGGTTCGATCTCGTCGAGTTCGCGGTGGTGCTCGAGCCCGAGGAGCCGCTCGCCCTTGCCCGCCGCACCTTCCACGCGGGCATGAACGCGCTCGCTCTGGCGCTTGCCGCGCACGCCCCGCCGCAGCAGCCGATCGCGCTCGACTGGCCGGACGCGATCCGCGTCGACGGAGTGCTGGTCGGCGGCGGCCGGCTGGGCTGGCCGGCGGGCGCATCGGAGGACGCGGTGCCGGACTGGCTCGTCTTCGGCGGCATGCTGCGGACCGCCATCGTGCGCGCCGACGAACCTGGCCTGCGGCCCCTGCTCGGCGCGCTGGAGGAACTGGGATTCGCCGGGATCGACGGGGGCGCCCTCACCGCCAGCTTCGCGCGGTTCCTGATGCTCGAATTCGACCTCTGGCGGGAGCGGGGATTCCAGGCGATCGCCGAGCGCCTGCTCGGCCGGCTGCCGGAAGCTGCCGGCGCGCTCGGGCAGCTGGCCGAGAACGGGGACCTCGTCCTGCCGGGCGGGATCGGCCCCGGCCGCGCGGAGCGCCGCGACCTCGCCGCCGCCCTCGCGGCGCCCTCCTGGCGCGATCCGAAATCGGGAACGCCATGGCTCTGAAACTGCCGCGCACCATCCGGCTCGACGCCTCCGACGGCTTCGTCTACGCGCCCGCGGCCGAGCCGGGCGAATGGGCCGTAACAGGCAGCTTCCGCTTCGTCGGGGTCGCCCCCGGCGAACTCTCCGGCAAGGCGCTCCAGGCGTTCCGCGCCGGCTTTCTCGGCGTGGAGAGCTTCGGCTGGTCCACGCTCGTCGTCGTCTCGGAGGCGGCGGCGGACGAATACGGGCAGGTGGTGGGCCGGCTCGCCGAGCAACTCGTCCGGCATTGCGGCGCGCCCGACCTCGAGGTTGCGCGCAGCGCAGCCGAGGAGGAGGTCGCTTTCGCGGCGTCGCTCTGCGACCATCCCCCGGACACGCTGATCGCCCTCCACCGCACGATCGAGGCGGACGGGGTCCGGGAGGCGTTCCGGACCCTCCATCGCCGCGCCGACCAGCTCGCGCCGCGGGGCGTCTTCAGGATCGTGGAGGATGACGAGGAGGACGCGGCGGAGGAGGTGAGCCTGGTCGACCTCCTGAAGGCGGGCCGGCGATGAGGGACTTCTGGATCGGCTCCGGCCACCATCTTCTCGACCGCGACGCGGAGGGGCGGCTCGTCGTCACCGACGCCTTCCTGAAGGCCTATCTCGCCCGGCCGGAGCTCGTGCCGCCCGAGGACGCCTGCGAGGCGGAGATCCGGCTCCATCACGAACTCTTGATGCACGATCCGCGCCGGCCCGTCCGGCCCGCCGAGATCGCGAAGCTCCGCGACCCGGATGCGCGCGAGAACTGGGAGCTGATGATCGCCTTCCGCGACCGGCTGATCGCCGCCCCCTCGCTCGAAGCCGCCTATCTCGCGCTCGCGCGCGGCGACATGGGCCGGACGCCGCCGCTCTTCCTCAACCAGCTCACCCAGGTGGTGCTGCGGAACGCGCTCGACGGCCTGGCCGACGCCACGGTGCTGCGGGCGGCCGAGCTGTTCTACCGGCCGCAGCGCGTCACCTTCCATGAGGGCGCGGTCCTCCTCGCCGATTCCGAGACGATCGAGAGCCACGAGCGCGACCGCCATGCCTCGCCGCTCCTCGCCATGCTCGGCGGGCCTGCCGCGAGCGAACTCCCGGTGCTCGGCGCCGCCAATGCGGACGACTATTTCGAGCGCAGCGACGCCTTCGACTTCGTGCTCAATTTTGGCGACCCGGCGGCGCGGCGCGGGCTGGCGGCGGTGATCGAGCGCTGGGTGCTGCATCTCCTCGGGACCGGGGTCCGGGTCGAACCCGTCGACCGCATGGACGACCCGGACTTCGGCTGGTTCGTCGGCCTCGACGCCGAAGGGACGAGGATCGGCAACGCGCTCTGGCGGGGCGAGGAGATCGATCCGGCGACGGCGGACCGCCTCATTGCGCTGTTCCGGCTCGACTTCGCCGATCCGCGCGAGGCGCGCGCTGATCTCGGGGCGCGGCCGGTCTGGCTCCTCCTCGCCATGGATGCCGGGCGGACGCTGCGCATGAAGCCGCAGAACCTCGCTTCGGGCCTGCCCGTGGCCGCTGCCGGGAAGGTGAGCTGAACATGGCCGAATCGACGTTTTCCGTCGGCATCGTGGTGGAGCGGCGGCCGCTCAGGAGCATCTGGGCGGACCATGCCTGGGTGCCCGTCGCGGCACTTCCCGCCCCCGCCGCGGCAGAGGCCTGGACCCTCCTTTCCGAGGAGGACGGCATCGCCCGGTTCTATGCCGGCGCGGCCGACATCGCGCTGCACCACACCGAGACGGCGCATTACCGCGACAACCTCCTCTCCGGAGCCCCGGCGCTCTGGGTCGTCCTGCAGGCGAGCGAGGCGGCCCCGGGCGTCGCCCTCTTCGCCGTCACCGCCGACCCGACCGAAGGCGAGGGCTACACCGAGACCGGCGCCGAGATCGTCGATCCGGTGCCGATGCCGGCCGCCGTGCAGGCCCGCGTCGCGGCCTTCGTCGCCGAGCACCACGTCGAGCGCGCCTTCTTCAAGCGCAAGCGCGACACCGCCGACCCGGAGGCGCTGGCGCTGCGCCCGGCACGCGGGCGCCCGCCGGGCACCGGCCGATGAGCGCGGGCCGATGAGCGCGGGCCGATGAGCGCGGGCCGATGAGCGGCGAAGACCCGGGCTTTCTCGCGCGCTGGTCCCG
>NZ_SPKJ01000140.1 GCF_009866965.1 Propylenella binzhouense | reverse complement strand
CAATCCGGCCGCGCAGATCCGCCTTGCCCGGCTGCTCGCGGACGGGCGCGGCGTCGCCGCCGATCCGGCGGAGGCGGCGCGCTGGTACCTCGCCGCGCGCGACCGCGGGCTCGTCGACGACTATCTGGAGAACTGGCTTCTCCGCCTCGACACCAGGATCCGCGATGCGGCCGTGGCCGAGGCCACGCGCTGGCTCGGCCACGCGCCGCGAAGGCCGAGCGAAGCCGAGCCCGGGAGCAGTCCGGAAGGCTCCGCCGCCGCGCCCTCCCCCGCCGGGCCCGCCCCCGCCGCGCCCTCTCCGCCGGAACCCGCCGGGGAGCAGGCGGCGCCATCCGGAGAGCCGGACGGGAAACCCGCGCCCGCAGCCGGCGGGGCGGTCACCGCTCAGTAGCGCCGGTGAGCGGATGACGGGCGTCGACATCATTGTCCGATCCGGCCCTCGCTCGCTTATACCTATGGCGACGACCGGAGCGGCCGGGACGGCAAGGCAGGCCGGTCAACCGTCCCGGCGGAACGCAGCGACCATGGCCGCTGCCGGCCCGGACGACGCCTTGGAGATCGGAACGACACCCCGGAGGCTGGAACCATGACGCTGAAGCGGATGGACAATGTGGGAATCGTCGTCGAAGACCTCGGCGGGGCGATCGACTTCTTCCGCGAACTCGGCCTCGAGCTCGAAGGGCGCGCCACGATCGAAGGAGAATGGGCCGGACGCGTCACCGGGCTGCGCGACCAGCGCGTCGAGATCGCCATGATGCGCACGCCGGACGGCCACAGCCGGCTCGAGCTCTCCCGCTTCCTCGCGCCGCCCGTCGTCGCGGATCACCGGAACGCGCCGGTCAACGCCTTGGGCTACCTCCGCGTCATGTTCGCCGTGGACGATCTCGACGCGACGCTTGAAAGGCTCCGCGCGCGCGGCGCGCAGCTCGAAGGCGAAGTGGTCCGGTACGGGGACGTCTATCGGCTCTGCTACATCCGGGGGCCCGAAGGGCTCCTCATCGGGCTCGCCGAGGAACTCGGCTGAGCGCGGCGCGAAGGCGACCGCTCAAAATTCAGAGTGACCCACTACCCACGGCGCCGGCAGGTGGACAGAATTGAGTCGAGGCGCTATATGCCAGTCCGCTCGCTGTGCTCCGTGCAGCGGGAACTTAGCTGTTTTCGGAATCGGGCTCCGCGCCGGACGGTGAGCCGCCGGGCACATGCCCTTCCAAGAAGCCATTCGCGACGCTGCTGGGAAAGGAACGGATTCACGTGCAGGTCATCGTTCGGGACAACAATGTCGATCAGGCGCTGAAGGCGCTCAAGAAGAAGATGCAGCGCGAAGGCATCTTCCGCGAGATGAAGCTCCGCAATCATTACGAGAAGCCCTCCGAGAAGAAGGCGCGCGAGAAGGCCGAGGCGATTCGCCGGGCCCGCAAGCTCGCCCGCAAGCGGGCGCAGCGCGAAGGCCTGCTTCCCGGCAAGCGCCGCGCCGCTTCGCGCTGATCCCGGATCCGGCGATTCCACAGGTCCCGCTTGTGACGGCTGCGAAGACGACGAACCGGCGGGCTGCGGCCGCGGCCGGCATGCGCAAGCGGGCCCCGGCGATCGCGCTGCTCGCCGCGCTCGGCCTTGCCGGCTGCCAGACCGCCGGCCCGGTGGCCGACCTTTCCAATGTCGATCCGACCACGGCCTCCCCCGCCAATATCGAATCGCTGACCGCGGTCATCCAGCAGAACCCGAGCGACCCGGAAGCCTACAACGTGCGCGGCGCGGCCTATGGGCGGGCCGGGCGCTACGACGACGCCATGGCCGACTTCAACCAGGCGCTGCAGCTCGATCCGAATTTTGCGCCGGCCTATGCGAACCGGGCGCAGATCCTGCGCCGCCAGGGCAGGGATCGCGACGCGCTCGCCGATTACAACAGGGCGATCCAGGCGGACCCGAACTACGCGCTCGCCTACATGTCGCGCGGCAACATCTACCGCCAGCAGGGGCGGCCGGACCTCGCGCTCGCCGACTACAACATGGCGATCACGATCAGCCCGACCGACGCCCAGGCCTTCTACAATCGCGGGCTCGCCTACCAGGCGCTCGGGCAGTACCAGACCTCGATCGAGGACTTCACCACGGCGATCGGCATTTCGCCCCGCGCGGCGGAGCCCTATGGCGGACGCGGCGCGAGCTATCTCGCGCTCGGGGACGCCAAGAGCGCGCTCGACGACATCAACGAATCGCTCCGCCGCAACAACCGCAGCTACGAGGGCTGGACCAACCAGGGCCTCGCCTACGAGCAGCTCGGCGACATCCAGAAGGCGCACACCGCCTTCTCCCGGGCGCTGACGGTGAAGAACGACTACCAGCCGGCCCAGGAAGGGCTCCGCCGGACGGGCGGCGCCGCGGCCTAGCCGAGCGGCCTCACGGAAGCAGGCCCTTCGCCGCGAAGAAGGCCAGCGCGCGCTGCCACAGCCCGCGCTTCCAGAGCTCGCTGTGGCCCGCCCCCTCGACGACCACCAGTTCGGCGCGATCGCCCGCGATCCGTGCGAGCGCACGCCCGTGCTCGATCGGGATCACCCGGTCCGCGGTGCCGTGGAAGATCAGGATCGGCTCCGCCACCCGGCTTATGTGCTCGCGGGTGACGAAGGGATCCCGCATCAGCACCGAGACCGGCAGCCACGGATAGGTCGCCCCGGCGATATCGAGAGCGGCCGTATAGGGCGCCTCGAGCACGAGCGCCCCGGCGTCCCGCCTACTCGCGACATAGGTGGCGATCCCGGTGCCGAGCGATTCGCCGTGAAGGACGATGCGGCCGGTGCGTTCGGCGAGCCAGTCGAACTCGGCGAGCGCATCCGAGAAGAGGGCCTCCTCGCTCGGCGCTCCGCCGCTCCCCGGATAGCCGCGATAGCTGAAGGCGGCGAGCCCGAAGCCGGAATCGAGCACCTGCCGGAACCTGTCGGCGCGGCCGCTCAGGTTGCCGGCATTGCCGTGGAAATAGAGAAGCGTCGGCATTCCGTCGCGGGCGGGCGCGTGCCAGCCCGTGAGGACGACGCCGCCGCGGTCGAGCGTGACCACCTCCACCCCGGCAAGCCCGTTCGATTCCGGCGTGCCGAGCGTGCCGCCCGGGACGAAGACGTAGCTCCGCTGGACGGCGTAGAGATAGGAGCCGGCGGCGAGATAGGCGAAGGCGGCGAGTGCCGCGAGCCATGCCGCGACGCGCAGGATCCGGCGTGATCTCAAGATCGTTGTCCCTCGCGATTCGGAAAGCGGGGACGGTACGGTCTGCGCCTCCTCCTGTCCTCCGCTAATCGGCGCGTTCCACCGCGCCGAGCGGCGGGCGAAGGCACGCGCCGGCACCGCCCCCGCCCCTGCCGGTCTCGTCATCGAGCGCAAGCGCGGTGCGGAGCGCGCGCAGATGCGCCTGCCCGGCGCCGAGCGGCCGGTCCGTGCTCCAATAGAGCGTGTGCGTGAAGAAGCGCCACGACAGCCAGCCGAGGAGCCGGCGACGCATCTTCACGCGGATGTCCTTGACGCCGGGGCCGAACCAGGGGGCGACCGGACCAGAAATCAGATCGCCGAAGAAGACGCCGCGCGGGGGATCGCAGATGTTGGTCCAGCGCACGGCGGCGAAGAGCGCGGCGTGATGGGGAATTTGGACCTGCTGACCTGCCACCGTGTCCGTGTAGAACATTGTCGGCCTGTCCGGGCGGCCTCCGCCCCCGCGCTCGCCGGGAGCAGCCGCTTCCCCGCGTTCCGTGGCGACCGGAGGCGCGGTCGCGACGAGCCGTTCCGTCTTCATCGCCTCCAGATGGCGGGCATCGCGGGCGAGCAGGAAATCGGCGAGTCCAAGCGGGCTTCCAAGGGTCACGAAGTCGCTGATCAGCCAGTCGTCGGAACGGCGGCGCAGGGCATCGAACACCGCCCACTGCGCGCGCCGGTATGCCTCCAGGTCGAAGCGGTCGGACCGGCACCCGACAAACCGGTCGACCTGCGCGAGCGCATCGGCGGCGTCCGCGCTCGGCAGGCGGTCCCTGGCGGGACCGCGCTCCGCCCAGAGCTGGAGCAGAAGATCGTAGGCCACGATCGATCCGAGGCTGTGGCCGACGACGACGATGCGCCGGTACTGCTGCTGGGCGTGCAATTCCCTCAGGAGCGCGAGCCCCCGCTCGCGGATCGCCTGCCGCTTCTCCACCGTATCCGCCGCGGCGCGGACATAGCGGGCGACATCGCCGAGATAGGGAACGACGAAGAGATGGACGATCGCCGCGCCGGCGACCGCGAGGCCGGCCAGCAGCAGGCGGGCAAACGGCTCCGGATCATAGCTGGCGTCGGCCGGGATGCTTAGGAAGATCGACCCGGCGGCAACGGCGGACATCAACGGGCCCGCCACGTTCACGCCCGCGGGTTCCGAGAGAAGCGCGTCACCCTCCGCGTGGCGGCGCCGGGTGAGGAGATAGGCAAGGCGAAGCACGGTCAGGGCCGCGGCGGCGCCCGCCAGCGCCAGGAGAACCTCGCGGGCATGCGCGGCGGCCCACAAGGCGGGCCGGCCGAGCCGATGTCCGGCCCAGACGACGAGGGCATTCTTCGGGTCCGCCGCCCCGAGGAGCGCGAGCGCCATGCCGATTACGAGCAGCCAGAGCACGATCCAGGCCGCCATGCGGCGCCAAGGCACCGCCCAGATCGGACGGATGAGAAGGCCGCGCACCCAGGACCAGAGGTGCTGCAGCGTGGTGCCTTCCATCAGGTCGGCCCAGTAGAACTCGAAGAAGTCCGTCCTGAGGTCCTTGGCGGTCGAATCGTCGTAGCCGGTGGTGATCCGGCGCAGCTCGTATGATCCGGCACGCTTGTCCGGGACGATCCAGGCCCGTCGATGACGGGCCTGCTCCTCGGCGGGGCGGCCGCGCAGCCAGACGGCGTCCACGAAGCCGCGCAGCGTGTCCATCGGCCGCTGCTCGCCCATGCCGTGGATGACGACGACGGCCTGCTTGCGCCGCTCCGCGGCCGCCCCTCCGCCTCCTTCGGGCCGCGCGCCGGCGGGCGCAATGTCGGCCTGCTGCATGGTCTCCTCCCTCCGTCCCCGCTCCGGGGCCGCTATGGCGCGATGAGGATCGTCGAGCCGACCTTCAGATCCTCGCGGTCCGTTCCGAGCGCCGTGAGTTCCGCAAGGACGGCAAACACCTGCTTGGTGTTGATCGCATGCTCCTGCGGCACGCAGTAGCGCACGCCGTTATAGACAGCTCCGGCAAAGCAGCCGTCGCGGCGTCCGGCCGTGATCGTCAGGAGGGCCGGGTTCACCATGTCCACCTCGTTGATGCGGATCCGGCCCGCCGCGCCGGTCCGCAGCATCATTCCGAGATAGCGGTAGATGGCGAGCGGCGAGCGCGGCACGACTTCGTATGTCGAGGCGCCGCGCCGGAACGCGAAGGGCTGGGGCCAGGCCGACCGGCCGCCGCAGGCGACGGCACCGGGGGCTGCGCCCCAATCCCGTTCGCCGTGCCGGATTTCAGCGCGGGCCGCGCGCCCGAGCAGCGGATCGAAGCACATCCGCACGGGAGGCGGCTCGTCCTTCGCCGGCTTCACGCCGGGGACGAACTCCGCGGTGAGCCCCCATTGCATGGCGAGATCGACGAAATCCTTGAAGCAGCGCGGCTCCCCGCCGCCGATCGGGGCGCAGCCGAGGTCCGCGCCGTCGTCATTGGCGAAAATCCCGTCTCCGCCGGAACCGGTTGCGCGGACCGAATCCGCCAGGAGCCAGAACAGCAGCTCCCGCGAATAGCCTTGCCGCAGCAGCAGAAGGAAGGACCGCGCGCTGACCGGCGTCATCAGGCCTGAATAGAATTCCTTGCTGGTGAGCGGCACGGTCTGGATCGACGCTTCCGCGCTCCGGCTGGCATTCAGCGTGGCGGCCCCGAACGCAACCGAATCCGGTGCATCGCGGCCGACGGCGAAACCCGGCAGCCCGAAGCCGAGCGCACCGTTCATCCTGCCCGTGACGCCCGTGCTAGGCGCGAAGGTGAGAGGCTCGAAGGACTGCGAGCGGAGGATGTTGAGCAGGATCTCGTCGTTCCGGGCGTTATTCAGCTCCTGGTTGAACGTCGCGTAGCGATCGCCGATCCCGCCATCCACGACGGAGCAGCCCCCGAACCAGACCGCCAGCAGCCCGAGCGCGACCGCCCGCGCGGCGCGGATCTTCCGTGCCGTCCCCATTCCCGCCCCCGCGACCCTGCTTCCCCTGCAGGTCCTGCATTGGAGACACGACGCCTGGTTGTCGTCAATAGAATTGTAACCTTTGCTTGCATGACCGGCCGGTCCCGTCCGATGCGAGGAAGGAAGGCGGCGCCGCCAAGGGCGCGCCAACAAAGAAAAAGGCCGGGCGCGTGGGCCCGGCCTTCTCGTCCGATCGGGGGCGCTCAGTCGAGCGCCTTGACGATGTCCTCGGTCATCTTCTTCGCGTCGCCGAACAGCATCATCGTGTTCGGCTTGTAGAACAGCGTGTTGTCGATGCCGGCATAGCCGGAGCCGAGCGAGCGCTTGATGAAGAGGCAGGTCTTCGCCTTGTCGACGTCGAGGATCGGCATCCCGTAGATCGGCGAGGAGGGATCGTCCCGCGCCGCCGGATTGGTCACGTCGTTCGCGCCGATCACGAAGGCGACATCGGCCTGCGCGAACTCGGAGTTGATGTCCTCGAGCTCGAACACCTCGTCATAGGGCACGTTCGCCTCGGCGAGGAGGACGTTCATGTGCCCGGGCATGCGGCCCGCCACCGGATGGATGGCGTACTTCACCTCCACGCCCTCGCGCTTCAGCGTGTCGGCCATCTCGCGCAGCGCATGCTGCGCCTGCGCCACCGCCATGCCGTAGCCGGGCACCACGATGACCTTCGACGCGTTCTTCATGAGGAAGGCGGCGTCCTCGGCGGAGCCCTGCTTCACCGTGCGGTCGCCGAGATCCTGGGCCGCCGCCGCGGTCTCGCCGCCGAACCCGCCGAGGATGACCGAGATGAAGGAGCGGTTCATCCCCTTGCACATGATGTAGGAGAGGATCGCGCCCGAGGAGCCGACCAGCGCGCCCGTGATGATGAGCGCCGTGTTGCCGAGCGTGAAACCGATGCCCGCCGCCGCCCAGCCCGAATAGGAATTGAGCATCGAGACCACGACCGGCATGTCGGCGCCGCCGATCGGCACGATGATGAGCGCGCCGAGCACGAGGCTCACGAGCACGATCGCCCAGAACACGCCGTGATTCGCCGAGGTGACGAGAGCCACCACGAGGGCGAGGAGGAGGAGCGCGAGACCGGCATTGATGAGATGCCGCGCCGGCAGCAGGATGGGCTTGCCGCTCATCCGCCCGTCGAGCTTCAGGAAGGCGATCACCGAGCCCGTGAAGGTGATGGCGCCGATCGCGGTGCCGAGGCTCATCTCGACGAGGCTCGCGCCGTGGATGTCGCCGGGAACGCCGATCCCGAAGGCCTGCGGCGCATAGAGGGCGGCCGCCGCCACCAGGACCGCGGCGAGGCCGACCAGCGAATGGAACGCGGCGACGAGCTGCGGCATCGCCGTCATCGGAATCCGCCGCGCGACCACCGCGCCGACGCCGCCGCCGAGCCCGAGCGCCAGGATCAGCAGCAGCCACCCGACGAAATCCGAAGGCGGCGCGGAGACCAGCGTCGTGAGGATGGCGATGGCCATGCCGGCCATGCCGTACTGGTTGCCGCGCCGGCTGGTGACCGGATGCGACAGGCCCCGCAGCGCCAGGATGAAGAGGACGCCGGCAACGAGATAGAGAAACGCCGTGACGTTCGCAGACATGGACGGCGCTCCCTACCGTTCTTTTTTCTTGTACATCGCCAGCATGCGTTCCGTGACGAGGAAGCCGCCGAAGATATTGACGCTCGCGAGGATCACCGCGAGGAAGCCGAGGCCGCGGGCGATGCCGGTGCCTTCGCCGACAAGGTCCACGCCGAGGGCGAGGAGCGCGCCGACCACGATCACGGACGAGATGGCGTTCGTGACGCTCATGAGCGGCGTGTGGAGCGCGGGCGTGACCGACCACACCACGTAATAGCCGACGAAGATCGCCAGCACGAAGATCGACAGGCGGAACACGAACGGGT
>NZ_SPKJ01000014.1 GCF_009866965.1 Propylenella binzhouense | reverse complement strand
CTGGGGCCGCTGCTGGGGCTGTGCGGTGCTCGCCGGCTGGGCCGGGCGCGGCGCCTCGCGCGGGCGCTCGGCGACGACCGGAGCCTCGTCGGCGCCCTCGGGGCGATCGCCCGGGCCCGAGACGCGGCGACGCTTCTTCTCCACCAGCACCGATTTCGAGCGGCCGCCGGAGAAGCTCTGCCGGACGGTGTCGGTATCCCGCTTCAACGAAATCGTCTTGCGGCCGCCGCTCCCGACCCGGATCGTCTTGTCGCCTCTGCTCGTCGTATCTGTCATTCGTCGTTCCTGGCGTCGCCTTCTCGGTCCGCGGCGGAGCCGGCCGTGCAACCCTCGTAATGGGCAATGCGCTCGGCCGCTGCCGCGAAATTTCGTCCTGCCGGGCCGTGGAGCACGGCAGCATGTATCACATGTGGCCGGCCCAATGCCAAACTCAAATCCTCCGCGCAGAAGACGCGGATGACCGGGATCGTCGCGACCGATCCCGAGCGGCGTCTGAGCGCCGCCTCCATCTTGCGCCGGCCGTCCTCGGCCGCGTCCGCCGCAATCACGAGCGCCGCCGCGCGGCCGCTCTCGATCGTGGCCTCGACCTTGGCGAAGCCCGTGACGGCCTCGCCGGCCTTCCGTGCGAGCCCGAGCCGGCCGAGCGCCGACTTGCGGAGAAGCTCGCCGACCAAGCCGGGCAGCTCCGGGCCGGCCTTCACCGGCTGCTTCAGCGCGCGGGCGAAGAGGTTCTTCCGGACCGCCTCCTCCACGAGGCGGCGTTCCGCCCCGACCCACACGCCGCGACCGGGCAGGCGCGCCCTGAGATCGGGGACGACTTCTCCCTCCGGGCCGGCCACGAAGCGGAGGAGCTCGGCCTCCGGCCGCTGCGTCCGCGTCGCGATGCAGGTGCGAGTCCGCCCCGCCCGCGGTCCCTTTGCGCCGCCTTCCGCCGCCGTCAAGCCGCCGTCGTCTCCTCGCCTTCGCCTTCGCCCTCGTCCTCTTCGCCTTCGGGCGACGGCTCCTCGGTCTCCTCGATGAGCCCGGCCATGCGCCGGGCCGCCATCACGACCTCTTCCGCCTCCTGGCGCGAAATGTCGAAGCCGGAGAGTGCGCCTTCGAAACGCTGCGTCTCACCGTTCTTCCGCTCGGTCCAGCCGACGAGATCGTCGACCGCGCAATAGCCGAGATCCTCGAGCGTCTTGATGTCGTTCTTGCCGAGCGCGACCAGCATCGCCGTGCTGAGGCCGGGCACCGCCTTGAGGTCGTCGGAGACCCCGAGCTTGCGCCGCTCCTCGTCGTTCGCCCGGTCGATCTCCTCGAGATATTCGCGGGCGCGCGTCTGCAGCTCCTCGGCTGTCTCCTCGTCGAAGCCTTCGATCGAGGCGACCTCGTCGAGGTCTACATAGGCAACCTCGTCGACGCTCGCAAACCCTTCCGAGGCGAGGAGCTGCGCCACCATCTCGTCGACGTCGAGCGCCTTCACGAAGAGGTCGGTCCGTTCGGCGAACTCCTTCTGGCGCCGCTCCGATTCCTCGTCCTCGGTCAGGATGTCGATGTCCCAGCCGGTGAGCTGGGAGGCGAGGCGCACGTTCTGGCCGCGCCGGCCGATGGCGAGCGAGAGCTGGTCGTCCGGCACGACCACCTCGATGCGCTCGGCGTCCTCGTCGAGCACGACCTTCGAGACTTCCGCCGGCTGCAGGGCGTTGACGATGAAGGTCGCGGCGTCGGGGTTCCACGGAATGATGTCGATGCGCTCGCCGGCGAGCTCCTGCACCACCGCCTGGACGCGGCTGCCGCGCATGCCGACGCAGGCGCCGACCGGGTCGATCGAGGAATCGTGCGAGACGACCGCGATCTTCGCCCGGCTGCCGGGATCGCGGGCAACCGACTTGATCTCGATGATGCCGTCATAGATCTCCGGCACCTCCATGGTGAAGAGCTTCGCCATGAACTGCGGATGGGTGCGGGAGAGGAAGATCTGCGGGCCGCGCTGCTCGCGCCGGACGTCGTAGACATAGGCGCGCACGCGGTCGCCGTAGCGGAAATTCTCGCGCGGGATGAGCTCGTCGCGGCGGATGATCGCCTCGGCCCGGCCGAGATCGACGACGACGTTGCCGTATTCGACCCGCTTCACCGTGCCGTTCACGATGTCGCCGATGCGGTCCTTGTAGTCGTCATACTGGCGGTCGCGCTCGGCGTCCCGCACCTTCTGCATGATGACCTGCTTGGCCGACTGCGCGGCGATCCGCCCGTAGTCGAGGGGCGGCAGCGGCTCGGAGATGAAATCGCCGATCTGGGCGGCCGGATTGCGGCGGCGGGCATCCTCGAGCGCGATCTGGGTCGCGAAGTCCTCGGGATTCTCCACCACCTCCATCAGGCGCTGGAGCCGGATCTCTCCGGTCTTCCCGTCGATCTCGGCGCGGATGTCGGTCTCGGCGCCGTAGCGGGACTTCGCGGCCTTCTGGATCGCGTCCTCCATCGCCTCGATCACGATGCGGCGGTCGATCAGCTTCTCGCGCGCGACCGCGTCGGCGATCTGCAGCAGTTCGAGCCTGTTCGCACTGACAGCCATGGCTCAGCTCCGTCCTCGTCTCAGTCGGATTCGTCCGTTGTTTCGTCTTCGGCGGGGGCGTTGCGCCGCGCCGTCTTGATGAGCTCGTCAGTCAGCACGAGCTTCGCCTCGCCGATATCCTCGAGCGGCAGCCAGAACTCGTTCGGCTCGGCCGCGTCGGCAAGGCGGATGCCGGCGGTCTCGTCCTTCAACCCGATCAGGATGCCGCGGAAGCGCTTCCGGCCGTTCTGCGCGCTCGCCATCTCGACCTTCGCCTCGTGGCCGGCCCAGAGCGCGAAATCCTTGGCGCGCGTCAGCGGCCGGTCGATGCCGGGGGAGGAGACCTCGAGGTGGTAGGCGCGGCCGATCGGGTCGTCGACGTCGAGCGCCGGCGAGATGTTGCGGCTGATGGCCTCGCAATCTTCGACGGTCATGGTGCCGTCCGGCCGCTCGGCCATGATCTGGACGGTCATGCCGTTCTGGCTCGTCACCTTGACGCGGACGAGCTCGTAGCCGAGGTCGCTCACGACCGGCTCCACGATATGGGCGATGCGGGCTTCGAGGCCCGTTTCGCGTGTCAGTCGGGGCGCGTCCATTCCGCTCGCTGATGCCGGCCCGCCGGGGCCCGGATCGAATGGGGTTGAGATAACAAAAAAGAGCGGGACCGGGTGGACCCACTCTCGATCTGTCTTCGAGATGTTGAAGACCATATACGCCCGCCCGGGCCGAAGTTCAAGCCGGCCGCCGGGCCGGGCGGCGGCCTGGCGCCTCAGCGGTTGCGGAACTGCGGCTCGCGCTTCTCCAGGAAGGCCGCCATGCCCTCCTTCTGGTCGAGCGTGGCGAACAGCGAATAGAACAGCCGGCGCTCGAAGCGGATGCCCTCGGCGAGCGTCGTCTCGTTGGCGCGGCCGACGGCCTCCTTGGCGGCCATCACCGCCGGCAGCGAGAAGGAGGCGATCCGCTGCGCCACCCGCACGGCCTCGTCGAGCAACTCCGCCGCCTCGACGATCCGCGACACGAGCCCGCAGCGCTCCGCCTCGACGGCGTCCATGGTGCGGCCGGTCAGGATCATCTCCATCGCCTTCGCCTTGCCGACGGAGCGGATCAGCCGCTGGGTCCCGCCGATGCCGGGAATGATGCCGAGCGTGATCTCCGGCATCCCGAAGCGCGCATTGTCGGCCGCGAGGATGAAGTCGCACATCATGGCGAGCTCGCAGCCGCCGCCGAGGGCGTAGCCCGCCACCGCCGCCACGAGCGGCTTGCGGTGCGCGGCGACCCGCTCCCAGCCGGAAAGGAAATCGTCGCGATAGGCGGCGACCGGATCGAGCTCGACCATTTCCTTGATGTCGGCCCCGGCGGCGAAGGCCCGCTCCGAGCCGGTGATGACGGTCGCCCCGATGCGCTCGTCCTCGGCGATCTCGTCGAGCGCCTCGGTGAGCTCGGCGAGGAGATCCGCGGAGAGCGCGTTGAGCGCCTTCGGGCGGTTGAGAGTGATCAGCGCGGCCCGGCCCCGCCGCTCCAGTCGGACCTGCTCGTAGGCCATCTCAGTCCCCCTCGGGCTCGTCGTTCACGATGACGGCGATCCGCCATGCCTCGCCGTGCCGGATCAAGGTGTAGTGGCAACGGAACGCGTGGAGAAGCTCCCCGTCCTGGCCCTCCTGCCGCCAGTCGACGGTGGCGAAGGCGGTGCCGCCCGCCAGGAGGAGCGTAGTCGTCTCCGGGGTGGTGAGGACGATCCCGGCCTCGTCGAAGACGTCGATCAGCGCTTCCGCGTTCTCCTCGATCTCCTCGGCATCCTCGAAGACGTGGCCCTCGCCGAGCTGCCAGATGACGGCGGGAAACGCGAAGCAGGCGGCGATGGCCGCCGCATCCGCGTCGTCGAAGCCCGACGCGTACTGCGCGAAGAGTTCCTCGATCTCGCGCCTCGCCCGATCGTCCGGAACCGCGCTCATCTGGTCGTCCCTCCCGGCCGGCCGCCTTCGGCCCGGTCCTTGCGATCGTCCTGAGCCGGGCGATCGTCCTGCGCCGGCAGGCGGAAGGTGAGATAGGTCGGCCTGCGGCCTGCCGCCAAGGCCTTCGCCTCGTAGCGGGTGCCGGGCCAGCCGGGCCAGGGCCGGCGCCAGTCGTCGGCCGTCTCTGCCGTCCAGGCGAGCACGCCATGCGCCTCGACCGTGGCGAGCGTCCAGTCGACGTAGCTCGGAAGGTCGCTCGCGAACCGGAACAGGCCGCCCGGCACGAGCAGGCGGCAGATGCGGTCGAGATTGTCCGGATTGACGAAGCGCCGCTTCCAGTGCCGGCGCTTCGGCCACGGATCGGGATAGAGCAGGTCCACCTCGGCGATCTGCCCCGGCGGCAGCCAGTCGAGCAGCGGAACCGCGTCGTCGTCATAGAGCCGGACGTTCGTCAGGCCCGCTTCGCCGAGCGCCTGCACGCCCTTGGCGAAGGCTGCGACGAAGGGCTCGACGCCGATGAAGCCGGCGCCCGGATCGGCGGCCGCGCAAGCGAGGAGATGCTCGCCCCCGCCCGTCCCGATCTCAAGCTGGATGCGCTCGACAGGGCGAGGGAACAGCGCCGCCGCGCGTACTGGCGGCGGCGTCTGCGGGTCGAGCCTCAGGCCGGGCAGGTGGCGGGTGAGCGCCGCCTGCTGGGAGGGCTTGAGCGGCTTGCCGACGCGCCGTCCGAAGAAGGCGCCGGCGCGTCTTTCCGGCAAGGGTTCAGAGCGCGTCCGAAATGGCGTCGATGAGATCGGTCCGCTCCCAGGAGAAGCCGCCGTCCGGCTCCGGATCGCGGCCGAAATGGCCGTACGCCGAGGTGCGCGCATAGATCGGGCGGTTGAGGCCCAGGCGCTGGCGGATGCCGCGCGGCGAGAGGTCCATCACCTGCCCGAGCGCCTTCTCCAGCGCCGCCTCGTCGACAGTCGCAGTCCCCTGCGTGTCGACGAAGATCGACAGCGGCTGCGGCACGCCGATGGCGTAGGAGAGCTGGATCGTGCAGCGCTCCGCGAAGCCGCCGGCGACGACGTTCTTCGCCAGGTAGCGCGCGGCATAGGCGGCCGAGCGGTCGACCTTGGTCGGGTCCTTGCCCGAGAACGCGCCGCCGCCATGGGGCGCCGCGCCGCCATAGGTGTCGACGATGATCTTGCGGCCGGTCAGGCCGCAATCGCCGTCGGGACCCCCGATCACGAACTTGCCGGTCGGGTTCACGTGCCAGACCGTGTCGCTGCTGATCCAGCTCTCCGGCAGCACTTCGCGGATATAGGGCTCGACGATGCGGCGCACGTCGGCGGATTCGAGCGTCTCGTCGAGATGCTGGGTCGAAAGCACGATGGAGCTCACCGCGACCGGCTGGCCGTCGCGATAGTCCACGGTGACCTGGGACTTGGCGTCCGGGCCGAGCGCAGGCTCCGTGCCGGCGTGGCGCACCTCGGCGAGGCGGCGGAGGATCTTGTGGGCGTAGTGGATCGGCGCCGGCATGAGTTCCGGCGTCTCGCGGCACGCATAGCCGAACATGATGCCCTGGTCGCCGGCGCCCTCGTCCTTGTTCTCGCGGCTGTCGACGCCCTGCGCGATGTCGGACGACTGCTCGTGAAGCAGCACCTCGATGTCGCAGTTGTCCCAGTGGAAGCCTTCCTGCTCGTAGCCGATGTCGCGCACGGCCTCGCGGGCGAGCCGCTTGACGGCCTCGGCGTCGATGTCGGCGGAGCCGCGCACCTCGCCGGCGATCACGACGCGGTTGGTCGTGGCGAGCGTCTCGCAGGCGACCCGCGCCTCCGGGACAGCAGCGAGATGCGCGTCCACGATGGTGTCGGAGATGCGGTCGCAGACCTTGTCAGGATGCCCTTCGGAGACCGACTCGCTGGTAAAGTGATAGCTGCGACGCGCCATATGACTTGTGTCCCGGTGATGAGAATACTGGAAGTGAAATCACGGCCCAAGCGAAACGAAGGGCGGGCAACACTTGCCCCGCCCCCGCTTCGTCGTCAAGTGATGGCGTTCGGGTGCCGTTGCGGCGCGCGTCAGTGAGAATCCTGATCGCCGAGAGAGCGGACGAGATCGATCACCTTGCGCCGCACCTTGGCATCCCGGATCCGCGCGAAGGCGCGGTTGAGCTCCAGGCCTTCCGACGTCGACAGGAATTCCATCACGAAATCGCCGGCGCCGTCCTCCCGCAGGCCGGGCATCTCGGTTCCGTCCGTCTCCGGGAAGAAGTAGGAGACGGGCACATCAAGCACTGTCGCCAGCTGCTGCAGCCGGCTTGCGCCGATCCGGTTCGTGCCCTTCTCGTACTTCTGGATCTGCTGAAACGTGATTCCCAGCTGCTCGCCCAGGCGCTCCTGACTCATGCCCAGCATCTTGCGCCGCATGCGGACACGACTGCCCACATACACGTCCGTCGGGTTCGGGCGCTTGCCCGACCGTTCTTCCACTACACTCACCCGGCGCCCCTAGGATGTGGTCGTAAAGTACCCTGCCGGTGGAAGCAGGGCAAATGAAGAACCGATGCGGCCAATCGCGGGCACGATGCTGTGCCGGCTAGGTAAAGTCAATCAACGTCCGGGAGAACGCCGCCATATTCCGGACGCCGCAATCAGCAGCGATCCGGCCAGCAGAAGCGGCACGATCCAGCCCCGCCGGCGCTCGAGGAAGGTGGGCGGAGCGGCGGCCGGAAGCGGCGCGTCGATCGCCTCCGCGGCCCCGAGATCGGAGCGCGCGAGGAGCCGGCCATAGGGGTCGATGACGGCCGAGATTCCGGTATTCGCCGCGCGGATGAGCGGCAGTCCTTCCTCGACGGCGCGTACCCGCGCCTGGTGGAAATGCTGCCACGGACCGATCGTGCGGCCGAACCAGCCGTCATTGGTGACGTTGAGGAGGAAGCCGGGCCGGTCGCCCGCGGGAAGCACCTTCCCGGGGAAGATGATCTCGTAGCAGATGAGCGGCGAGAAGGTCTGCCCCGACGGCAGCGCCAGCGCCCGTCTCTGCCGGCCC
The DNA here is from genome assembly GCF_009866965.1 of Propylenella binzhouense. Lineage (GTDB taxonomy): Bacteria > Pseudomonadota > Alphaproteobacteria > Rhizobiales > Afifellaceae > Propylenella > Propylenella binzhouense. The sequence continues at coordinate 53,932 of NZ_SPKJ01000014.1, read as the reverse complement.
GCCGAGAACCCGCCCGGCAGCTTGGTCAGCTGCTCGAGCCCGAGCGCCTCGAAGAGGCCCTGGAACGGCAGGTATTCTCCAAACGGCACCAGGTGCACCTTGTCGTAGGCGTCGGTGACAGTGCCGCGGTCGTCGATCACGTAGATGCTGTTGTAGTAGCGCGGCCGGCCGGCTTCCGAGTCGTCGATGCGGGCGGCGCCCGTCACCAGGACGGAGCCGCGCGGCAGCATGTCCGCGATCGATCCGAGCACGTCCGGATGGCGCATCAGCGCGAACGGAAACGCCGATTCCGGCCAGACGAGCACCGTGCCGGCCGAAAGCGGCCGCGCCTCGCTCTGCGACAGCCTGAGATAGGTGTCGACCACGGAGGTGCGGTTCTCCGGCAGCCATTTCTGCGCCTGGTCGATGGCCGGCTGCATGATCCGGATCGAGAGGTCCGGCACCATGGCACGGTCGGCATGGGCGAGGCGGAGCATCCCGGAGAGCGCGAGCGCCGCCACCGCGAGGACCGACAATGCGGGCAGCACGATGTTCCGTCCCGCGCGCCCGGCGGCCGGCGCGAGCACGGCCGGGGCGGCGAAGACGGCGACCGCGAGCACCGTGAGGCCCGGCACGCCGAAGAGCGCGGCGGACTGCATCAGCGGCTCCCCCGCCGTCAGCGCGTAGCCGACCGCGTTCCAGGGAAATCCGGTGAGCACGTTCCCGCGCAGCCATTCGGCGCCGCCGAGGGCGGCGGCGAGCGCGAAGACGCGCGTCCAGGAGCCCGACCAGAGGAGCCGGGCGAAGGCGGCTGCCGCGCCCCAGAAGAGCGCGAGGCCGGCTGGCAGCGCGAGCACGGCGAACGGCATCATCCAGCCGAACTGTTCGGCGTCGACGAGGAAGGCGGCGCCGACCCACCAGAGCCCCGCCAGGAAGTAGCCGAACCCGAACCACCACCCGGTCGCGAAGGCCGGGCGGAAACGCCGGCCGGCGCCGCTCCGCGACGTCGAATCCGCGCCGTCGATCAGCCAGACCAGGACGGGAAAGGTGAGCCAGAGAACCGGGAACAGGAAGAAGGGCGGCTGGGCGAGCGCGGACGCGGCGCCGGCGCAGAAGGCGATGCCGCGCCGCCGCCAGCCCCAGGACAGGATCACCCAGTTCGCCAGCCGATCCATCAGCGCCGCCGATTCGCTGCCGCTCGACCCTTGCTGGCCGACGCGGCGCGCGACTTCAAGCGGCGTCTGCGTCACTGGGCGGCTCGGGGGGCGGCTCGGGGCGCCGCCGCGCCTCCGGATCGCGGCCGACCTTCTGGCGGACGCGCGGGACGAGCTTCCGCCGTTCGCGGATCCGGATGCGCTTGATCCGCCGCGGATCGGCGTCGAGGATCTCGAACTCGTAGCCCTCGACGGCGTTGACGATCTCGCCGCGGACGGGGATCCGGCCGGTCGCCGCGAAGACGAGGCCGCCGACCGTCTCGACGTCCTGGTCCTCCTCGCGCGGGCGGAAGTTCTCGCCGATCACCGCCTGGGCGTCCTCGATCGAGGTGCGCGCGTCGGCCACGTACTGGCCGTCGGCGACCTTGACCACCTTGACCTCCTCCTCGAGGTCGTACTCGTCCTCGATCTCGCCCACGATGATCTCGACGAGGTCCTCGATCGAGACGAGCCCGTCGGTGCCGCCATATTCGTCGATCACGAGTGCGATCTGGGTGCGGCTCGCCTGCATGCGCTCGAGGAGAAGGCGCGCCGGCATGGAAGGCGGCACGAAGAGGAGGGGCCGGACGAGGCCCGCCTTCTCGATGCCGAGGCCGAGATCGACGGCGGCGAGGTCGCAGGCGGGAACGGCCTCCGGTTCGTCCTCCGGCGGGCGCGGCCCGGCCGCGGCCGTGTCGGTGATCCAGGCCATCACGTCCTTGATGTGGATCATGCCGATCGGGTCATCGAGCGTCTCGCGGTAGACGGGCATCCGGCTGTGTCCCGCCTCGCGGAAGGCGAGGAGGACGCGCCAGACCGACCACGCCGCCTCCACGGCCTCGATGTCGGCGCGCGGCACCATCACGTCGTCGACGCGCATGTCGCCGAGCCGGAGGATCGCGCGCAGCATGGCGCGCTCCTCGGGAGAGAACGAGGTGCCGCTCGCCTCGTCCTCGGCGATCACGTCCTCGATTTCGCTCCGCGCGGAGCCGTTGCCCCGCTTGAAGAGGCCGCGAAAGGCCGCGCGCAGCCGTTCCGGGAGATGCTCCTGGCCGGTCGATTCGCCGGAATCGCCAGCCGTGGTGGTACTTTGGGGAGGGTCGTCAGTCATTTCCGATCGGGGAGGCGAGATACGGGTCGGGTATGCCCATCCGGGACAAGGCCTGCCGTTCCAGCGCTTCCATCCGTTCCGCTTCGTCGTCCTCCTCGTGATCGTAGCCGAGGAGATGCAGTGTGCCGTGCACGATCAAATGGGCGATATGATGGTCGAGCGGTCGTCCTGCAAGCCCGGCCTCGCTGGCGACGGTCTCCGCCGCCAGCACGATGTCGCCGAGAAGGGGCCCGTGCGCCTGCGGGAAGGAGAGGACGTTGGTGGGCCTGTCCTTGCCGCGCCAGCGCGCGTTGAGCTCGCGGATCGCCGCGTCGTCCGTGAAGAGAAGGCTGATCTCGGCGCCGTCCGAGACAGGGTCGCCGGCCTCCGCGAGGGCGGTCGCGACCGCGCTCTCCGCGATCCGCTCCAGCCGTTCCGCGGGCGGCCAGTCGCCCGCCTCGACGGCGATGTCGAGCGCGGCCGCCGGCCGGTCGCGCGGGGCCTCAGCCGTCACGGCGCTGCTCCCGCCGGTCCGGCTGGCGCTCGTAGGCCGCCACGATCCGCTGCACGAGCGCGTGGCGCACCACGTCCTCGCCGCGGAACCGGCAGATCGCCACGCCTTCGACGCCCTCCAGGATGGCGGTCGCCTCCACCAGGCCGGAGACCTCGCCCGGCCGGAGGTCGATCTGCGTCGGATCGCCGGTCACGAACATCTTGGAGCCTTCGCCGAGCCGCGTGAGGAACATCTTCATCTGCATGGAGGTGGCGTTCTGCGCCTCGTCCAGGATGACGGCGGCGTGGGCGAGCGTGCGTCCGCGCATGAAGGCGAGCGGCGCGATCTCGATCGCGCCCGACTGCAGGCCGCGCTCGACGCGTTCCGACGGCATCATGTCGTAGAGCGCGTCGTAGAGCGGCCGGAGATAGGGGTCGACCTTCTCCTTCATGTCGCCGGGCAGGAAGCCGAGCCGCTCTCCCGCCTCGACGGCGGGGCGGCACAGGATGATGCGGTCGACGTCGCCGCGCTCCAGCATGGCGGCCGCGAAGGCGACGGCGAGATAGGTCTTGCCGGTGCCGGCCGGGCCGGTGCCGAAGACGAGCTCGCACCGGTCCATGGCGCGGATATAGGCGTCCTGCGCGAGCGTGCGGGCGACCACCGACTTCTTGCGCGTGGAGACGCGGGCGAAGCGCATCCGTCCCGATTCCTCGAGCGTCGGCAGCGAGAGCTGCGCATCCGCCATCTCGGCCATGCGGACGGCGCCCTCGACGTCGCCCTGCAGCACCTCGTGGCCCTCGAGCAGGCGGTCGTAGAGCGATTCCAGCACCCGCCGGGCCTGGTTCACCGCTACCGGGCCGCCGGAGATCGTGACCGTGTTGCCGCGCGCGCGCGCATCGACGCCGAGGCGCTTCTCGAGGAGGGCGAGGTTCTGGTCGAACTCGCCATAGAGCGCGCTCGCAAGACGGTTGTTCTCGAAGACGAGATCGATCCGCTGGTCTGCAGGTCCGGCCGCGGCTGCTCCGGTTCCGCCGCGCGGTGGCATCAGGCGATGGCCCTCATCGTTGCCCGGTTCCCGGGCAACGCGCCGAAAAGGCTGTTCGATCCGGCTTCGACGATGCGGACGTCGACGATCGCGCCGAGCAGCGCCGGGGGCGCGTCGACCTGGACGGCCTGGAGCCAGGGCGAGCGGCCGATGAGCTGGCCCGGCCGCCGGCCGGCCTTCTCGAGGAGCACGGGGACGGTGCGCCCCGCCATGCCGGCGTTGAACGCCTTCTGCTGGCAATCGAGCAGGTCCTGGAGCCGCGCCAGCCGCTCCGCCTTCACGGGCTCGGGCACGTGCGCCGCGCTGTCGGCCGCGGGCGTGCCGGGCCGCGGGCTGTACTTGAAGGAATAGGCCTGGGCGTAGCCGACGGTCTCGACGAGCCGCATCGTGTCCTCGAAATCGGAATCGGTCTCGCCGGGGAAACCGACGATGAAGTCGCCCGAGAGCGCGAGGTCGGGGCGCGCGGCGCGCAGCCGGTCGACGATCCGGAGATAGTCGTCGCGCCGGTGGCGGCGGTTCATCGCCTTCAGGATCCGGTCGGAGCCGGACTGCACGGGCAGGTGCAGATAGGGCATCAGCCTGTCGAGGTCGCGATGCGCGGCGATCAGGTCCTCGCCCATGTCGCGGGGATGGCTGGTCGTGTAGCGGAGCCGCTCGATGCCGGGCAGCGCGGCGAGCCGCGAAAGCAGGCGGGCGAGCGACCAGGCGCCGTCCGGCCCGGCGCCGCGATAGGCGTTGACGTTCTGGCCGAGCAGCGTCAGCTCGCGCACGCCCTGGGCGGCGAGGCGCTCCGCCTCCTCGACGATGCGGGCGACGGGCCGCGAGGCTTCGGCGCCGCGCGTATAGGGCACGACGCAGAAGGTGCAGAACTTGTCGCAGCCTTCCTGGACCGTCAGGAAGGCCGTCGGGCCCCGCTTCGGTGCCGCGGTGCCGACCGGCGGCATGTGGTCGAACTTGTCCTCGGGCGGAAACTCCGTCTCCACCGCCGGGCCGCCCGTCCGAGCCCGTTCCAGGATCGCCGGCAGCCGGTGATAACTCTGCGGCCCGACCACGGCGTCGACGGCGGGCGCCCGCGCCACGATCTCCGCGCCTTCGGCCTGGGCGACGCAGCCGGCGACGGCGATCCGGAGGTCGCGTCCGGCGCTGCGCGCGCGCTCCTTCAGGATCCGCAGCCGGCCGATCTCGGAATAGACCTTCTCGGCCGCCTTCTCGCGGATGTGGCAGGTGTTGAGCACGACGAGATCGGCGCCCTCGGGCGCCTCCGCCGCCTCATAGCCTTCGCGCGCCAGAACATCCGCCATACGACCGGAATCGTAGACGTTCATCTGGCAGCCATAGGTCTTGATGAAGACTTTCTTTGCCTCGGCCATTCGAGGGCGATGCCGCATCCGGAATGTTGCGCTCCGGCCCGCTCTAGAACAAATGCGGCCCGGCGGCTAGGGGTGCTTCGGCAGCGCCGCGAGCAAATCCTCCGGCCTGCGTCCGGCGTTGAGGCCGGCGACCACGCGGCGCACCGCCTGTCCGGCCTCCGCGGTCACCCGCTTGCGGTCGTCGGAGGCGCGGAGCCGGCGCGGCGGGGCGAACACGATCTCGACGTCGATCCCGCCGAGCCCCAGAAGGTGCGAGAGATGCGGCAGCAGGTCCATGTCGCCGTACCAGGCGATCTCGGGCCTGTGCTGGCGGCCGAGCGGAATGCCGAGCATGCTGCGATAGGCGATCGCGACCGGCTGCACGGTCGCCCCGCCGCCGCCTTCGATCAGCCGCTGGGCGGCGCCGACGAGTGCCGAGCGGAACGGGAGGACGCGGTTGCCGTCGCTCGAGGTGCCTTCCGCGAAGAGGAGGATGATGTCGCCGGCCGAGAGCCGCTCCGCGACCTCCTCGGCGGACGCGCCGGTCGCGTGCCGCCGCTCGCGGTCGACGAAGACGGAGCGCTGCAGCTTCGCGAGCCAGCCGAACACGCCCCAGCCCGCCACCTCCTTCTTCGCGACGAAGGAAACGGGCGCGACGCTCGCGAGCACCGTGATGTCGAGCCACGAGATGTGGTTGGCGAGGAGGAGGAGGGGGCGGTCGCGGGCGATCTCCCCCGTGACGTGAACGCGAATGCCCACGAGCCGCATCACGAAGCGGTGCCACAGCACCGTCACGGCGCTCGCGGCGCGCCCGCCGATCACGACGCCGGCGAGGTGGAAGGGGACGAGCACGGCGAGCGCCAGCCCGGCGAGGACGGCCGTGCCCCAGAGGCGGATCTGCTCGAGAGGTCCCTGGCGCGGCGCTTGGTCGTTCATCTGCGGGACCCGATAGTCCGGCGGCCGGGTTCCGGCAAGGCGTGCGCCCGCCGGCGCCTCAGCGGAGCTTCCGGCGCATGACCACGGCGCCGCTCGGCCGCGGCCGGCCCTGCGCGTAATATCCGGGCCGCTCGCCGACGACCTCGAAATCGAAGGCCTGGTAGAGCGCGATCGCCGGCGTGTTCGCCTCCTCCACCTCGAGCGTCACGGAGACCACGTGCTCGCGGTAGCAGTGCCGGAGCAGTTCCTCGAGCAGCGCGCGGCCGAGCCCGCGGCGCCGGCAATCGTCCGTCACCGCGATCGAGATCACCTCGCCCTCGTCGGCCACGATGCGGTAGAGCGCGAAGCCGCCGCGGGTGATCCGCCCGATCGGGTTGCGGTAGTCGGCGATCAGCGCATGGGTGCCCGGCTGGCTGAGCATCGCCTCGAACTCGGCGGCGCTCCAGCCGCGCCGGAACGCCGCGCCGTGGATGTCGGCGAGGAGATCGCAATCGTCTATGCCCGCGGCGCCGACCGCGGTCGAGGATCGTCCGAAGGTGGCTCTCATGCCCGTGCGATCGCCTTTCCCGCCTGCGGCTTGGCGTCCGGCGGCCTCAGGTAGAGCGGCCGCGGCGGCGATATGCCGGCGCCTGCGAGCGCGAGCCCGGCCACCGCGGCGATGTCGGCATGGTCGGCGGCCGTCGCGGTCTCGGCGGCGAGGCCGATCGCGGCAAGGCGCGTCTTCAGGGCGGGCGCGGCGGAACCGGTCAGGATGAGGGGCGCTCCGAATTCTTCGATTCGCTTCGTCAGGCCGTCATAGTCCAACAGGCACGGCGGGAGGTTCAAGCCGTCCTGCGTGGCGATGGCGGCGTAGACCTCCTCGCGCTTGGCGTCGAGCGCCGCGACCGCGGTGCCGCCGGCGCTCCGGAGCGGAAAGAGCAATGCCTCGAGCACGCCGATCCCGCAGGCCGGACGGCCGAGCGCGAGCGCGAGGCCGCGCGCGGCGGCGACGCCGACCCGCACGCCCGTGAAGGAGCCCGGTCCGACGGTGACGGCGATCCGGTCGAGGTCCGGATAGCCGATGGCGGCATCCGCGAGGACCGCCTCGACGAGCGGGAAGAGGTGCTCGGCATGGCCGCGCTCGACCCGGATCTCCCGCCGCGCCAGGATCTCGGCGGACCCGTCCTCGCCCGCGCGCGCAAGGGCGGCGGCGCAGTTCGGGCCGGCGGTGTCGATGGCGAGAAGCATCCGGAGGCGCTGGGGCAGTTCAAACGGTCGCCGACAGCGCTAGCCGCCGGCGGCCCGGCGCCGCAAGCGAAAACGGCCGCGCGGCGGCCGGGGATCGCCGTCGCCGGCGCCCGGACGCGCTCCGGGCGGGCCGTTCAGACCGGGCGGACTTCCATCACCTCGGGCACGAAGTGCCGGAGCAGGTTCTCGATCCCCTGCTTCAGCGTCGCCGTGGAGGAGGGGCACCCCGAGCAGGCGCCGCGCATGTGGAGATAGACCACGCCGTCGCGGAAGCCCTGGAAGGTGATGTCGCCGCCGTCATTCGCGACCGCGGGCCGGACGCGGGTCTCGATCAGCTCCTTGATTACGGAGACGGTGCCGGAATCCTCGTCGGCGAAATCTTCCTCGTCGGCCGTGCGGGCGCCCCGCGCCTCCGCAAGAACGGGCGCGCCGGACATGTAGTGCTCCATGATCGCGCCGAGCACGGCAGGCTTGATGTGCTGCCACTCGGCACGGCCCTTGGTCACGGTGATGAAGTCGTGGCCGAGGAAGACGCCGTTGACGCCGTCGACCGCGAAGATGCGGGCGGCGAGCGGCGAGACCTCCGCGTCGCCGGGGGTGCGGAAGTCGCGCGGGTCGCCCGGAAGGACGGCCCGGCCCGGAATGAACTTCAGCGTGGCCGGATTGGGCGTCTCTTCGGTCTGGATGAACATCGACGTCGTTCCCTGCTGCCGCTCCGACCATAAGATTGGAACGGTTCTAAGGAACAGATGGTCGGGATTCGTCCGGCCGTCAAGACGCCTGGCCGGCGATCCCCGATTCCCATCCGATGATGGCGCGCTTGCGCGTCAGGCCCCAGTGGTATCCGGTCAGGCTGCCGGTCCCGCCGATAATGCGATGACACGGCACGACGAAGGAGATCGGGTTTCGGCCGATCGCCGCGCCGACCGCGCGCGCCGCCTTCGGGTTGGCGATCCGGCCGGCGATGTCGCCGTAGGTGGTCAGCCTGCCGAGCGGCACCGCGAGCAGGGTCTGCCACACGCGCACCTCGAAGTCCGTGCCGATCATGACGACCCGGAGCGGGCGGTCCGGCCGCCATTCCGCCGGATCGAAGATGCGGCGGGAGAGCGCGGCTGTGCCGGGCACGTCCTCGACATAGTCCGCCTGCGGCCAGCGCGCGCTCATGTCGGCGAACACCTTGTCCTCTTCCCCCGGATCCGCGAAGGCGAGGCCGGCCAGCCCGCGTTCCGTCGCCATCACGAGCGCGAGCCCGAACGGGGATTCGTGGAAGCCCCACCGGATGATCAGGCCGGCGCCGCGCGCCCGGTAGGCGCCCGGCGTCAGCGCCTCGTGCGTGACGAAGAGGTCGTGCAGCCGCGCCGGGCCGGAGAGGCCGACCTCGTAGGCCGCGTCGAGCACCGTCGCGGAATCCTGCAGGAGCGCGCGCGCGTGCTTCAGCGTCAGCGCCTGGAGGAACGCCTTCGGCGAGAGCCCCGCCCAGCGCGTGAAGAGCTTCTGCAGGCGGAACGGATCCATGCCGGCCACCTCCGCGATCCGCTCGAGCGATGGCTGCTCGCGCCAGTTGTTCGAGACATATTCGATGACCCTGCGCACGACATCGTAGTCGGACGCCGGGCACGCGGTTGCCGTTCTGATCGGTTCGGGGGCCGGGTCGAAACCGGCCAGGGTCTCTGCGAAAGCCATGACTCGCCTCCTGCGGCGCAACATGCGCCCGCGCGGCAGTGCTCGCCACCCGATTCTTGCGCCTCAGCGCCTCGCCTCGGCGAGCGCCGCGCCGAAGGCCTGCGCGAAGCTCTTGCGGTCGTCCGGGTTGAGGAAGGTCGCGACCGGAACGCTCTCGCTGCGCGAGCGGACCGTGAGGTGGGTCACGCCCTCGTCCTCGAGCTCGCGGATCTCGAGGCGCACCCAGTAGGGATTGAAGCGAATTTCGCGCGCGCGCCCCCGCGGGGTGACCTTGCGGATGAGCAGTTCGTCGCGCGAGACCACGATCTCCTCGTAGGCGCGTGCGGAGCGGTAGTTGAGCCGGAAGGCGGCGTAGATCGCCAGCACGTCGAGCCCCATGAAGCCGACGATCGGCCAGGCGCCGATCGCCCAGAAGAGCAGCCCCGCGCCGAAGCAGGTCGCGCCGACGAAGCCCATGAGGATGCCGAAGCCGGCCGGCGAGAGCGAGCGGTACGGCGTCAGCGTGGCCGAGAAGATGGGATCCGCAATTCCGTTGCGCGCGGTCATGGCCCCTCAATATAGAGAGCCGATGTCAAAAGCCACGCCCGCGGACGCCCGCGCCGCCCCGCGATCCGCCAAGCCCCGGGCTTCCGCGAAGCGCGCGCGCCTGCCGCGCAGCCGGCTCACCAAGGCGGAGATCGAGACGGTCTTCGAGCGCTTCCAGGCGCGCCTGCCGGAGCCGAAGGGCGAGCTCGAATACGTCAACCCGTATACGCTCCTCGTCGCCGTCGTCCTCTCCGCGCAGGCGACCGACGCCGGGGTCAACAAGGCGACGCGCGCGCTCTTCGCGGTCGCCGATACGCCCGCGAAGATGGTCGCGCTCGGCGAGGCGCGGCTGGTGGACTGCATCCGCACGATCGGCCTCTTCCGCAACAAGGCGAAGAACGTCATCGCGCTCTCCCGCATCCTGGCGGAGGAATTCGGCGGCGAGGTCCCGCGCGACCGCGAGGCGCTGGAGCGGCTCCCCGGCGTCGGGCGGAAGACCGCGAACGTCGTGCTCAACACCGCCTTCGGGGAGCCGGTGATCGCGGTCGACACCCATCTCTTCCGGGTCTCGAACCGCACCGGCCTCGCGCCGGGCAAGGATCCGGCCGAGGTGGAGCAGGTCCTGGAGCGCGTCGTCCCCGACCGCTTCAAGCGCCACGCCCATCACTGGCTGATCCTGCACGGACGCTATGTCTGCAAGGCGCGCAAGCCCGACTGCCCGGTCTGCCCGATCGCCGACATCTGCCGCTACACGGCGAAGACCGGGCCGGCGGGAGCGCTCCCGGTCGGTGCCGCCGGTCCGGCCGTGACGGCCTGAGCCGGCCGCGGCCTCAGAAGGCCTTTATCACCAGGACGATGCCGGCCACCACGATGGCGAAGGCTATCCAGATTTCGTCGGGAATCTGACGAAAAAAGTGGACCCATTCGTGCATGTTGCACTTCCAGGTGCGGCCGACGTTGCTTGCAGGATACCAGAACGACTTTGCCGCCACAATGACGGGCGGTCGCGCCCCGGGGCGCGCTCCTCCGTCGCCCGCGCGGCCGGCGCTCAGCCCTTCTTCGCCTCGATCGCGTCCCAGACCAGGGCTGCGATGTCGGCCCCGCCGAATCGCTTCACCTCGCGGATTCCCGTCGGGGAGGTCACGTTGATCTCCGTCAGGCAGTCGCCGATCACGTCGATGCCGACGAGGAGGAGGCCGCGCGCCTTCAGGTCCGGTCCGATCCGCGCGCAGATCTCGCGGTCGCGGTCGGTCATCTCCGCGGGCGTCGCCTTGCCGCCGACATGCATGTTGGAGCGTGCATCGCCGAGCGCCGGGATGCGGTTGATCGCGCCGACCGGCTCGCCCTCGACGAGGATGATGCGCTTGTCGCCCTGGCGGACGGCCGGCAGGTAGCGCTGCACTACGAAGGGCTCGCGGAAGCGGTCGACGAAGATCTCGAGAAGGGCCGAGAGGTTCTCGTCGTCCTCGCGGAGCCGGAACACGGCCGCGCCCCCGTTGCCGTAGAGCGGCTTCACGATGATGTCGCCGAACTCCTTGCGGAACGCGCGGACCGCTTCGGGGTCGCGCGTGATGAGCGTTTCCGGCATCAGCTCCGGATAGGCCATCACGTAGAGCTTCTCCGGCGCGTTCCGCACCTCCTTCGGGTCGTTCACGACCAGCGTGGCGGGCGGCGCCATTTCCAGGATGTGCGTAGCCGTGATGTAGGCCATGTCGAAGGGCGGGTCCTGCCGCATGAGGACGATGTCGCATTCGCCGAGATCGACGGTCCGCAGCGCGCCGAGCTGTGCGTGGCGGCCCTGCTCCTCGGCGACCTTGACCGGCTCCATCGGGGCGCTCACGCGGCCGTTCCGGAGCGACAGCCGCTCCGGCGTGTAGTGGAGCAGCGAATGCCCGCGCCGCTGCGCCTCGAGCATCAGTGCGAAGGTCGTGTCGCCGGCGATGCTGATGCCGGAAATGTGGTCCATCTGGACCGCGACTTGGAAGGTCATGCCTGCGGCTCTCGGGTTGCGAAGTCGCCCTGCGATAGCCCCGGGACCCGCTGCGTTCAATCACCAGCCCGGCCGAAACGCGTCCGGGACGTGGTGCGGCAGCCGCCAGGGCCGGACGATCACGAGGTCGAAGCGGAGCGTCAGCGCGGCCGCCCTCGGATGGCGGGCGAGCCAGATGCCGGCCGCGCCGGCGATCCGGCGCTCCGCCGCCGGCGTGACGGAATCCATCCCGTCGCGGAGCGTCGGACGGGCCTTCACCTCGGCGAAGACGATCGTGTCGCCCCGCTTCAGCACGAGGTCGATCTCGCCGAGCGGCGTCCTGTAGCGGCGCGCAAGTGCGCGGTAGCCCTTGGCGGCGAGGAGGAGCAGGGCGGCGAATTCGGCCGCATGGCCGCGGCGGTAGGCCTGCCGCCGCGCCGCGCCGAAGCCGCGCGGGCTCATCGTCCGGCTTTCAGCGCCAGTGCGCGCTGGTAGACGTCGCGCCGCTTCGCGCCCGTCTCCGCGGCCACCGCGTCGGCGGCGTCCCGCACCCCGAGCCGGGTGAGCGCCGCGCGGATCCGCTCGTCGAGGTCTTCCGCCGCGACGGGCTCGGCCTCCCCGGGCGGCGCGACGACGAGCACGATCTCGCCGCGGGCGGGGCCGTCGCCGTAGCGCTCGGCGAGCGCGGCGAGCGTGCCGCGGTCGAAGGTCTCGTGCAGCTTCGTCATCTCGCGGCAGACGGCCGCCTCGCGTGCGCCGCCGAGCACCGCCGCGGCGTCGGCGAGCAGCGCGCCGATCCGGTTCGGCGATTCGAGCAGCACGAGCGTCGCCGGGATCCCGGCGAGCGCCTCCAGCCGGCTCCGGCGCTGGCCGGCCTTGTTCGGCAGGAAGCCGGCGAAGAGGAACGTGTCCGTCGGCAGGCCGGCGCCGGCGAGCGCGGCGAGCACGGAGGATGCGCCCGGAACCGGCACCACGCTATGGCCACGTTCGACCGCGTCGCGGACCAGGCGGAAGCCCGGGTCGGAGACGAGGGGCGTGCCGGCGTCGGAGACGAGCGCGACCGCCTCGCCGCGCTCGAGCGCGGCGAGGATGCGGCGGGCGGCCTCCGGCCCGCTGTGCTCGTGATAGGCCGTGACGGCGGCCGATATGCCGTAGCGCGTCAGGAGCTTGCGGGTGACGCGGGTGTCCTCGCAGGCGATCAGGCCGGCGGCGGCGAGCGTATCGAGCGCGCGCAGCGTGATGTCGTCGAGATGGCCGATCGGCGTCGCCACCAGGTAGAGCCCGGGCGCGAGGGTGGGCGCGCGCACGATCTGGCCCCGGACCACGTAGCTCTTCGCGCCCGGCAGCCCGGCAGCGCCCTCGCCGTCCTCATCCATCCCCCGGTCAGGCCTTCTCTTGCCGCACTGCATAAATCTTCCTAGGGTCGCGTCCCGCTGTCCAGGCTTTCGAAAGGAGCGCCCGTGTCCCGCGCGATCCCGGCCATGCTGCGAAAGGTCCAGGCCCTCGTGGTCCTCTTCGCCACTCTCGCGGTTGCCGGCTGCATTTCCCTTCCCGGCCGGGGCAATGCGCCGCCTGCGTCCCCGCCCGTGCCGGGCGGCGCGGCGGCGGCGTCGGGCCAGGTGTTCGGGGGCGGCGAGGTCCGGGTCGCGATGCTCCTTCCGACGTCCGGTTCCGGCAATGCGGGCACGACCGGACAGGCCTTCCGCAACGCCGCCGAGCTGGCGATGCGCGACTTCCCCAATACCGGGATCGAGCTCGTGATCTACGACACCAGCGGGACGCCGACCGGCGCGCAGGCCGCGGCCGGACGCGCGCTCGGCGAGGGCGCCGAGATCATTCTCGGGCCGGTGTTCGCGACGGAGGTTGCCGCCGTCGCGCCGCAGGCGCGGCAGGCGGGCGTGCCGATGGTCGCCTTCTCCTCCGATTCCTCGCTTGCCGGCAGCGGCGTCTACCTGCTGAGCTTCCCGCCGGCCGACGACGTGAACCGGATCGTCACCTACGCCGCGCAGAAGGGAAGGCGGTCCTTCGCGGCGCTCCTGCCGGCCAACGCCTATGGCGCGGTCGTGGAGGCGGCGTTCCGCGAGGCGGTGGCGCGGACCGGCGGCCGCGTCGCGCTGATCGAGAGCTACGGCGACACGGCCGACATGCAGGCCAAGGCGGCGGCGGTCGGGGCTGCGGGTTCGACTTTCGACGCGCTTCTGGTGCCCGACGTGCCCGACCGCGTGCTGGCGCTCGCGCCGATGCTCGCCTCGGCCGGCGTCACGCCCGCCTCGAAGATGTTCCTCGGCAGCGGCCAGTGGGGCGATCCGAACGATCCGCGGGTGCCGAACAGCGCCGCGCTGGCCGGGGCGGTGTTCCCGGCGCCGGTGATGCAGGGCTACGAGGCGTTCGCGCAGCGCTATCGCACCGCCTACGGCTCGGCGCCGCCCCGCAACACGACGCTCGCCTATGATGCGACCGTGCTCGCGGCGGGCCTCGTGCGCCAGTTCGGAGACGACCCGTTCACGACCGCGATCATCGGCAATCCGAACGGCTTCTCCGGCATAGACGGCGTGTTCCGCTTCGGGCCGTCCGGCACGACCGAGCGTCGTCTCGCGGTCTACGAGGTGACGGGATCGGGGACGCGCGTCGCCGAACCTGCGGCCCGGAGCTTCGCCAGCGGCAGCTGATCGCGGTCAGGCGAGCTCGGCCACCAGCCGGTTCAGCACCAGCGCGCCGGCAGCCGTCGCGCGCAGGCGGCCCTCCGCCGTCGTCTCGACGAGGCCGAGGTCGGCGAGGCCGGCGATCCGGCCCGCGTCGAGGCCGCGGCCCGCAAGGCCGGCATGGCGGCCGAGGTCGATGCCCTCCCGCAGCCTGAGGCCCATGAGGAGCATCTCGTCGGCCGCCTCGTCCGCCGTCAGCGGCTCGGAGACCGCCGTCCCCGTGCCTGTCGTCTCGACCAGCTCCAGCCATCGCTCGGGCAGGCGCTCCGCGTCGCTCGCGCGCTTCGACCCGTCGAGCGTGAAGCGTCCGTGCGCGCCGGGTCCGATCCCCACATAGTCGCGGTAGCGCCAGTAGGTGAGGTTGTGCCGGCTCTCCGCGCCGGGCGCGGCATGGTTGGAGATCTCGTATGCGGCGAGCCCGCGGCGGGCGGTGACCTCCTGGGTCAGCTCGTAGAGATCGGCGGCGTGATCCGCGTCGGGGACGTTAAGCCGGCCCGCCGCATGGAGCCGGTGATAGGCCGTGCCCGGCTCGATGGTGAGCTGGTAGAGCGAGAGATGGTCGGCCGCGAGCCCGATCGCCGCCTCGAGTTCGCCCTCCCATTCGGCGAGCGACTGGCCCGGCCGCGCATAGATCAGGTCGAAGGAGAGGCGCGGAAAGGTGGCGCGGGCGAGCGCGATCGCGCGCCGGGCCTCGGCCGCGTCGTGAAGCCGCCCGAGCGCCCTCAAGGCGTCGTCATGGAGCGACTGGACGCCGAGCGAGACGCGGTTCACCCCAGCCGCCCGGTAGCCGCGGAAGCGCTCCGCCTCCACGCTCGACGGATTGGCCTCGAGCGTGATCTCCGCGTCGGGGGCGACGGGCCAGGCGGCCGCGACGGCGTCGAGCAGCGCGGCGACCGTCGCCGGCGCCATCAGCGAGGGCGTGCCGCCGCCGAGGAAGACCGAGGTGACCGTGCGGCCGGGCGTGAGCGCGGCGGCGTTCCCGATCTCCCGGGCGAAGGCCGCGGCGAAGCGCGCCTGGTCGGGCGGCGCCTGCCGGACGTGGGAGTTGAAGTCGCAATAGGGGCACTTGGCCGCGCAGAACGGCCAATGCAGGTAGACGCCGAAGGCGGTCGCCGCCTCCGGCACGGATGCGGGCGCCGTCGCGCTCATGTCGGACCCAGGCAGGCCTCCGCGAACAGCCTGAAGGCGCGGGCGCGGTGCGAAAGCGCCGCGGCCTCGCCCGGCTTCCAGCCGTGCTTCTCCTGCGCACTCATCTCGCCGAAGGTCCGCGCCTCGCCCGCAGGCAGGAACATCGGGTCGTAGCCGAAGCCCTCGCTGCCGCGCGGCGGCCAGACGAGCGTGCCCTCGACGATGCCCGGGAAGGTCTCGACGCTGCCGTCGGGGCGGGCGAGCGCGAGGACGCAGACGAACCGGCCGCCCCGGGCCGCCGGATCGCGGGCGCCGGCCGCCTGGAGCCGCTCCTCGACATTGCGCATGGCGCGGGCGAAGTCCTTGTCGGGACCGGCCCAGCGCGCCGAATAGATGCCCGGCTCGCCGCCGAGCGCGTCGACCGCGAGCCCGGAATCGTCGGCGAGCGCCGGCAGGCCGGAGGCTTCCGCCGCCGCCCGGGCCTTCAGGACCGCGTTCTCCTCGAAGCTCGTCCCGGTCTCCTCCGGCTCGGGCAGGCCGAGCTCGCCGGCGGAGCGGACGTCGAAGCCGAACGGTGCGAGGAGATCGCGGATCTCGCGCACCTTGCCGGGATTGTGGCTCGCGACGACGAGCGTGCCGGGCTCGAGGCGCATCGGATCAGCCCACCGCCATCGCCTGCAGGTCGACGAGCCGCCGGATCCCGCGCCTGGCGAGCGCCATCAGGGCCTGCAGGTCGTCGTCGGAGAACGGCGCGCCTTCCGCGGTCGCCTGCACCTCGACGAGACCGCCCTTGCCGGTCATCACGAAATTGGCGTCGGTGCCGGCCTCCGAATCCTCCGAATAGTCGAGGTCGAGCACCGCCTGTCCGCCGTGGATCCCGCACGAGATCGCGGCGACGTGGTCGACGAGCGCGCCGTCGCCCACCATGCCGCGCTTGCGCATCCAGGCGAGCGCGTCGTGGAGCGCGACCCAGCCGCCGGTGATCGAAGCGGTCCGGGTGCCGCCGTCGGCCTGGATGACGTCGCAGTCGACGGTGATCTGCCGCTCGCCGATCGCCTTCAGGTCGACCACCGCCCGCAGCGACCGGCCGATCAGGCGCTGGATCTCGAGCGTGCGGCCGCCCTGCCGGCCCTGCGCCGATTCGCGCCGCATGCGCTCGTTGGTGGAGCGCGGCAGCATGCCGTATTCCGCCGTCACCCAGCCCTTCCCGGTGCCGCGCAGCCATCCCGGGGTCTGCTCGCCGACGCTCGCCGTGCACAGCACGTGCGTGTCGCCGAACCGGACGAGGCAGGAGCCCTCGGCATGCTTCGAGAAGCCCCGCTCCAGCGACACCGGCCGGAGCTCGTCCGGCGCCCTCTTCGATGGTCTCATCGTTTCTCCCTGATCCGCCGCCCTGTTAGGCCGAGGCCGGGCCGAGGTAAAGCGCCGGGCTTGCCAGGCTGCCGCGCGCAATCAATATGTCGACCTGTATGCATTGGTCGTGTTCTGGACGAGTCTGAGGACGATCTGCTGACGCGATGAACCATCCTGAATCGCTCTACGCCCTCGACGACCGCTCGCGGGAGATCTTCCGCCGGATCGTCGAGTGCTATCTGGAGACCGGGGCCCCCGTCGGGTCCCGCAATCTCAGCCGTATCCTGACGGCAGCGCTGTCGCCCGCCTCCGTGCGCAACGTGATGGCGGATCTCGAGGCGATGGGCCTCATCTATGCGCCCCATACCAGTGCCGGCCGGCTGCCGACCGAGTTCGGGCTCCGCTTCTTCATCGATTCCGTCATGGAGATCGGCGACATCGCCGAGGAGGAGCGCCGGCGCATGGACGCCGAGGTGAAGGCCATCGGCGAGAACCGCTCGATCGAGAGCCTCTTCACCGAGGCGAGCCAGATGCTCTCCGCCATGTCGCGGGGCGCCGGCGTCGTGCTCTCCGCCAAGGTCGATGCGCGCCTGAAGCACATCGATTTCGTCCGGATCGAGCCGACCCGGGCGCTCGTCGTGCTGGTGGCGGAGAACGGCACCGTGGAGAACCGCGTCATCGACGTGCCGCGCGGCCTGCCGACGGCGTCGCTGACGGCGGCCGGCAACTATCTCAACGCGCACATTCTGGGCCGCACGCTCGCCGAGGCGCGCGCGGAGCTGGAGCGGCTCCGGGAGGAGCGCCGGCGCGAGATCGACGAGCTCACCGACCGCGTCATCGCCGCGGGGCTTGCGACCTGGTCCGGCAACGGCAGCCGGGAGGGCACGCTGATTGTCCGCGGCGTCTCGAACCTCCTGGAGGATCTCCGCGCGGCCGAGGACATCGAGCGGCTCCGTCTCCTCTTCGACGACCTGGAGACGAAGACCGACATCATCCAGCTGCTCGGGCTTGCCGAGCAGGGCGAGGGCGTGAAGATCTTCATCGGATCGGAGAACAAGCTCTTCTCGCTCTCCGGATCGTCGCTGGTCGTGGCGCCGTTCCGCGATACGGGCGACCGCGTCGTCGGCGTGCTCGGCGTGATCGGCCCGACCCGGCTCAACTACGCCCGCGTCGTGCCGGCCGTGAACTACACCGCCCAGCTCGTCACTCAGCTTCTGGGCCGCTGACGGCGCGCTTGATTTTGCCGCCGGCAGGTTCGATATCCCGCGCGAACAGCGAACAGGGGTGACGGACATGACCGACACGGACCGGACCAAAGCCGCGTCTGAAGCTGCCGCCGCCGCCTCCGACGGTGCCGTCGGCGAGGAAGCGCGTGCCGCGGCCGGCGAGAGCGCGCAGGACGCCGTGGCGCGCCTGGAGGCGGAGAAGGCCGATCTGACGGAGAGACTGGTGCGCGTGGCCGCCGATCTCGACAATTACCGCAAGCGCGCCGAGCGCGAGCTCGCCGACGCGCGCAAGTATTCGGTGACGCGGTTCGCGGCCGACATGCTGACGGTGAACGACAATCTCGCGCGGGCGCTCGACTCCGTTCCGGAGGAGCTGCGCGCCGATACCGCCATGGCGAGCCTCGTCGAAGGCGTCGAGATGACCGCGCGCGAGATGGCGCGCCTTCTCGGCAAGCACGGCGTGACGCAGATCGAGGCCGCCGGCGAGCGGTTCGACCCGAACCGGCACCAGGCGGTGTTCGAGGTTCCGGATCCGAGCGTGCCGGCCGGGACCGTCGTCCAGGTGATGCAGCCGGGCTACATGATCGGCGACCGCGTGCTGCGCGCGGCGATGGTCGGCGTCTCGAAGGGCGGCCCGAAGGCGGCGGACGGGCAGCAGGGACAGGCCGGCCAGCCGGAGACGGTCCAGAACGGCTGAGCCTGCGGCCGCCGGCCTTGTTGCGGAAGCTGCCGGCAAGGTCCGGTTGGTCGGTCCCCTGACGGCTGCCTTCCCGCCCGCTGCGTGATAGGAGGCGCTGCGGCGAGGGAGGCGGCATGATGGCATCACGCGCGGGCATTCGGGCGCTTCGGATTGGCATGGCACTGGCGCTTTCCGCCGGCCTCTGCGTGTCCGCCTCTTCGGCCGGGGTTCTCGGCGGAAGCGCGCAGGGCCCCGGCGGCGAAGCGGCGGCGGGCAGTGCTGTCGCGGCAGCGGAATCCCGCTCCGCGGCCGCTCCGGCCGACCGGCCGCCGCAGCCGCCCGCGAGCGAATCCGACGAGCCGCGGCCGGCCGAGACGGAGCTCGGGCCGGTCTTCATGCTCACCGTCGGCGGCAAGCTCTACGACGATCTCTGGGTCGTGCTGGGCACGGCCGCGCCCGCCGGCCGCAACCCGGCCTTCCCGAAGGATGTCGAGATCGATGCGCGCCAGACCTGGCGCTGCGTCACCTGCCACGGCTGGGACTATCGCGGCGGCGAGGGCGAGACGTCCCGCCGGATTCCGGGCGCGAACTTCCCGAGCCTGCGCGCGCTCGACGGCGAGAACCCGGCGGATGTCGCCGAGCGGATCCGCGATGCGCACGGCCTGTTCCTCGTCGGCGCGGTTCCGGATCTCGCCATCGACCTCCTTGCCGGCTTCCTGACCGGCGGCCAGATCGACGAGGCGGACTTCTTCGACGAACGCGGCCGCTCCCTCGGCGAGCCGGAGGTCGGGCGCGACATCTTCGAGGGCGCCTGCATCAACTGCCACCAGCTCGACGGCCGGCGCTTCCTGCACGGCGAGCACGGCGACCGCTCCTCGCTCGGCTGGGTCGTCCGCAACCGGCCGGAACAGGCGCTCCACAAGATCATGAACGGCGTGCCGGGCGCGGAGATGCTCGCGCTCCGCTTCATGGACTACTGGCAGATCGCGGACCTCCTCGCCTATCTGCAGGTGCTCGATCCGAAGGAGAGGTGAGGCTCTTGGCAGCCGGCGCGGCGCTTGCCTGAGGCGGGGGCGCGGTCCATCTCTCCGGCGGAGCCGGTGATCCGACGGCCCGCGCCGTTCGACGGGGATAGTCATGCGTATCGAAAGCGATCTGAAGCTCGACTTCAAGGACGTCCTGATCCGGCCCAAGCGCTCGACGCTCGGCAGCCGGAGCGAGGTGGACGTCGACCGCACGCTCCGCTTCCGGCATGCCGGGAACGAATGGACGGGGTTCCCGCTCATCGCCGCGAACATGGACGTGACGGGCACCTTCGCGATGGCCCGGGCGCTTGCCGGCTTCGGCGCGCTGGTGGCGCTCCACAAGCACTATTCGGAGGACGATCTCGCCGCCTTCTTCGAGGAGGACGGTTCGCGCGGCGCCTTCTACTCGCTCGGGACCACCGAGAGCGATCGCGAGAAGCTCCGCCGCGTCGACGGGCGGGTGCCGATCCGGATGATCTGCCTCGATGTCGCCAACGGCTACACCGAGAAGTTCGTGGAGCTCGTCGCCGAGATCCGCGCCGAGCACCCGCAGGCGGTGGTGATGGCCGGCAACGTGGTGACCGGCGACATGACGGAGCAGCTCGTGCTCGCCGGCGCCGACATCGTGAAGGTCGGCATCGGGCCGGGCTCGGTCTGCACCACGCGCAAGATGACCGGCGTCGGCTATCCGCAGCTCTCGGCGATCATCGAATGCGCCGATGCGGCACACGGGCTCGGCGGCCATGTCTGCGCCGACGGCGGCTGCACGGTGCCGGGCGACGTCGCCAAGGCCTACGGGGCGGGCGCGGATTTCGTGATGCTCGGCGGCATGCTCGCCGGACACGACGAATGCGAGGGCGACATCCGCTACGAGGAGCGTGACGGCGAGCGCGTGCCCGTCGGCATGACCTTCTACGGCATGTCCTCCGACACCGCGATGAACAAGCATTCCGGCGGGGTCGCCCATTACCGGGCCTCGGAAGGCAAGACGGTCGAAGTGCCCTATCGCGGCCCGGTGGCCGACACGATGCAGGAGATCATGGGCGGCGTGCGCAGCATGATGACCTATATCGGCGCGCGCAAGCTCAAGGAGGTGCCGAAACGGACGACCTTCGTGCTCGTCGGGAGCCAGTTGAACACGGTGTTCGGCGGATGAGCGGCCTCTGCGCCGGACATCCGGCGCGCGACCTTCAGCCCTTCACGGACGCCGACGCGGCGCTCGCGCGCATTTCGGAGATCTATGAGCGCAGCCTTTCGGCGATCCTCGACGCCTTCGCCGCCCGGCGCGTGCCGGGCCCCTGTCCGGTCGATGCGCCCTATCCCTATCTCGGGCTCTCTGTCGCCAGGGCGGAGCTCCACGTCGATGCGCGCCTCTCCTACGGCGTCCTCCTCGAGCCGGGCGATTACGGCACCACGCTCACCCGTCCGTCGCTCTTCGCCCGCTACTACCGGGAGCAGATCGAGCTCCTCCTCAGGCATCACGGCGTGCCGGTCTATGTCGGGGAGGGCCGGCGGCAGATCCCGCTTCCCTTCGTGCTCGAGGAGAGCGTCACGGACGTCAGCGAGGAGGACGTGCGCGCGCTGCAGGAATGCTTCGCGCTGCCGGATCTCAGCGCCACCGACGATTCGATCGCGAACGGAACGCTGCAGCGGCGCGACGGCGAGCCGAGGCCGCTCGCGCTGTTCGAGGCCGAGCGCGTCGACTATTCGCTCGCCCGGCTCGAGCACTATACCGGCACCAAGGTTGAGCACTTCCAGAGCTTCGTGCTGCTGACGAACTACCAGCGCTATGTCGACGCGTTCGTCGCCTTCGGGCACGAGCAGGTCGGCCGCGACGGCTATGTCGGGTTCGTGGAGCCCGGCAACGTCGTGACGCCCAGTCCGCGCGCCGCGGGCGGGCCGGGCCAGGAGACGCCCCGCTACCTGCCGCAGATGCCCGCCTATCACCTGAAGCGCGAGGCGAGCGACGGCATCACGCTCATCAATATCGGCGTCGGGCCGAGCAACGCGAAGACGATAACGGACCATCTGGCTGTCCTGCGGCCGCATTGCTGGCTCATGCTCGGCCATTGCGCGGGGCTGAGGCGGAGCCAGCTCCTCGGCGACTACGTGCTCGCCCACGGCTATGTCCGCGACGACCACGTGCTCGATCAGGACCTGCCGGTCTGGGTGCCGGTGCCGCCGATCGCGGAGGTGCAGGTCGCGCTCCAGGATGCGACGGCGTCGGTCACGGGCCTGCGCGGCCAGGATCTCAAGACGCGGCTGAGGACGGGGACCGTCGCCACCACCGACAACCGGAACTGGGAGCTGCGCTTCGACGAGCTCTTCGCGCGGCTCAATCTCAGCCGGGCCATCGCGGTCGACATGGAATCGGCGACGGTCGCCGCTAACGGCCTGCGCTTCCGGGTGCCCTACGGCACGCTCCTCTGCGTTTCCGACAAGCCGCTCCATGGCGAGCTGAAGCTCGGCGGCGTGGCGAACGCGTTCTACCGCGAGCGCGTCCGCCAGCACCTGATGGTCGGGCTCGAGACGATGCGGCGCCTGCGCGAGGAAGGCGTCGACCGGCTGCATTCCCGCAAGCTGAGGGGCTTCGACGAGCCGGCCTTCCGCTGAGCCTCACGGCGTCCAGTACTGGTACCAGCCATATTCCCAGCTCGTGTACCAGCCCGCGCTCCACTGCGCGTACCAGCCCCATGCCCAGGTCCAGTAGGAGCCGTAGTCCCAGTCGATGTACCAGCCATAGGCCGGCTGGATCGTCCAGCCCTGCGCCCAGCCGAGGTGCCAGCCGTAGTACCAGTCCGTCGACCAGCCGTAGGACCACCAGCCGTTCCAGCCGTAGCCCCAGGCCCAGGTCCAGTCGAGGTGCCAGCCATAGGTCCAGCCGATCGTCCAGGCCCAGCCGCCGCCGCCCCAGCTCCAGTACCAGCCATATTCCCAGGCATAGGACCAGGACGGAGCGGGATAGAGATACCAGCCGTAGGCCCAGTCGAAGTCCCAGCCGTAGAACCAGTAGGTGTGCCAGCCATAGGCCCAGTCGGTCGACCAGCCGTAGCTCCACGTGCCGTGCCAGCCATAGGCCCAGGAGCCCGGAGCCGGAAGGTACCAGCCGTAGGCCCAGTCGAAGTCCCAGCCGTAAAACCCGTAGGTGTACCAGCCATAGGCCCAGTCGGTGGACCAGCCGTAGGACCAGTCGCCGTGCCAGCCATAGGCCCAGGCCCACGACCAGTGGAAGGTCCAGCTTGAATGCCAGCCGGTCGCGAGGCTCCAGCTGCCGGGATCCCAGGTCCAGTGGCCGCCGTAGTCCCAGCCATAGGCCCAGCTCTGCGCCGGATAGACGTACCAGCCATAGGCCCAGTTGAAGTCCCAGCCGTAGGACCAGGCCGTGTACCAGCCGTGCTGCCAGCCATAGGTCCAGCCATAGGCCCAGGCATCGTGCCAGCCGTGGCCCCAGCTCCAGTGCCAGCCGTAATGGTATTCGTAATGGCCGCCATAGGCCCAGTCGATGTGCCAGCCGTAGTTCCAGCCGAGGTGCCAGCCATAGGCCCAGGCCCAGTGCTGCTCCGCGCCGTAGATCGCCTGGATGCCCTCGATGTCGCTCGCCGTCAGGTCGAGGACCACCGCATTGTAGTAGGGATCCATGATCGAAGGCTCGGCCCAGTAATGGTCGAGGCCGAGCGCGTGGCCGATCTCGTGCAGGGCGACGGCCTCGAAGCTGATCGTGCCGAACTTCACCTCTTCGCTGGTCGGCACCCAGGGTTCCGCCGAATCGAAGGCGATCTCGACGTAGAGGATCGTGCCCGTGAAGTCGTAGGAGAAGGTCGTCTCCGCCAGCGTGCCGCCGACGCCGTCCAGGGCATCCCAGCCGATCCGGATGTCGACGGTCAGGGAATCGGAGACCGCCGCGAACTCGATGTCCCCGTAATAGCCCCATTCGGCGAAGGCGGCGGCGATGACCGCTTGGTATTCGGCGGTGAGCTGCGCGTCGAAATCGTAGTAGCTCGTGCCGCTCCACGCGCTGGCGAAGCTGTAGGTGACCGTCCCGCCCGCGGTTCCGAAGACCGGATCGTCTCCCCACTTCACGCCATAGGCTGCATATCCCATCCGCCGACCCGCCGTGTCCCGACGGATATCTTCCGCCGCAGCGGCAGCATCATAGACGCAGCTTTCAATAGTCTGAAGATCTGCGGTGCGAGGATCGCGGACGGTCCGCTAGCCGGCGCGCCGGCCGGGCCTCACAAACCTTCGACGATATAAGGCAGCGCCAGCACGAGGACCGAGAGCGTGGTCAGCGAGAGGAAGCCGGCGGTGCGGAGTGCGAAATAGCGAAGCATGGCGGAAACTCCTGTCGTGCTTGTTCTACAGGCCGGCCGTTTCCGGCCGATTGCGGAAGGGTCAGATTGGGTGTCGCCCCTGTTTCGCGACGGCGACGCCGCGTGACGCTTCGCGACACGAAAATTGACCGCTCGATAAAAGATTTGACCGGCGCCGCCGGCGCGCTCATCCTCCCCTCCGGGGAACGGCCTCGATCCTGCGCACGCGGCGAGGCGGGCGGGAGAAGCGGATGCTCGTCGAGAGATCGTCAGCGGGCCGGGGCGGCCCGGCCTCCGGGCCGGTCGAGGACCGTCGGATCGAATTCGGGGAGCTTCATCCTCCCCTGAGCGCGCACGAGGCGCATGTCGAGGCGGACCGCTGCTATTTCTGCTACGACGCGCCCTGCACGGTGGCCTGCCCGACCTCGATCGACATCCCGCTCTTCATCCGCCAGATCGCGACCGGCAATCCGAAGGGCGCGGCGCGGACGATCTTCGCGGAGAACATTCTCGGCGGCATGTGCGGCCGGGTCTGCCCGGTCGAGACGCTCTGCGAGGAAGCCTGCGTGCGGATGGAGGCCGAGGGCAAGCCGGTGAAGATCGGCATGCTCCAGCGCCACGCGACCGACCACCTGATCTTCGCTGGCGAGCAGCCCTTCGCGCGCGCCGCGCCGACCGGCAGGCGGGTCGCCGTCGTCGGCGCCGGCCCGGCCGGGCTTGCCTGCGCCCACCGGCTCGCGCTCCGCGGCCACGAGGTGGTGATGTTCGACGCCCGTCCGCGCCCGGGCGGGCTCAACGAATACGGCATCGCCGCCTACAAGACCGTCGACGATTTCGCCCAGCGCGAGGTCGACTTCATCCTCTCCGTCGGCGGCATCACGCTCGAACCCGGCATGGCGCTCGGGCGCGATTTCACGCTGGCGGAGCTAGGCGAGGATTTCGACGCCGTGTTCCTCGGCATGGGGCTTGCCGGCGTGAACGCGCTCGCCGCGCCGGGCGAGGCCGCGCCGGGGGTCACCGACGCGGTCGAATGGATCGCGCGGCTGCGCCAGGCCGAGGACGCTTCGGCCGTCCCGATCGCGCCGCGCGTCGCCGTGATCGGCGGCGGCATGACGGCGATCGACGCCGCCGTCCAGGCCAAGCTCCTCGGCGCCGAGGAGGTCACCATCCTCTATCGCCGCGGCCGCGCCGACATGAAGGCGAGCCTCTGGGAGCAGGAGCTCGCGCAGACGCGCGGCGTGACGATCCTGGAATGGGCGCAGCCGGTCCAGATCATCGCCGGCCAGTCCGGCGCGGTCGAGGCGATCGTGGTGGAGCGGACGCGAATTGCCGGCGGCCGGCTCGTCGGGACCGGCGCCGTCGTGACCATCCCGGTCGACATGGTGTTCAAGGCGATCGGCCAGACCTTCGTCCCCGAGCCGCTCGGCGCCGCCGCCGGAATCCGGCTTGAGGGCGGGCGGATCGCCGTGGATGCCGAGCGGCGCACCAGCGCGCCCGGCATCTGGGCCGGCGGCGATTGCGTCGCCGGCGGCCAGGACCTGACGGTGGCGGCCGTCGAGGACGGCAAGGTGGCGGCCGAGTCGATCCATCGGTCCCTGACGGGAGGTGCCGCGCCGTGAGCGATCTGGAATCGGGCGTCTCGCGCCATTATTCGGCCTATGACGTGCTCAACCGGATCCGGGCGGCGCTGGCGGAGATGGGCTATGCCGCCGGGGCGCGCGTCCCGCCCGAGGTCCTGAAGCCGGTCGACGAGTTCCATATCGGCGGCGCGCAGGCGACGGCCGACCTCCTCGAGCATCTGGAGATCGGCCCCGGGACCGAGGTGCTCGACATCGGGTCCGGCATCGGCGGGCCGGCGCGCGCGGTGGCGCTGCGCTGCGGCTGCCATGTCACGGGCGTCGATCTCACGCCGCAATTCGTGGAGACGGCGCGGGCGCTGAGCGAGATGTCCGGCGTCGCGGAGCGCGTGCGCTTCGAGGTGGGGAGCGCCACCGATCTGCCGCTCCCCGATGCGGGCTTCGATCTCGCGCTCCTCCTCCATGTCGGCATGAACATTCGCGACAAGGCGGCGCTCTTCCGCGAGGCGCATCGGGTGCTCAGGCCCGGCGGCACCTTCGCGGTCTACGACGTCATGCGCACCGGCGCGGGCGAACTCGCCTTTCCGGTGCCGTGGGCGGAAACGGCCGATCTCTCGGCGCTCGAGCCGCCGGAGGTCTATCGCGGCTGCGCGGAGGCGGCAGGCTTCGCGCTGCTGCGCGAGGAGAACCGCGGCGCGATCGCGCTCGATTTCTTCGCCCGCATCCGGGCGCAGGCGGCGGATGCCGCCGCCTCGCCGCTCGGCCTCCACGTCCTGATGGGGCCGAACGTGGCGCAGAAGACGGCGAACATGGTCGCCGCGATCGGCGCCGGCACCATCGCGCCCGTCCAGATGATCTTCCGGTCCGCGTCAGCCTGAAGGGGCCCACATGGCGAACCTCGCAACCGAATTCCTCGGCATCAAGTCGCCGAATCCGTTCTGGCTCGCCTCCGCGCCGCCGACGGACAAGGCCTACAACGTCGTGCGCGCCTTCCAGGCGGGCTGGGGCGGCGTCGTCTGGAAGACGCTCGGCGAGGACCCGCCGATCGTGAACGTGAACGGCCCGCGCTACGGCGCCGTGCACGGGCCGGACCGCCGGCTGCTCGGCTTCAACAACATCGAGCTCATCACCGACCGGCCGCTCGAGGTGAACCTCCGCGAGATCAAGGAGGTGAAGCGCGCCTGGCCCGACCGCGCCCTCGTCGTCTCGCTGATGGTGCCCTGCGAGGAGCGCAACTGGGCCGACATACTCGCCCGCGTCGAGGAGACGGGCGCGGACGGCGTGGAGCTCAATTTCGGCTGCCCGCACGGCATGTCGGAGCGCGGCATGGGCTCCGCCGTCGGCCAGGTGCCGGAATACATCGAGATGGTGGCGCGCTGGTGCAAGGCGCACACCCGCATGCCCGTGATCGTGAAGCTGACGCCGAACATCACCGATATCCGCTATCCCGCGCGCGCGGCTGCGAAGGGCGGGGCGGACGCCGTCTCGCTCATCAACACGGTCTCGTCGCTGATGGGCGTCGACCTCGACCGGATGGCGCCGGTGCCCACGATCGACGGCAAGGCGAGCCATGGCGGCTATTGCGGCCCGGCCGTGAAGCCGATCGCGCTCAACATGGTGGCCGAGATCGCGCGCGATCCGGCGACGAACGGCATGCCGCTCTCGGCAATCGGCGGCATCACCACCTGGCGCGATGCGGCCGAGTTCATGGCGCTCGGCGCCGGCACCGTCCAGGTCTGCACGGCCGCGATGACCTACGGCTTCCGGATCGTGCAGGAGATGATCGCCGGCCTGTCGCAATGGATGGACGAGAAGGGCTACACAAGCGTTTCCGATTTCGTCGGCCTCGCCGTCCCGAATGTCACGGACTGGCAGTATCTCAACCTGAACTATGTCACGAAGGCGCGGATCGACCAGGAACTCTGCATCAAGTGCGGGCGCTGCCACGTCGTCTGCGAGGACACCTCGCACCAGGCGATCACCCGGACGGTGGCGGGCGTGCGGAAGTTCGAGGTGATCGATTCCGAGTGCGTCGGCTGCAATCTCTGCGTCTCGGTCTGCCCGGTCGAGAACTGCATCACCATGGAGGCGCTGCCGCCCGGAGCGACCGACCCCCGCACCGGCCTTCCCGTCGAGGCGGCCTACGCCAACTGGACGACCCATCCGAACAACCCGATGGCGCGGGTGGCGGCGGAATAGGGCGGCTCAGCCGCCCTCGAGGATCTCGGCGAAGCGCGCGATGGTGCGCTGGTAGTTCGACGAGCTGTTCCACTCGGCGATGACGGCGAAGTTCGGCTCGCCGGGCTGGTAGCCGGCGCCGCGCTGCCAGCCGTGCGCGCTCAGGTAATTGGCGGTGGAGGCGAGCACGTCGGCCGGCGTGCCGACCACGTCGGCGCGGCCGTCGCCGTTTCCGTCGACGGCGAACTGCAAATATTTCGAGGCGAGGAACTGGGTCTGCCCGATCTCGCCCGCCCAGCCTCCGACCATCTCCTGCGGCGTCATCCGCCCGCGCTCCACGATGGTGAGCGCCGCCAGCAGCTCGTTGGTGAAGAAGCCGGAGCGCCTGCAATCGTAGGCGAGGGTGGCGAGCGAGCGGATCGCGTGCTTGCTGCCGCGGACCGCGCCGTAATCCGTCTCCATGCCCCAGATCGCGATGATGACGGAGCCCGGTACCCCGTAGCGCTGCTCGAGCTGGCGGAGGAGGGCGGCGTACTGCGCCATCTTCTTCTTGCCGTTCGACACCCTGCCCGACGAGAGGCGCTGCTTCACGAAGGCCTCGTAGCTCATCTTGAACGGCTTCTGCGAGCGGTCGAGCCTGATCACGCCGGCATCGTAGCTGAGCCCGTCGAGCGCGGAGAGCGAGCGCGACAGCCCGGCCGCGCGCGCCTCGCCCTTGAAGGCCTGCAGCCAGGCCGGAAATCCGCTCGCGTCGTTGCCGCATTGGGCGGCTTCCGCCGGCCCGGCGAGAATGCCGGCGAGAAGGGCGGTGGTCGTCAGTGCCTTGCGAGCCGAGATCATGCGCAGTTCCGTTGGCTGGGCGGCCGCGGCCGCTGGTGGAGTCGGGGCTCGGCGCCGGCCGTCACGGGCGCGGGCGCAGCCCTTCGAAGAGCACCGCGGCGACCGTCCGTCCCGCATCGGCGAAACGGCGGTCGTCCCCGGCCGGATGGCCGAGCACGGCCCTCACTTGAATGTCGAAGTCGGCGTAATGTTGCGTCACCGCCCAGATCATGAAGATCAGATGGTGCGGGTCAATCGGGGTGAGCGCGCCGGCGTCCATCCAGCCGCGCAGGACCGCGGCCTTCTCGTCGACGAGCGACTTGAGCGGCCCGGTCAGGAAGCCGGCGATCGCGGGTGCCCCGCTCAGGATCTCGTTCGCGAAGAGGCGCGAGGCTTCCGGCTTCCGGTGCGCCATGCGCAGCTTGGCCGCGACATAGCGCCCGATCTCCTCGAGCGGATCGCCGGCGGGATCGAGCGCCTCGAGCGGCGCCAGCCATTCGGCGAGCGTCCGCTCCAGGA
Organism: Propylenella binzhouense; assembly: GCF_009866965.1. Taxonomy (GTDB): domain Bacteria; phylum Pseudomonadota; class Alphaproteobacteria; order Rhizobiales; family Afifellaceae; genus Propylenella; species Propylenella binzhouense. The sequence continues at coordinate 24,927 of NZ_SPKJ01000014.1, read as the reverse complement.
CGGAGACGTAGATCGCCTCCTTGCTCGGAAAATAATAGAGCAGGTTCGGCTTCGACATGCCGGCGCGCTCCGCGATCTGGTCGATCGTGGAGCCGCGGAAGCCGTGCACGGAGAACACTTCGAGCGCGGCCTCCAGGATCGCCCCGCGGTTCTTCTGCTGGATCCGCGAGCGCTTGGCCGATGCCGCTTCGGCGATGCTCATCCGACCGCCTTCCGGGCCTCGTTCCGGCGTCCGCCGCCGGGCCGGCCCGAGTCGCGCCGGCCTTCTTCTCCGATCGGCATTCCGGCCCCCCGCGCTGCTTGATTTTGGCCTTGACCGGCTTCGGGGCCGAACCTAGCCTGCATTTTGACCAGCCAGTCAAGTTTGGCTCGCCGCCGCGGCCGGGTTCCGGCGCGCGGGCCCGGAGAAATCCCATGTCCGCCGACGCCGCCGTTCGCGTCACCAACAATCTCGAAGCCTTCTGGATGCCGTTCTCAGCGAACCGGCAGTTCAAGCAGAAACCGCGCATGCTGGTGGCCGCCGAGGGCACCCGCTACCGCACGGCCGACGGGCGGGAGGTGCTGGACGGGACGTCCGGCCTCTGGTGCGTGAATGCCGGGCACGGCCGCCGGCAGATCGCCGATGCGGTTCATCGTCAGCTCACCGAGCTCGACTACGCGCCGGCGTTCCAGATGGGCCATCCCAAGGCGTTCGAGCTCGCCGCCCGCCTCATCACCCTGACGCCGCCCGGCATCGACCACGTCTTCTTCACCAATTCCGGCTCCGAATCCGTCGATACCGCGCTCAAGATCGCGCTCGCCTATCATCGCGTGCGGGGCGAGGGGAGCCGGTTCCGCCTGATCGGCCGGGAGCGCGGCTATCACGGCGTCAATTTCGGCGGCATCTCGGTCGGCGGCATCGTCACGAACCGCAAGATGTTCGGGACGCTGCTCACGGGCGTCGACCACATCCGCCACACCCACGACATCGAGCGGAACGCCTTCACCCGCGGCCAGCCCGCCTACGGCGCCGAGCTCGCCGACGATCTGGAGCGGCTGGTCGCCCTCCACGACGCTTCGACGATCGCCGCGGTGATCGTGGAGCCGGTCGCCGGCTCGACCGGCGTGCTGCTCCCGCCCAAGGGCTATCTGGAGCGGCTGAGGGCGATCTGCGACCGGCACGGCATCCTGCTCATCTTCGACGAGGTGATCACGGGCTTCGGCCGGCTTGGCACGCCCTTCGGGGCGGACTATTTCGGCGTGACGCCCGACATCATGACGACGGCGAAGGGCGTCACGAACGGCGTCGTGCCGATGGGCGCGGTGTTCGTGAAGAACGAGATCTACGAGGCCTTCATGAACGGCCCGGAGCACCTCATCGAGTTCTTCCACGGCTACACCTATTCGGGGAACCCGGTCTCCTGCGCGGCCGGGCTCGCCACGCTCGACATCTACCAGGAGGAAGGGCTGCTCACGCGCGGCGCGGAGCTCGAATCCTATTTCGCCGACGCGCTGCACGATCTCCGCGGCCTGCCGCACGTCATCGACATCCGCAATTGCGGCATGGTCGGCGCCGTCGAGCTCGAGCCGATCCCGGGCGCCCCGACGAAGCGCGCCTTCACGGCCTTCATCGAGGCCTTTGAGCGCGGCATCATGATCCGCACGACCGGCGACATCATCGCAATCTCGCCCCCGCTCATCTTCGAGAAGAGCGAGATCGACGAGCTGGTCGGGACGCTGCGCGACGTCATCGGCAAGCTCGACTGAACGAGGGAAGGAGCCGGTCCCGTGACGCTTCAGTCGAACCTGCGGATCAACGGCGAGCGGCTGTGGGACACGATCGCCGCGATGGCCGAGATCGGGCCGGGCGTGCGCGGCGGCAACAACCGGCAGACCCTCACCGACGCCGATGCGGAAGGGCGGAAGCTGTTCCGTCGCTGGTGCGACGAGGCCGGGCTGGCGACGACGGTCGACCGGATGGGGACGATGTTCGCCCGCCGCGCGGGCGCCGAGCCGGACCTGCCGCCGGTGATGATCGGCTCGCATCTCGACACGCAGCCGACGGGCGGGCGCTATGACGGCGTGCTCGGGGTGCTCGGCGCGCTCGAGGTGGTCCGCACCCTCAACGATCTCGGCATCAGGACGCGCCATCCGATCGAGGTGGTGAACTGGACCGATGAGGAGGGCACCCGCTTCGCGCCGGCCATGCTCGCCTCCGGCGTCTTCGCCGGGGTTCACGACCTCGACTGGGCCTATGCCCGCACCGACGCCGCCGGCAAGACGCTCGGCGCGGAGCTGGAGCGGATCGGCTTCAAGGGCGACGCGCCGGTCGGCGGGCGTACCATCCGCGCGCTCTTCGAGCTCCATATCGAGCAGGGGCCGATCCTCGAGGACGAGGGGATCGACATCGGCGTCGTGACCCACGGCCAGGGCCTCAAATGGCTGCAGGTGACGCTCACCGGCAAGGAGAGCCACACCGGCTCCACCCCGATGCCGAAGCGGCGGAACGCCGGGCTCGGCATGGCGCGGGTCACCGAGCTCGTCCACGAGGTGGCGATGGACTACCAGCCCGATGCCGTCGGCGCGATCGGGCACATGGAGGTCTATCCCAACTCGCGCAACATCATTCCCGGCCGGACCGTCTTCACGATCGACATCCGCTCGCCGGACAAGCGCGTCCTCGACGAGATGGACGCCCGCATCCGCGGCGGCGTCGCGACGATCTGCGAGGCGCTCGCGATTTCGCACGAGATCGAGCAGGTCGGCCATTTCGATCCGGTCGCCTTCGATCCGGCCTGCGTGAAGGCGGTGCGGGACGCCGCCGAGCGGCTCGGCTACTCGCACCGGGACATCGTCTCGGGCGCCGGCCACGACGCGTGCTGGATCAACCGGGTGGCGCCGACGGCGATGGTGTTCTGCCCGTGCGTCGACGGGCTCAGCCACAACGAGGACGAGCTCATCTATCCTGAATGGGCGACCGCCGGGGCGAACGTGCTCTTCCATGCGGCGGTGGAGACGGCGGGCATCGTCCCGTAAGGCGGGGACCCGAGCGGCGGGGGCGTGACATGTCTATCTTGATCAAGGGCGGGACCATCGTGACCGCCGATCTCACCTACAAGGCCGACGTGCTGGTGGAGGGCGAGGCGGTCCGGGCGATCGGGGCGGGCCTCGCGGGCGAGCAGGTGATCGACGCGACCGGCTGCTACGTCATGCCGGGCGGGATCGACCCGCATACCCATCTCGAGATGCCCTTCATGGGCACGACCTCGGCCGACGACTTCCTCTCCGGCACGAGCGCCGGGCTCGCCGGCGGCACCACCATGGTCGTCGATTTCTGCCTGCCGGCGCCCGGCCAGTCGCTCCTCGAGGCGCTCGGCGAGTGGCACCAGAAGGCCGGCAAGGCCGCCGCCGACTATTCCTTCCACATGGCGATCACCTGGTGGTCGGAGGAGGTGTGGCGCGAGATGGCGGAGGTCGTGAAGCGGGGCATCAACAGCTTCAAGCACTTCATGGCCTACAAGGGCTCGCTGATGGTGAACGACGACGAGCTGTACCAGTCGTTCCTGCGCTGCGCCGAACTCGGCGCGCTGCCCCTCGTCCATGCCGAGAACGGCGACGTCGTCGCGCGTCTCCAGCAGAAATACATGGCGGCCGGCACGACCGGCCCCGAGGGCCATGCTTATTCCCGCCCGCCCGAGGTCGAGGGCGAGGCGGCGAACCGCGCCATCATGATCGCCGACATGGCGGGCGTGCCGCTCTATGTCGTCCACGTCTCCTGCGAGGCCGCCCACGAGGCGATCCGGCGCGCCCGCGCGCTCGGCAAGCGGGTCTATGGCGAGCCGCTCGTCCAGCATCTCGTCCTCGACGAGGCGGAGTACTTCAACCCGGACTGGGAACACGCCGCGCGCCGGGTCATGTCGCCGCCCTTCCGCGACAAGCGCAACCAGGATTCGCTCTGGGCCGGGCTCGCCTCGGGCAGCCTGCAGGTGGTGGCGACCGACCATTGCGCCTTCACGACCGAGCAGAAGCGGATGGGCCTCGGCGATTTCACGCGGATCCCGAACGGCACGGGCGGGCTGGAGGACCGGATGCCGGTGCTCTGGACGGCGGGCGTGCGCACCGGCCGGATGACCATGAACGAGTTCGTCGCCGCGACCTCGACGAACATCGCCAAGATCCTGAACGTCTATCCGAGGAAGGGCACGATCGCCGTCGGCTCCGACGCCGACATCGTGATCTGGGACCCGGAGGCGACGAAGACGATCTCGGCCGCCGGCCAGCGCTCGGTGATCGACTACAACGTCTTCGAGGGCTACCGCGTCACCGGGCTGCCGCGCATCGTGATGAACCGCGGGACCGTCGTCTATGACGAGGGCCGGCTCGAGGCGGAGGCCGGCCGCGGCCGCTTCATCGAGCGCGAGCCGTTCCCGGCGGTCGCGCAGGCGCTCTCCTCCTGGAAGGCGCTGACGGCGCCGAAGCCGGTCGAGCGGGGCGCGATCCCCGCCGGGGTATGAGGCTCCGCCGCCGGCCGGACGCTCAGGCGGCGACCAGCGCCTCGAGCTCCGGCAGAAGCACCACGCTCTCCTGCTCGTTCGGGTCGGTGCGGGCGATCACCGCCGTGCAGGGCGCGTCGGAGAGGTTCGCCGGCAGGTGCGGCATGCCGGCGGGGATGTAGAACATCTCGCCCGCTTTGACGACGACGTGATGCTCCAGCCGCTCGCCGTACCAGGTGTGCGATTCGCCGGAGAGCACGTAGATCGCCGTCTCGTGGCTCTCGTGCTTGTGGGCGCGGGCGCGGCCGCCGGGCGGGATCGTGAGGAGATGCATGCAGATGCCGGCCGAGCCGACGGTCTCCGCCGCGATTCCCTCGAAATAGCTGAAGCCCTGCTTGCCGTCATAGGTGGAGCCGGGGCGGACGATGTGGCAGGTCTTGGCCGGGGCCGGTCGGGCCGGTGATGCGGACATGGCGCAAACTCCGTATTCTGCTGTGATGGAAGATAGGCGCTCGAAGCGCGTGCGTCCCGGGGGCGAGCGAGAATGACGAGGTCGGATCCGGTCGCGGCCGGCGCGTTTTCCCCTGCCCCGCACCGGGCGGGCGCGGCCCCCGGGGCGGGCGGCGCCGTCATCGAGGCGCGCGGGCTCTCGCTCACCTTCCAGACCGGCGACGGGCCGGTCCAGGCGCTCGCCAATGTCGACCTCGAGGTCGGCCGCGGCGAGTTCGTCTCCCTCATCGGCCCGTCCGGCTGCGGCAAGACCACGCTGCTCCGCGTGATCGCCGATCTCGAGCAGCCGACCGCCGGCACCATCCGGGTGAACGGCGTCTCGCCCGAGGCGGCGCGGCTCGCCCGCGCCTATGGCTACGTGTTCCAGGCGGCGGCGCTCTATCCCTGGCGCACGATCGCGAAGAACGTCGCGCTGCCGCTCGAGATCATGGGCATGCCCGGCCCGGAGCGGACCGAGCGCGTCCGCCGCAATCTCGCGCTCGTCAATCTCGAGGGCTTCGAGCGGAAGTTCCCGTGGCAGCTCTCCGGCGGCATGCAGCAGCGCGCCTCGATCGCGCGCGCGCTCTCCTTCGATCCCGATCTGCTGCTGATGGACGAGCCGTTCGGCGCGCTCGACGAGATCGTGCGCGACCATCTCAACGAGCAGCTGCTGCGGCTCTGGGCGAAGACCGACAAGACGGTGATCTTCGTCACGCACTCGATCCCGGAGGCCGTCTTCCTGTCGACCCGGATCGTGGTGATGTCGCCGCGGCCGGGCCGCATCCACGACGTTGTCCCGTCCGACCTCCCCCGCGAACGCACCCTCGACATCAGGGAGACGCCCGCCTTCCTCGCGCTCGCGCACCGCGTGCGGGAGGGGCTGCGGGCCGGCCATTCCTACGAGGACTGACCGGCCGGCGCGCGGCGCGCCCGCGGCGCGGCCATTCCGCCATCCGAAGCGCCGTTGGAAAAGACGGCCGGCGCATGCCGGCGATCTCTTTCTCTGTCGTCCTGGCCGGTCTTTCTCTGTCGTCCTGCCCGGGCTCGACCCGGGCATCCGCGCGGCCTTCATTGCCCTCTCGGGACTCCCCTCGATCGCCGGATCAGGCGATGACGACGGAACAAGGAGCCAGGCCCCGCGATACCGGCGGGGCGAGCGGACGCTCCGCGGCGAATCGTTGCAAACGCCGTTCCCGGGGCCTAGTCGCTTCCGGCTGAGTTCGGAGTGGTCGGATGTCGGAAGCGGTTCTCAAGCGCGAGACAGGCTGGGCGGATCTGCTCGGCGAGGGCCGGCTGCCGCAATTCGCGCTGATCTGCCTCGGCGTCTGGCTCAACGCGGCCGATACGCTGGTCACCGCGACCATCATGCCGAGCGTCGGCGCCGATCTCGGCGGCTATGCCTATTTCAGCTGGGCGGTCGCCGGCTTCCTGATGGGGGCGATCCTCGCCGGGGCGAGCGCGGGCCGCGTCTCGGAGATTTTCGGCCTGAGGCTCGCCACCTCGCTTGCCGGCCTCGTCTTCGGGCTCGGCTGCATGCTGAGCGCCGCCGCGCCGGACATGGCGCTCTTCCTCGTCGGCCGTCTCATGCAGGGGCTCGGCAGCGGCTGGATAGCCGGCTTCGCCATGGTCGCGATCGCGCTGCTCTTCCCGGAGCGCCATCTCGCCCGCGTCTTCGCCTCCGTCTCGGGCGTGTGGGGGATCGCCACCGTGCTCGGCCCGCTCATCGGCGGCCTCTTCGCGGAGGCGGGAAACTGGCGCGCCGTGTTCTGGCTCTTCGCGCTGCAGGCGCTCCTCTTCGGGGCGGCGGCGCCGTGGCTCCTGAAGGGCGCCAGGCGCTCGGCCCCGGGCGCCGGCGTGCCCTGGCTCCAGCTCTGCGTGCTCGGACTCGGCGTCGGCGCCGTCGCGCTCGCCGACGTCACGCGCAACCCGCTCGCGGCGCTCGCGCTCGTCGCCGCCGGGCTCGCGATCCTGACGCTTGTCCTGCGGATCGAAAGAGGGGCGGCCGTCCGGCTCCTGCCGCATCGCGCCGGCGACGTGCGGACGATCGTCGGCGCGGGCTATGCGTGCCTGTTCGCGTTCACCGCCTCCTCGATGGGCCTCATCGTCTACGGACCGCCGATCCTGCAGGTGCTGCACGGCCTGTCGCCGCTCTGGGCAGGCTATGCGGTCGGCGCGCATGCGCTCTCCTGGTCGCTCTGCGCGTTCGTCGTGGCGGGCGCCGGCCAGGCCGCGCAGCTGCGCTGGATCCGTTTCGGCGCCGCTCTCATCGTGGCGGGCGCGGTGCTGCTCATGGTGCTGATGCGGGACGCGCCGCTGGCGCTCGTCTTCGCCGCCGCCGCGATCATGGGCGCCGGCTTCGGCTGCTCCGCGAGCCTCATCAACCGGCGCATCCTCGGCGCGCTCGCGGACGAGGACCGGGCGATCGGCAGCTCGGCGCTCATCGCGGTGCGCCAGACGGGCGGTGCGGCCGGCGCGGCGATCGCCGGCGCGACCGCCAACCTCGTCGGCGTCGACATGGGACTGACCGCCGCCAGCGCGGCCGACGCCGCGATCTGGGTCTACGTCACCGGCGTGCCGCTCGCGGTGGCGGGCGCATGGGCGGCGTGGCGGCTGACGGGCAGGGCCGAGCGGGCCTAGCGTCCGAAGATCAGGTCCATGATGGTGCGGCCGCCGGAGCGGCCGGTCTCCTCGCCGCGGGAGACGGGCCAGTCCGCCCGCCCGGCGGGCGCCTCCTGCCGCACCGAGGCGGCCTGGACGGGCGGCCGCTGCTGCTCGGCCGCCGCGATCATCGGCGCGAGCGCCGTGCCGGGAAGCGGCGCCGGCGGCACGCCTTCATGCGCCCGGACCATGAAGCTGGTCCAGATCTCGGCCGGAAGCGTGCCGCCCGATGCCTTCCGGGTCGGGTGGTTGTCGTCGTTGCCGAGCCAGACGCCGGCGGTGAGGTTGCTCGTGTAGCCGATGAACCAGGCATCGCGGAAATCCTGGCTCGTTCCGGTCTTGCCCGCGGCCGGCCAGCCCGGAATTCCCGCGCTCTTGCCGGTGCCGGCGGTGAGCGTTTCCGCCAGCATCTCGTTCATCATCGCCACCGAGCGCAGGTCGACCGAGCGGGCGATCCCGGGTCCCGGCCGGCGGAAGAGCACCTTGCCGTCGCCGGTGCGGATGTCCTGGACGACGTGGGGGGTGACGGCGAAGCCGCCATTGGCGAAGGGCGCGTAGGCGGAGGTGAGCTCGAGCAGCGACACCTCGGACGTGCCGAGCGCAATCGAGGCATTGGCGGAGAGTTCAGATTCGATGCCGAGCCGGTGCGCCGTCTCGACCACGCGCTTCGGGCCGATTTCGACCGCGAGCTTGGCGGCGATCGTGTTGATGGAGAAGGCGAGCGCGGTCTTGAGCGAGACCGGCCCGCGGTAGGAGCGCGAATAGTTCTCCGGCGCCCATTTGCCGAACCGGACGGGCTCGTCGACCCGGATCGTGCCGGGCGTCATTCCGGATTCGAGCGCGGCCAGATAGACGAAGGGCTTGAACGCCGAGCCGGGCTGCCGCCGCGCCTGGACGGCGCGGTTGTACTGGCTTCGCGCGTAGTTCCGGCCGCCGACGAGCGCGCGCACGGCACCGGTCCCGTCGAGCGCCACCAGGGCGCCCTGGCTCACGCCGTATTTGCCGCCTTCGGCGTCGAGCCCCTTCACGAGCGCGCTTTCGGCCGCGTGCTGCAGCCCGAGATCGATCGTGGTCTGGACGACGATGTCGCTCTGCAGGTTGCCGACATAGGAGGGAAGCCGGTCCATCACCCAGTCGGCCACGTAGTTCTCGCTCCGGTCGGCCTGGCGCGCGGCGAGGCTCGCCGGCTGCGCCTTGGCGAGCGCGGCCTGCTTCGATCCGATGAAGCCTTCCTCCGCCATCGCGTCGACGACGAGCGCGGCGCGTGCCCTGGCCCGCTCCAAATAGCGGTTCGGGGCGTAGCTGCTCGGCGCCTTCAGGAGCCCGGCGAGCATCGCCGCCTCGGCGATGTCGAGATCCGCCGCGTCCTTGTCGAAGTAGCGGTGCGCGGCCGCGTCGATGCCGTAGGCGCCCGCGCCGAAATAGACGCGGTTGAGGTACATTTCGAGGATCTGGTCCTTCGAGTACTTCGTCTCGAGCCAGAAGGCGAGGAGCACCTCCTGCACCTTGCGGCCGAGCGAGCGTTCCGGCGTCAGGAAGAGGTTCTTGGCGAGCTGCTGGGTGAGGGTGGAGCCGCCCTCGACGAGACGGCCGGCAAGCGCGTTCCGGGCGATGGCGCGCGTGAGGCCGAGCGGATCGAGCGCGAAATGGGAGCGGAACCGCCGGTCCTCGATGGCGATGACGGCGTTCGGAACGTAATCGGGAAGGTCGGCGAGCCGGACCGCCTCGCCGCCGGTGTCGCCGCGATTGCCGATCAGCGAGCCGTCGACCGCCACGATCTGCACGTTGGGCGGCCGGGCCGGCACCTTCCAGGTCGAGGCGTGGGGCAGCTGCAGGCCGTAATAGGCGACGACCCCCGCGACCGCGACGCCGCCCCAGAGCGCAAGCACGAGGCCCCAATAGACGCCGAAGCGCACGAGCCGGGAGAGCAGCCCGCGCGGCGCGCTCCGGCCGGCCTGGCCGCGCTTCTGTCCCCGGCTCCGCCTGCCGCCTGCGCGGTCCCCGGGCCGAAGCGCGATCTCGCCTGGGCCGCCCGCGGCGAACCGGGGCTCGATGCGCTTCGTCTTGCGTTTCGCCATCCGCGCCCTCGGAACGCTCTCCTGCTGCCAGGTTTCGCGCCGACGCTAGGTTCGGGTGGTTGAGAGGCGGTTAACCGGAGGGGCGTCGCGATCTCGGCACGGCCGCAAACGAAGATGCGTTCAATGGCAAGCCGAGGCGGGTGGCGAAGTCCGCGAACCGGATCCTGACCAGAAAGCCCGCTTCGGCGTGGTAGCCCCCCGGCAGAATGGAAGCTTGTCGTTGTTCAATCTGCAATCCAAGATAGAGTCGGGGGAGGCCATCAAGGTGGAGGATGTGGGGCCATGGATGGCGGCGGCGTTACGTTGGTGCTTCTACTTGTGGTCGGCATTGGACTGGCCATGTTCTTTCGCTCGTATTCCCGCGAAGCGGAGAGGGCCAGAACGGCCAACTACAAGCACTCCATCATCACCGAGGTCCGTTCTTTCGCCGATGAGGACGGGAATCTGGAACTGCCCGTTCTGACGCCTGAGGCGCATGGTTATCGACCGGTCGGCAGAGAACGGCTTGTCGCCATTCAGCCGAACGTCGCGCGCATGGAGCTGAAAGGGACCGGTCGATACTCAACGTCCGGAGCGTCGTTCTCCATACCTATCGTCAAGGGCGTCCGGTATCGCGTCGGCGGCGGTTCGATCAGGGCCGAGAAGACCTGGCAGGCCACGGCGCGCGGCAGACTCATTGTGACGGACAAGGCTTTGTGCTTCGAAAGCGATGCAAAGAACGAGCGCATCACTTGGACTCAGATCGCCGGCGTCGAACTGATGGTCGACGGCCTTAAGGTCATGAAACGGTCCGGACCGCCGCGGGTCTACGTTGTCGACAGCCCCGATCCCCGCTTTTCCGCCGCCCTGATGACCGTTCTCCACACCTGACCGATTCGGAGCGGGGTGTTGCAAGAGGCGCTTGGGTGTGAGCTCTGCGGGTCGGAGGAACGCACGGATGTGAACTTACATATAAACCGGCCCCGCCGCTTTATACCAAACAGGCCATTTAGTATAATCTGCCGCTCCCAGTTTATAGAAAAGCTTCTTCTCGCCGACGATTCTGAGGGCGTCGCGGCCGGCCGATCCGGCGCCGGACCGTTCGGACGCGGCGTGAGCCTCTGCAGTCGTCGACGCCATCGGTGAGGCGGGATGAGGGCCTTGTCGACTGCGCCGTCGGCGAGGCCCTCTCAAGGCGGCGGCGCGAGGTCCGGAACCTGGCCGTCAGCCGTGGATCGGGAGGGTGGCGACGTCGTATGCGAAGGCGAGCTTGCGGCCAAGGACCGGATCCTCGAGCTCTCCTTCGAAGCGGTCGGCCGGGCGGATGCCGCCGATGGCGGCGAACGTGCCGCCGAACATCGCCGTGGCGGCGGCGAGCCTGGCGCCGCCGTCATAGCCGGCCATCAGCTCGCCGGGCGGCAGCATGCCCGAAAGGCGCCCCTCCTGGTAGAGCTCGCGCCTGCCGCCGGTCACGATATGGGCGCGCAGCACGAGCTCGTCCCAATGGCCGATGACGTCGTCGAAGCGCCAGAAGCGCGCGCCGATCGGCTTCTCGCAGGCCTGCTTGGAGAGGGTGACGTTGTAGGTCTCGAGCTTGCGGTCGGTGTGGTCGGAGCCGAGGCCGACGAGGAGGCCGGTCGGATGCGCGGCGAGGAGAAACTCCACCTCGCCGCTCGAATCGCCGCCGCAGACCTGGATCGAGGAAGCCGTCGTCAGCCGGTCGGCGGCGACGCGGTAGTAGATCGGCGTGCGGGCGGGGCGCTTCACCCCGAGCTCCTCGAGCTCCGCGATGTGCTTCTCCATCGCCGCCTTGTCGCGCCCGGTCCAGCCGGCCACCACGAGCTCGCGGATCTCGAGCTCGCTCGCCTCGCTGCCGTTGCTGCCTTCGATCGAAATCCGGATCTGGGGCATCTGATCCCTCTCCTCTCGCATCTGGTTCGAGCGGCCGCCGCCGCCCGACGGCAGGGCGCGATGCGCTCGCCGGCCGTCGCTTTTGCTATTAATGTACGGGTGAAATATCACAATACTTTCCTTTTCCGCGCGTCCGGGACACAATCGGCGGAGGCGAACCGGAACGGGTGCTGGCCGGGAGCCGAGGGATATGAGGGAGTCGTCATGCAAGTTTGGAAAGGCCTCGCCGGTGCGCTCGCGCTCGCCGCGCTCCTGGGGCATGCGTCGGCGCAGGAGAAGCCCAAGGAGCTGGGCATCGGTGTCTTCACCTTCATGTCGGGAGGCCCCGCCGCCTACGGCATGCCGGCGCGCAACGCCGCCGGCCTGATCTTCGACGGGATCAATGCCGCCGGCGGCATCGGCGGCGTGCCGGTGAAGCCCGTCTATGTGGACGAAGGGCAGGGGACGGATGCGGTCGTGTCCGAATTCCGCCGGCTCGCCACGAGCGGCGAGGTCTCGGCGATGATCGCCGCGCTCTCGAGCGGCAACTGCCTCGCGCTCGCGCCGATCGCGGAGCAGCTGAAGATGCCGACGGTCGCGTGGAACTGCGACACGCACCAGCTCTTCCTGAAGGACAAATACGACTACGTCTACCGGGCCAATTCGAGCACGATCCCCGAATTCGTCGCCACCGCGCTCTACGTGCTCGACAAGAAGCCGGACCTGAAGACGGTCGCGATCATCAATCCGGACTATGCGTTCGGGCACGATGCCGCGCAGATCTTCACGGCCGCGCTCAAGGCCTTCAAGCCCGACGTCGAATTCGTCGCCGAGCTCTTCCCGAAGCTCGGGGCGTCCAACTACAACACCGAGATCTCCCGCATCATGGCGGCCCGCCCGGACGTGGTGTTCACCAATTTCTGGGGCGCGGATCTCGAGAACTTCGTGCGGCAGGCAGCCCCGCGCGGCCTCTTCCGCAACAGCCAGGGCGTGCTGTCGGTCGGCGAGGCGGTGCTGCAGAGCGTCGGCAGCCAGCTTCCCGACGGCGTCATCATCGGCGTTCTCGGCGACGGCTGGTGGCAGTCGCCGGTCGCGGAGAAGAACGCGGCAGCGCAGAAGTTCGTGGCCGACTACCAGGCCAAGTTCCAGGCGTATCCGGTCTTCCCGTCCTTCAAGATGGCGAACACGATCCTCGCCCTCAAAGCCGCCTACGAGAAGGCGATCGCGGCGAAGGGCGGCGCCTGGCCGACGGCCGAGGAGCTCAGCGCCGCGCTCGACGGCCTGACGGTCGAGACGTTGACGGGCGGCCTCACCATCCGCAGCGAGGACAATGACGGGCTCGTCGACCAGATCGTCGGCGTGACGGCGAAGAGCGACAAATATCCGTTCCCGGTGATCGGCGAGATGGTGCGGTATCCGGCCGAACTCGTGACGCCGCCCGCCGGCACCGACCCGATCGCCTGGATCGGCTCGCTCGACAAGGACTTCCTCGCGAAGCTGCCGAAGCCCGGCTCGGCCCAGTAGGCCGACGGCCGCGGCGGTCGCGCCGCGGCCTCCTCCTTCCCCCCGACGAGGAGCGCAGATGCTGCAGGCTCTCATGCCGCTGCTGGTGGACGGACTCGCCAACGCGGCGCTCATCTTCTTCGTGGCCGTCGGCCTTAGCCTCGTCTTCAGCGTGCTGCGCATCCTCAACGTCGCGCATGGCAGCTTCTATGCGATCGGCGCCTATGCGAGCGTGTCCCTCTCGCTCTGGATCGTCTCGGCAGGGCTGAGCCCCTGGCTCACGCTGCCGGCGCTGGCGGTGAGCGCGGCGATCGTCGCGGCTATTCTCGGTCCCGCCGTGGAGCGCGGATTCCTGCGCTGGACCTATGGCCGGCCCGAATCGCTCCAGATCCTGGTGACGTTCGCGCTGTTCCTGATCTTCGAGGACCTGCAGAAGCTCGTATTCGGGGTGCAGTCGCTCTACCAGGATGCGCCCGTCCAGCTCTTCGGGACGTCGGAGATCGGCGGCATTCTCTACCTCAACTACCAGCTCGTCCTGATCGCGCTCGCGGTCCTCGTCGTCGTCGCGCTACGGCTCCTGATGTCCTACACCCGGTTCGGCAAGCTGATGGTCGCAGTCGTCGCCGATCCGGAGGTCTCCCAGGCGCTCGGCATCGACACCCGCCGCGTCTACATGGCCGCATTCACGCTCGGCGTGTTCCTCGCCGCCTTCGGCGGCGCGCTCGCTTCCCCGACGGTCGGCGTCGCGCCTGGCACCGGGCCGGAGGCGATCGTCCTCGCCTTCGCGGTGGCCGCGATCGGCGGGCTCGGGCAGATCGAGGGGGCGGCGCTCGCGGCGCTCGTCGTCGGCGTCGTCCGGGTGCTCGCCATCTATTTCGCGCCCGAGTTCGAGGCGGTCGTTCCCTATCTCGTCATGCTCGCCGTCCTGCTCGTCCGGCCCTACGGACTGTTCGGGTCGGTGAGGGTCCGCAGGATCTGAGCCCCGATGCCGATCGTCGTTCTCGCCGTCCTCGCCGCGCTCGTGGCGCTGCTGCCCGCGGCCGTGCCGTGGCTGCGCTTCGTCTTCATCATCACCATCGCGAGCGGGTTCGCGGCGCTCGGGGTCGCCGTGCTCCTGCGCGCCGGCCTCATCTCGATCGGCCACGCTTTGTTCTATGCCGTCGGCGCCTATGCGGTCGCCTTCCTGATGCGCGCGACGGGCACGACGGACCTGTTCCTGCTCCTCGCCGCGGCGGTCGTGGTCTCCGGGCTTGCCGGCCTTGTCGTCGGCGCCTTCATGGTGCGCTACCGCGCCATCTTCTTCGCGATGCTCAATCTCGCCGTCTCGATGGTCGTCTTTTCGCTTCTCTCGAAGCTCTACGGCCTGACCGGCGGCAGCGACGGCATGCGGGTCGCGACGCCGACGCTTGTCGGGTCGGCGCTCGACCGCGAGGCCTTCAACGCCGTATTCCTCTACGTCGTGATCGGCCTCTTCGTCGCCGCGGGCATTCTCGTCCAGCTCTATTTCCGCAGCCCGATGGGCGAAGCGCTCGCCGCCGTGGAGACCAACGAGGTGCGGCTCGAATATCTCGGCGTCTCGGTCCGGGGCGTGCTCCTCTCCGCCTATGTGCTCTCGGCCATGCTCGCCGGGCTCGGCGGCGCGATCGCCGGCATCGCGATCGGGCACGTCGTGCCGGAGATGGCCTACTGGACGGAATCCGGCCATTTCGTGCTCGTGGCCGTGCTGGGCGGGATAGCCGGGCCGGCCGGCCCGTTCATCGGCGCGATCTTCCTCGAAGTGCTGCGGACGCTCGCCTCCGGCTTCGCGGCCGAGACCTGGAACCTCGTCGTCGGCGTCGCGCTCCTCCTCGTCATCTTCTTCCTGCCGGAGGGGCTCTACGGCATCGGGGCGAAGCTCTTCCGCCGGAGGGGCGCGCAATGACGCCGCCGATCCTCAAGGTCGAGAACCTCCGCATCGCCTTCGGCGGCGTGGCCGCCGCAGACGGCGTGGAGCTCGAAATCGCGGCCGGCGAGTTCATGGCGATCATCGGCCCGAACGGGGCCGGCAAGACCACCTTCCTCAACCTGTGCACCGGCTACGTGAAGCCCGCGACGGGCTCGGTGCTGTTCGAGGGGCGGGACATTACCGGCCTCTCGCCGCGCGCGATCACCCGGCGGGGGATCGCCCGCGCCTTCCAGATCCCGCAGCTTTTCGCCGGCCACAGCCTGCTGGAAAACGTCATGCTGGCGCTTGCCGCCCGCCACGGCATCCGGCAGGTCCTCGCGCCGCTAGACCGGGAGGCGTACCGAGTCGAGGGGCGCGCGCTGCTCGAGCTCGTCGGGCTCGAGACCGCCGCCGGCCAGCCCGTCTCGGAACTGCCGGAAGGCATGCGCAAGCTCGCCGACATCGCGCTGGCGCTCGCGCTCAAGCCGCGCCTCCTGCTGATGGACGAGCCGACGAGCGGGGTCAGCGCGCAGGAGAAATACGCACTCATGGGCACGCTCATGCAGGTCTTGAAGACGGAAGGCATCACGGCGCTGTTCGTGGAGCACGACATGGAGATCGTGCGGACCTATGCCGGCCGGGTGCTCGTCTGGGACAGCGGCAAGGTGCTGGCGTCGGGCGCGCCCGAGGCCGTGCTCGCCGACGAGCGCGTGATCCGCAGCGTCGTCGGGGCGGTATGATGCTGGTGCTTCGCTCGGTGAAGGCGCGGCTCGGGGGCGTGCTCGTCCTGCGCGACGTCGATCTCGCGGTCGAGGCCGGCCGGACCACCGTCCTCGTCGGCCGGAACGGCGCCGGCAAGACCACCACGCTCAGGGTCATCATGGGGCTCGTGCCGCTCGCTGCCGGCAGGGTCGCCATGGCCGGCACGGATCTCGGCGCTCTTCCGAGCCACGCCCGCGCGGCAGCGGGCATCGGCTATGCGCCCGAGGACCGGCGGCTCATCCCGGCCTTCTCGGTGGAGGACAATCTGCTCCTGCCCGCGCTTGCGCTGCGGCTGCCGTCCGCGGAGCGGAGGGCCCGGCTCGACCAGGTCTACGATCTGCTGCCGGAGCTGAAGGCCATGCGCGGCCGGGCGGGCGGGCATCTCTCCGGCGGCCAGGGCAAGATGGTCGCGCTCGGCCGTGCGCTGATGGTCGGCACCAGGCTCGTCCTTCTCGACGAGCCGTTCCAGGGGCTCGCTCCGGCGCTCGCGCTCGCCTATGCCGAGGCGATCGGCCGGATCCGCAGCCGCATGCCGGAGCTCGCGCTTCTCATCACGGAATCCTCGCCGCACCTCCTCGACCGGATCGTCGACCGGACGGTCCAGATCGAGCGCGGCGAAATCGTCCGTGACACGGTCCCCGCGGCCTGAAGGCGCGGCAGGCCGCGTTCAGATGCGGGTGAGAAGGTTCTTGCGGAAGGAGCCGATATGGTCGGTCACGGCTTCGGCGATCCGCGCCTTGTCGCCGGACCGGATGGCCTGGACGATCCGCTCGTGCTCGCCGAGCACGCGCCGGTCGTGCTCCGGATCGCTGAGGGACAGGAACCAGTGCCGCAGCGACCGGTCGTGGAGGTTCCTCAGCACGTCGGAGAGCACCGCATTTCCGGCCGTCGCGGCGATGAGGCCGTGGAAGCGGCGGTCGAGCATCATCAGGCGCTCGACGTCGCGCTCCTCGCAGGCGTCGCGGGATTCCGCGATGATCTCGTCGAATTCGGAATCGGCGTCGGCCGTCAGCCGCTGGGAGGCGAGCTGGGCGCAGTGGATCTCGTTGATCTGGCGGATATCCGAGACGTCGAGGATCTCGTCGAGGCTGAGCGGCTTCACGATCACGCCCTTGCGCGGGATGATCTCGACCAGCCCTTCGAGGCTCAGCCGGTTGACCGCCTGGTGGACGGGCGTGCGGCCGAAGCCGAGCTCGTCGCTGATCTGCTGCTCGTTGAGGTATTCGCCCGGCCGGTACCGGCAGGTCACGATGCGATGCTTGATCGCCTCGTAGGCGGCGGACTGCAGCGAAGGCTTCTGTGCGCTCGTGCGCTCCCACCGCTCCATCGCCACCATCCCGCATCCTCCCTCGTCGCGCTGTCGGCGCGTTCTTGGCCGCCCCGGAATCGCGGGAGCACACAACAGTATGACATGGGCGCCGGCCCGGCAGAAGCGTGAAACGCAAGTGATGTTTCACCAGCCGGAACATGACTGGGCCTTGGCCAGAAGCCGGCATTCGCCGGCAGCCGTTCTCGAAGTCTCCTGAACGGCGAAACGCGCGGGCAGGGGCCGCCCCCGTTGCGGCAAAGGCCCCCGTTGCGGCAAAGACCCCCGTTGCGGCAAAGGCCCCCGTTGCGGCAAAGGATGGATCCGGCTCCGAACGGCTCCGCTGCGGGCCCGTTTCCGGGATGGGCGTACCGAACCGGCGCAGCCGCTCAGGCGCCGTATTCTTCGTCCGTGACGTGCTCGAGCCATTCCACCGCGACGCCGTCGAGCGCCTCCTGCATGGCCACATGCGCCATGGTGGTGGTCGCGCCGGCGCCATGCCAGTGGCGTTCGCCGGGGGGGATCCAGACCACGTCGCCGGCCCGGATCTCGCGGACCGGGCCGCCCTCCGCCTGCACCCGCCCGGCGCCCGCGACGACATAGAGCGTCTGCCCGAGCGGATGGGTGTGCCAGGCGGTGCGTGCGCCCGGATCGAAGCTGACGAGGTTGCACTTGAGGCGTGCGGGCGCCTCGGCGTCGACGATCGGATCCTGCCAGACCGTGCCGGTGAAGTATTCGCCCGGGCCCCGCCGCGACGGCACCGATCCGCATGTCGTGATCTTCATCGTTTCCTCCCTGACGCTCGCCGCAGCATAGCCGCGCGCTCCGCGGCTGCGAAGGCTCCGGCGCCCGACCGGAACCGGAACGAAACCCGATCGTGGGGAATTGCCTGCCGAGAGGGGTCCTGCGAAACGAACGAGGCTATCCGTGTCAAGCCATATCAAGATTTCCGCCGTCGCGCTCGGCGCCGCGCTGATGCTGCCGGGCCTGGCGGCTGCGCAGACGCCGGCAGTCGCCGTGACCGATCTCAACCTGCGCTCCGGTCCCGGCCCGAATTATCCGGTGGTCGGCGTCATCCCGGCGAATGGCGCGGTCGCGATCCAGGGCTGCATCCAGGGCAGCAAGTGGTGTCAGGTCGACCTCGACGGCAAGGCCGGTTGGGCCTATTCGGACTACCTGATCAGCGATGTCGGAGGCCAGCAGGTCGCGCTCACCGAGCGCACGCCGGCGATGAATGTGCCGTCCGTGACCTACGAGGCGCCCGCGACGGCGACGACCACGACGGTCGAGAGCGACCGCGGCAATCCGACGGCGGCTGCGACTGCCGCGGGCGGTGCCGTGACCGGCGCGCTCATTGGGGGCCCGGTCGGCGCGCTCGTCGGCGGGTTCGCCGGAGCGGCGGTCGGGGCGGCGGTCAACCCGCCGGAGACGGTGCGGACCTACGTCACCTCCCATCCCACGGAGCCGGTCTACCTCGATGGCGAGACGGTCGTCGGCGCCCAGGTGCCGGAGGCGGTGACGCTCCAGCAGGTGCCCGATTACGAGTACAGCTACGCCTACGTGAACGGGCAGCCCGTGCTCGTCTCGCCGCAGGACCGGCAGATCGTCTACGTCGTGCGGTGACGCCTTAGGCAGGGCGGGGCCGGGGCGCCTTCGGGGCGCCCCTTGCCGTCTCCCGGGTCAGGCCTTCTTCCGGCCCGTCACCATGGCCGCGACGAGGTTTTCGCGGTGCGCCCAGCTCGCGACCGCAACGCCGAGAACGTGGAAGGCGATCAAGGCGAGGGTGAGATTCGCGAGAAGCGCATGCACCTCCCGCATCGCGCTCTCGTCCTCGTCGCCTTCCTCCCGCGCCTCGCCGCCGGCACCGCCAGCCGCTTCGTCCGGGTCCCGGGCGACGCCCGCCTCGGCGGCCGGGGAGCCGAGATAGGGTGCGAGCGGTCCCCGGTTCTTCTCGATCGCGAGCGTCGCCATGCCGGTGCCTGCGGTTCCGAGCAGCGCGACGAGCAGCATGACCACCATCAGGCCGCCGGCCGGGCTGTGCCCCACGAAACGCGGCGACTTTCGCGTGACGAGGCCTCGAAGGTAGGCCAATGCCGCCGAGGGGCTCACGACGAAATCGGCGAACCGGGCACGCCGCGGCCCGACGAAGCCCCAGAGGATCCGCAGCGCCACCGTGATCGCGATGGCGTAGCCCGACCAGGTGTGGATCTGCAGGGGCTCGCCTTCGGTGAGATAGGCGACCGCGAAGGCCCCGACGAGCACCCAATGGCCGATCCGCACCAGCGGATCCCAGACGGCCACGCTGCGCGTATGGCGGCCGGGCCCGACGCGCGCTTCCTCGAGGGACGACATCATCGGTCCTCCCTCTCGATCTCCTCGGCATCGTGGTCGCGGTCGCCGGCGCGCGCCAGGATATCGGCGGCGCTCCTTCCGTTCCTGTCCCGCGGCCGTTCGACCTCGCGCTCCGCGACGATCGTGACGCCGCCCGGCGGCGCGGCGCGAGGCCCGGAACTCGCCACGGTTTCGGCGCCGGCCCGTTCGTGCCGGTCCGAAGCGAGCGCAGGCGCGGCGCAGGCGAGGGCCATCATCGTCGCGGCGGCAGCGCGCAATCCAGTCATCGGTGTTCTCCTTCCGCCGGCGGAATCGGCCGCCGGGTCGGGAGGATCGTCGCCGACCCGGCCTGACGGGCCGCTGAGCTCTCCTGTCAGGCTCCTGTCAGGACGGCTGGGCCAGGATGGAGCGATGATCCGTTCTCCCCCTTCGAGGCGCTGCCTTTTCGGTCCTGCGGCGGCCCTCATGCTCGCCTGCCTCGTCCCCGGGCTTTCGTTTGCAAGAAACGTTCGCCATCCTGCCGGGGCGGAGGATCGCGGCGAGGAGGATCACGAGCGTGCCAGGCGGGCGCTGATCGCAGGCGAGGTCCGCCCGCTCGCCGAGATCCTCACGATCGTCAGGCCGAAGCTCGACGGCGATATCGTCGAGGTCGAGCTGCAGCGGGAGGACGGACGCTATGTCTACGAGTTCAAGGTGTTGACGCGCACGGGACGGCTCCGCGAGTTCCTGATCGACCCGAAGAGCGGCGAGATCCTGGCGGAAGAGCACGATTGATGCGGGTGCTCGTCGCCGAGGACGAGGAGCGGATCGCGGCCGACGTCTCGGCGGCCCTGGCCGCGGCCGGCTACCGCGCCGAGGTGGTGCGGGACGGGGAGGCGGCCTGGTTCCGCGGCGAGACGGAGGATTACGATCTCGCCGTGCTCGACCTCGGCCTGCCGAGGCTCGACGGGCTGGCGGTGCTGAAGCGCTGGCGGGCGGCCGGCCGGCGCATGCCCGTCCTCGTGCTGACGGCGCGCGGCGCCTGGACGGAACGGGTGGAAGGCATCGATGCGGGAGCGGACGACTACCTGCCGAAGCCGTTCCGGATGGAGGAGCTCGTGGCCCGCGCCCGCGCACTCATCCGCCGCTCGGCCGGTCAGGCCGCCGCCGTCATCGAAGCGGGGCCGCTCACGCTGGACACGCGGCAGATGCGGCTCTCGATCGACGGCGTCCCGCAGGCGCTCTCGCCGCTCGAATACCGCCTCGTCGCCTACCTGATGCACCACAAGGGCCGCGTCGTGCCGGTCGGGGAACTGCTCGACCACATCTACGGCGACGAGGAGAGCCGCGAAGCGAATGCCCTGGAGGCCTTGGTGGCGCGGCTGCGGCGGAAGCTCGGCAGCGGTGCGATCGAGACGCGCCGCGGCTTCGGGTATCTTGTGCCCGATCAGCCGCCAGAATGAGCCGCGGTTCTCTCCGGCTGCGCCTGTTCGTCGCGGGCGCGTTTTCCATCGCGCTCGCGCTCGCGCTCGCCGGGATCGGGCTCGGCCGGCTCTTCGAGCGCCATGCCGAGCGCAGGGCGCTCGAAGAGCTTTCGATCTTCATGGATCAGGTCGTCGCCGGAATCGATCGCGATGCGAGCGGTGCGCCGGTCGTGGCGGACGGCCCCACCGATCCGCGCTTCACCAGGCCGCTCTCGGGGCTCTACTGGCAGGTGGAGGAGGACGGGACCGTCCTGCGGTCCCGGTCCCTCTGGGACGGCGCGCTCGCGCTTCCCGTCGATGAGGTCGCGGACGGTGAGGTCCACCGGCACCGAGCGGTCGGGCCCGATGGCGGCGATCTTCTCGTGCTGGAGCGGGTCGTGACGCTGCCCCCCCGGATCGGCGGCCGCGTACGCGTCGCGGTGGCGCTCGACCGGGCCGACATCGCCTCGGCGACGGCCGATTTCGAGGCCGATCTCGTCCCCTACCTTCTCCTGCTCGGACTTCTCCTCGCGGCGGCGAATTTCGCGCAGGTGACGGTCGGCCTGCTTCCGCTCGCCAGCGTCCGGGACCGTGTCTCCGCGATCCGGGCGGGCTCGCTGCGCCGCCTCGGAACGGACCTTCCCGACGAGGTCCGGCCGCTGGCCGTCGAAGTCGACTCGCTGCTCGACGCCCTCGACGAACGCATCAAGCTCGCCCGGGCGCGGGCGGCGGAGCTCGCGCATGGCCTGAAGACTCCGCTGCAGGTCCTCTCAGGCGATGTCGACCGGCTCCGGAAGCTGGGCGAGACCGCGCTTGCGGACGACATCGATGCCGTGGCGCTCGTCATGCGGCGCCATGTCGACCGCGAGCTCGTGCGTGCGCGGGTGGCTGCCGGTGCGGTCCACGCCGAGGCGGCGGTCCGTGCGGTCGCCGAACGGGTGGTCGGAGTCGTGCGCCGCACGCCGGCGGGCAGCCGCCTCGCCTGGTCAGTCGCCGCGCCGCAGGAGCTCAGCGTGCATGCCGATCCCGACGATCTGACCGAGGCGCTCGGCAATCTTGTCGAGAATGCGGCCCGGCATGCCGTCTCCCGGATCGAGATCGGCGCAAGGCGGGAGGGAGACGCCGTCCGTATCGCCGTGCTCGATGACGGGCCGGGCCTCACCGACGAGCGCAAGCGGCTCCTCCTCGATCCGGACGGCCGGCCGGATCCCGCGGCCGACGGAACCGGCCTCGGTCTGTCCATCGTCAGGGAGATCGTCGCGGCGTCGGGCGGCCGGCTCGAACTCGCCGACGGGGATCCCGGCCTTTCGGCCGAAATCGTCCTTCCCGCCTCGCCGGGCCGTGCCGCTCCCGCACAGAGGCGGTAGGTGCCGCGGAGCGCGCCGCTACTGGCAGAGGTGGATGCCGGAGCTGCGGTCCCGGATGTCGAGGTGGAGGTGTGTCTCGTGGGCGGCGTTCGTGCCGGGCCCGAGCACGGTCGTGAACATGCGGCAGGCCTCCTGGCGGATGCGCCTGCGGAAGCTCTCGACGGCCTTCGCGTCCTCCGAATCGGAAATCACCGCGCCCGGCTCGGCGATGCTCACGGTGCCCTTGCCCTCGACCGCGATGGCCGTCACGTCGAGCGCATTGCCGGCGGCGTGCTCGGACATCTTTGCGCCCGGGACGTTGTCCTGCGTGCGGCAGACATAGGCGGAAGCCTGGTGGATCTGCGCGGCCTTGGCGCCGAAGAATTCCTGTGCCGCGGGCTCTACCACCTCCTGGGCCCAGGTCGCGACCGCCTCGGCGGCCGGACAGGCGAGCACGGCGGGAGGATCGAGCTTCAGGCCGGGCGCGAGCTCCGACACCTCGATCGGCGCCGGAACCCGGCAGGCCTCCCCGTCCGCGATCGGGGGCTTCGGTTCGAACGCGACGCCGAGCGCCTTGAGCCGCCAGCGGCAGTCGGATTCCGCCCTGTCGATTGGGCCTGTCCCGGCATCCTCCCCGCCCTGACCGGCCTCCGCAGGCGGTGCGGCCGGGCGCGGTGCCGGGAGGTCGCCGCGCGAGTCCGGCGCGGCCGGCGTCTCGCCGGGTGGTGCCGCGCTGCCGGCGTCCGGCGTCGGCGTGGGGATGGGCGGGGGAGAGGGCTCTCCCTTCGTCTCCGGGGGGGCCGCCTCCTGCGGGCCCGCAGCCTCGTCCGGCTTCGCCTTCGGGACGGCGTCCGGGACGGCTTCCGGCACTGGCGGCTTCTCCGGAACCGGCTTCTCCCGCGGAAGCACGCCTTCCGCCGCCGAGGGAGCGGCAGCGCGCTCCTCCGACTGCGGACGCGGTTCGGGGATTGGTGGCGCGGGCGCCGACCATGCCTCGGCCGCGACGAGTGCCGCTCCAAGAAAGACCGTCCGGCGGAGCGCGAGGCTGCGGAGTACCCGCCCGTTCATTCGGCGGCTGCGGCCGGACAGGCGTGATCGCTCGTCCTCACCGCTCCCTCCCGCTTCTCTCTGTTCGCCGGAGCGAACTCAATGGATGGGGAAGGAGAGGGTTCCACGACCGGCGACGGAAGGTGCGGACCGGCCCGGAGCCGGCCTGCGCGCGCCGTCACGGATCGTTGCTGATGCGGACCGCCACGAAGCGCAGGTCGTTGTTCGCTCCGGCGATCAGGAAGAGGGCCGAACGCCGGCCTTCCTTCTTCAGGTCCTCGATCCGCCTGGTGATGTCCTCCGGCCTGCTCACCCGTTCCTGGCTGACCTCGACGATCACGTCGCCGGGACGGATCCGCTTCTCCTCGGCGTCGCTGCCCGGCTCGACGGATTCGACGAGGACCCCTTCGACTTCCGGCGCGATGTCGTACTGCTCGCGTGCCGTCTCGCTGATCGGGGAAAGCGACATGCCCAGCACGCTGCTGGTCGGAGCGGGCTCCTCGGAGGGCTGCTCCTCCGTCGTCTGGGAAGCGGGCTCGCTCGCCTCCTCGAGCCTTCCGACCCGCACCTGCTTGGTCATCCGCTCGCCCTTGCGGATGATCTGCACGTCGACCGAATCCCCGACCGGCGTATCGGCGACGATCCGCGGGAGCTCGCGCATCGCGGAGATCGGCTCTCCGTTGAACGAGAGCACGACGTCGCCCGGCTCGAGGCCTGCCTCGGCCGCGGGCCCGCCATCGGTGATGCCGGCCACGAGCGCGCCCGAAGCCTTGTCCATGCCGAGGCTCTCGGCGATCTCGGGCGTCACCTCCTGGATGCGCACCCCCAGCCAGCCGCGCCGCGTCTCGCCGAACTGGCGGAGCTGGTCCACCACCGGCGCCGCGATCTCCGTCGGCACCGCGAAGCCGATGCCGATCGAGCCGCCGGTCGGAGAGATGATCGCCGTGTTGATGCCGATCACCTCGCCGTCGAGATTGAACAGCGGACCGCCGGAATTGCCGCGGTTGATGGCCGCGTCGGTCTGGATGAAGCGGTCGTAGGGCCCGGAATTGATGTCGCGGTCGAGCGCCGAGACGATACCGACCGTGACGGTGCCTCCGAACCCGAACGGATTGCCGATCGCCATCACCCAGTCGCCGACCCGGAGCTTGCGGGAATCGCCGAACCGCGCGGCCTTGAGCGGGGCGGGCGGCTCCACCTTCAGGACCGCGAGATCGGTCTTCGGGTCGTGTCCGATCAGCTTGGCCGTGAGCTTCCGGCCGTCCGCGAAGTTGGCGACGATCTCGTCGGAATCGGCGATCACGTGATTGTTCGTCACGATGATCCCCGACGGGTCGATCACGAAGCCCGAGCCGAGCGACTGCACGCGCCGGCTCCGCTCCTCCGGCTGGGTGCCCTGGCCGTTGCGGTCGAAGAAATCATCGAAGAACTCCTGGAAGGGCGAGCCTTCCGGCACCTGCGGGATCGGGATGCCGCGCGAGCCTGTGACGCGCTGGGAGGTCGAGATGTTGACGACGCTGTCGCTCAGCTTCTCGGCGAGATCGGCGAAGGAGGGCGGGGCGGTCTGGCGGTTGTAGGGCTGGACCTGCGGCTGGTTCTGGCTGGGGTCCGGTGCGCCGGCGGGCGGAGCCGCCGGTGCGGCCTGCGCGGGCGCGGCCTGGCCTCCGGGCGTCTGTGCGGCGGCCGGCGCGATCGCGCCT